>NZ_CP085442.1:4797500-5155594 GCF_023824195.1 Priestia megaterium
TTTCAAAATTCCGGAACATATTTATTTTATAGACGACTTTCCCATGACGGCATCCGGCAAGATTCAAAAATACAAATTAAAAGAAAAGATCGTAGCCCTTTATAAATAATCAGATTTTTTTGAATTTCACCTGTCATTATGAAGAAAAGTTTACTATACTGATACATATCTGTTTTTCTTCTTTCATACAGATATAAACAACAATGTTTTTTGAAATAGGTGAAAATAATGGAAAATGAAATGTTGCTCAAATTAGGTATTTCCGCTGTACTTGGTCTTATTATTGGAATTGAAAGGGAACTAAAACGAAAGCCTGTTGGTTTAAAAACATCTCTCGTAATTTCCATTATTAGCTGTTTACTCACGATTGTTTCGATTGAGTCTTCTCAAATCTTTAATAAAGGTGATCACATCACAATGGACCCGCTTCGTCTGGCCGCTCAAATTGTTTCTGGAATTGGTTTTTTAGGGGCCGGTGTCATTTTACGAAAAGAAAATGACAGCATCTCAGGGCTTACAACAGCGGCTATTATCTGGGGAGCAGCAGGTATAGGCATTGCTGTAGGTGCAGGATTTTATCCTGAAGCTATTACCGGAGTTGTACTGCTTATCATCAGCGTTGAACTTCTTCCCTTCCTTATTACTATTTTAGGGCCTAGGCAACTGCGCGAGAAAGAGCTCATTCTTCAACTCAAGCTGGCTGATAAGCACAATATCTTTGATACAACTAATAGCATTAGAGAAAAGAATATTACAATTAAAAATATTCGAATTAAAGATTTAGACACCAATGAATTGTATATACGAATGAAAGTGTCAGTTAATAACCAGCGCCCTACTACAGAAGTGTATTACGAAATTCAAAAAATCAGCGGTATTCGAAGCATTGAAGTTGAAAATGTATAAATAAAAAAACGGCCAATTGGCCGTTTTTTATTTATATTTTTCAATCTGTTGTAAAAATTCCCTCTGTTTTACTAGAGACAGCCGGTATTGATCATCGATAATTTCTGTTAATAACTCATGTTTACGGCTCTTTGACACATTCAATCTGTGGATAAGAACTCTGCATTCATACAAAAACTGTGTATACTGTGTGTAACTCTCATCATAATTTGAGGATAAGTCTTCTTTGATTCGTTTTGTCAACAAAGGACTAGCGCCATCTGTGGATATTGCTAGCGATAATCTCCCTCTAGAAAACTGTGCAGGAATTTGAATATTTCCATCGGAAAAACTGCTGGCCATATTAACCAACTGATCATTTTTAATATGCTGCTTAACAAACTTATTAACAGCTTGATCATTTGTAGCCACAACAATAAAAAAAACATTAAGTAAGTCTTCTTCTCCTACTTTTTTTCTTTTTACACGCAGCTGATCTTTAGCTTCCCACTCAGTTATTTCAGCTGAAACAGTTGGAGCAACCACTGTAATGGCTGCTCCTTCTTGTAAAAAACCTTTAATTCTACGAGTTGCGATTGTTCCGCCCCCAACTACTAAGACCGAACGACCCTTTAAATCAAGCATAACGGTATACATCGTATTGATTTCCTTTGCTCGATAATAACGTTTTTACTTGGTGACTTAAAATGTGTGCAAGTCCATCATGATAACCTAGGTAGTTCGCTAAGATAAACTGCTGGGCATCTGTTGATAACTGCTTCAACTCTTTCTTAATTTCGTTCATTAAAATACCGGTAAACAAAAGGTAAGGAAGAACAAATACTTGCTTATACGAAGTTCGTTTAGCAAGGTGTAGGCCTTCTTTTAAATTAGGTGCAGCGGCAGCTAAATAGCATGTGCTCACTTCTTTAAAAGCTCCTTTACCTTTTAGCAGTTGAGCTATTTCGTTAAAATCTTTTTTTACAGCAGGATCACTGCTTCCTCTGCCGACCAACAATACCATCGAATCTTCATGCTTATCCACATTGGTTTCATTGATTCTCTCTACCAAGATATCAACAATTCGTTCGTCCACGCCGAACGGTTCTCCGTACAGCACTTCTACCTGTGGATAACGTTCATACACTTTTTGTATTTCTTCGGGTATATCATGCTTTGCATGCGCAGCTGTTAATAACAGAAGAGGCACAATTGCAATACGAGTAGCCCCTTGTTCAATACATGCTTCAAATCCTTGTTCAATAGTAGGGGAAGCTAGTTCTAGGAAACAAACTTCTTGAATGGGTACATCTAGATTATTTTTACATCTTTCAATAAAAGCAACTGCCTGATCAGCGCCTTCTTTTACGCGGCTGCCATGGCAAACATATAAAACTGCATCCATATAATCAACCTCTTTAGTAAGCTTCTTGTGCATACGAATAGTAATGCTGTCCAGTCTTCTCAAACCAATTTAATCGGTCATGAAAATTTACAACTTCACCAACGATAATCATACTTGGATTTTCAATTTGTTCTTCTTTAACAATATCAACAATTGTACCAAGAGTTCCAGTTACAGTGCGCTGGTCCGCACATGTTCCCCAGTGAATCAATGCAATTGGCGTAGCTGAAGTTTTTCCATGTTTCATTAACTGTTGGCAAATGTACGGTAAGTTCCGCACCCCCATATAAATTGCAAGAGTATCTACACCTTTGGCTAGGCTATCCCATTTGATTGCATCATGCTCGCTATCTTTACGATGGCCTGCTACAAAAGCAAAGCTTGCGCTGTATTCCCGGTGAGTGACAGGGATTCCTGCATAAGCAGCGGCTGCGATACCTGATGTAATTCCTGGAACAATTTCAAATGAAATGCCCTGTTGCACGAGAGCTTCTGCTTCTTCCCCTCCGCGTCCGAATACAAATGGATCTCCGCCTTTTAAGCGCGTTACAATTTTTCCTTTTTTAGCGAATTTCACTAAAAAGTTGTTGATTGTTTCTTGCTTGAGGGTATGGTAGTTCGGAAGCTTTCCGCAGTAAATGATATCTGCATCACTTTTAGCATACTCCAGCAGGTCCTTATTCACTAAACGATCATATAAGATAACATCTGCTTGCTGAATTGCTTTCAACCCTTTTAATGTAATTAAATCTGGATCTCCTGGTCCTGCACCGACTAGATATACTTTCCCCATGAATGCCTTTCACCCTTCCATCATTTCCACGTCTCCGCAGTGCTCCCACATTTTAATTTGAATTAGAACAGCGGACAAAGTCCGCTGTCATTTAGATAAATTTTCGGTTAGCTAAATATTCAATAACAGTTTGTACACATTCTTCTACAGACTGTGTGCTTGTATTAATTGTTAATTCAGGGTTAGCCGGTGACTCATACGGAGAATCAATTCCTGTAAAATCACGGATTTCTCCGCTTCTTGCTTTTTTGTAAAGGCCTTTTGGATCTCTTTTTTCACATTCTTCTAACGGACACTCCACGTATACTTCCAAAAATTCATTCCCCTCTAAGATCTCACGCACTTGAGCGCGATCCTCTTGGAATGGAGAGATAAATGCTGTTAGTACCACTTGACCGCTGTCTACAAATAGCTTAGAAACCTCACCGATACGGCGAATATTTTCTGTACGATCTTCAGCAGAAAACCCTAGATTCTTATTTAAGCCGAAACGAACATTGTCACCATCTAATACATAGTTGCGAATATTTTTATCAAAAAGCGCTTTTGCCACTGCGTTTGCTACGGTAGATTTACCTGAACCCGAAAGACCTGTAAACCATAATACAAAACTGTGATGATTATTTTGCTCGCGTCTTTCCTCTTTTGTAATTCCAGCATCATGCCACGTAATGTTTGTTGATTTGCTCACTTCAACCGCTCCTTATTTTGAAGATAATTTTTGTTTTGCTAATCCTTTAATTAACACTTCAATTACTTCTTTACGACTGAATGTGCTTGGTGGCACTTCTCCGTTACGAAGCATTTCACGTACCTTTGTTCCAGATAGAATCATATGATCTTCCTTGCTGTGAGGGCATGTTTTCGTTGATGCCATCGCTTCACACTTCTTGCAGTAGAAGCTGTGTTCAAAGAATAAAGGTGTAATTCCTAATTCATCTGCTGTAAAGTTACTGAAGATTTTTTGTGCATCATATGTTCCATAGTAGTCACCAACACCAGCGTGGTCACGGCCTACAATGAAATGCGTGCATCCAAAGTTTTTTCGAACCATTGCATGGAAAATAGCTTCTCTAGGTCCAGCATAGCGCATCGCAGCAGGGAAAACTGCTAAAGCTACACGATCGCTAGGATAATAGTTCTCTAAAAGTACTTCATAACTTTCCATACGGATATCTGCTGGGATGTCGTCTGACTTTGTTTCTCCTACAAGAGGATTTAAGAACAGGCCGTCTACAATTTCTAATGCCGTTTTTTGAATATATTCGTGCGCACGGTGAACAGGGTTACGAGTTTGGAATCCAACAACCGTTTTCCAACCGCGTTCTTCAAATGCTGCTCTTGTTTCAGTTGGATCTAGGTAATACTTTTCAAAACGCGTTTTAGGTGTACGTTCTACAAGTACGATTGGACCTGCTACGTATACATTTGGGCGTTCCATCATTTTTTTCACGCCAGGATGAGCAAGTTCTGCTGTGCGGTACACGTTTTCCGCTTCCTTTTCTTTATTTGGCGTATATACTTCAGAAACTTCTAAAACACCATACGTTACGCCGTTTTGAACAAGTTTTACTTTGTCGCCAATGTTTAATTCTTTAGCTTGCTCTTCTGTTACAGGAAGAGTGATAGGAATACTCCATACTGTTCCATCTGCTAGACGCATATTTTCAACAACTGATTGATAATCTTTTTCTCCTAAAAACCCTGTAATTGGGCTGTAAGCACCAATTCCAATTAGTTCTAAGTCACTTAGAGCCATGTTATCTACTTCGATTTCTTTTGTTAGTGAAGTGTAGTCATATGTTGGTTGATATAAATTAATTAATTCTCCACCGTGTGCTTGAATTGTTGTCATTTTGTAAAATCCTCCTTAAATAATTAACACAATATAATAAAAAGCACTTGAATCACGCAGTCATTTTTTCTTTTTCCGACTGCAAGCTTGCTCTTTTTCTTCTAGTCGTTCTAGCTAAGCTTAGAATACCTGCTGTGGCAATACATCCGCTAGCTAGCACCACAAATGAATATAAGTCGCTTTCAAGTACTAATTTCACAAGAACATATGAGATTACGAGTGAAAATACAGGCGATACCACCCAAACCTTCAACATTTGAATAACCACTTCGCGCTGTTCTTTCGTAAATCCCGTTTTCGCTGCGCCTATTCCAATGATAGAAGACGTAGTAACCTGTGTAAGAGGTACTGGCAAACCAAACAATGAAGCGACTGTGACAAGAGAAGCACCAGTACCTGAGATAATGCACCCTTCTCCTACAGAATAGCGAGTAATTTTTTTTCCGTTTGTTTCAATAACTCGGCCTCCTAGTAAAAGAGCTCCGAGCGCGACCGCCAACCCTCCTGATACAACACCCGTTTTAGCATCCATTAATCCAGCTCCTACTAGAGGACCGACAGCATTTGCCACGTTGTTCATTCCAGCTGAGAAAGCTTCAAAGAATCCCGTCACTATAACTAAAATCGTTAAAACTCTTTTCCACTTTCCCTCTGCTTCTTTTTTATGCGCTCTGCGCTTTATCACTTTCCCAATTAAAAAAGCAATGACAAATGAAACAAGCGGAACAATGATCCAAAAAGACATTACAACTAAAAGTTTTTCTACATACAGCGATTGATAAGCTACTCCTACTCCAACAACTGAGCCAACTGTTACTTCACTTGTTGATAGAGGGATACCAATCAAATTCGCGAAAAAGAGTGACAGCGTTGCAGCAGCCAGAATGATAATAACTAACTCTACTGACAGTAATTTTTCAGGTATGATACCTGAACTGATGGTTTTCACCACCTCACCGCCTCCGGTAATGGCTCCAAGCACAATACCTATAGCACAGATGAACAGGGCCACTCTTCGCTTTTTAATCGCACCGGAGCCGTATGAAACGCCCATAGCAGCTGCTGCACCGCTTGCCCCAATATTCATTGCAAAAAAAAGTGCAATGATAAAGGCAACATATAAAAGCATCATTTATTCAGCTCTTTCGTATTTAAGATTCGTGTAATCCGCACTCAACTTTTTGCGTACCTGCCCATCTTCCTGAACGTAAATCGTCTACATTGTAGGCAGGTGCGGTACAGGGCTCACAGCCGATACTTGGGTAGCCTTGATCATGAAGTTTGTTATATGGCAAATCATGCTTATACACATAGCGCCAAATTTCCTTCCAAGACCAATGAATTAACGGACAAACTTTCACCTTCTTGAATTTCTCATCCTTATTAAAATAATTCGTATTGGCACGAGACTCAGACTGCTCGCGTCTCAAACCAGAAATCCACGCATCATAAGGAGCAAGAGATTCTCTTAATGGGATGATTTTTCGAATTTGACAGCATAGGTTAGGCTGACTCTTCCAAAGCTCATCTCCATGTTTTTCAGCTTGTTCTGCAAGAGTTAAATCCGGTTTTTTCATATGAATACGTAAATCAGGGAAGCGTTCTTTAATTGCATCAATCACTTCATATGTTTCTTTAAAATGAACGCCCGTATCTAAAAAGACAATTTCAGCATCTTTTTTCACTTTTGAAATTAAATCAATTAACACGATTCCTTCGATCCCAAAGCTTGATGCATAGATAATTGAATCTCCGTAGGTATCATACGCCCACTGCAATGCTGAAAGGGCTCCTTTTGTTTCATCTTCACTGTTGAACTCTGGAAATGTATCGCTCCAGTTTTCGTACGTATATAAATCTGCCATTTTCTTCACTCCAATTCTTAGTTATCCGCGTTATCCAATAAAAAAAGACGGTTTTACCCACTAGAATTGGATAAAACCGCCTCTAGTGTGTCTAGTCAGCGAAACTATTTAATTCTTACTTTGCTTCAACGTGTTCAAAGATTTGTTTTAAGTCGGGAGTTACAGTCATTGGTGTCCCTCCTTAAATTATTGCTTGCGCTATATCAAAATAAAAAGTCTTCCATATTGAAAGACTGGGTAGGCAATAAATTTTTACCTTATCTTTCAAAATGATACACACTTTGCTGGAATTAGCACCTTGCTAAGCAGGTTGCCGGGGTTCAGTGGGCCAGATCCCTCCACCACTCTTGATAAGCATTTTTTAAAAATTTTAGCATATTTAGAATATTTGTCAACATTAAAAATCGTATATCCGATAAGAAAACTATACTTTAAATTCACAGAAATATCTATACTTTTATTTAAAACAACATATGTAAATTTAACCCAAATGTGAACATATCAGTTTATGAAACGCTTTCTTTTTTCTCCAACTTTTTATATTCTCTTGCTAAATAAAACACAAAATAAATCTCTCTATAAAATTAATAAGGGATTTATAAGCTTTACGGATAATTCACCCACATTAGCACACATTACAGATAACACTGACAGATAGGAGCTGTATAAGATGGAGAGACCATCCTTTCAATTAGACGATACAATTAAAAATAACGTGCGAACATATTTACAGCAGATTTCAACTGAAGCCTCTAATTTAATTAAGCATTTAGACACGAGTGATCATTGTATCCTATGTGATTTTGAGGAGATGAGAAGGTTATTTCAAGATGTTCAAGCTACGGCCGCCTCTTATTACTTGCGTCATTACTTATCGCCTTATACATTTGAATATGCTGCTCTGTCCTTAGCTATTCATAACCTTTCTGAGAAACGTCACGGCGCTTTAATTGTCATTGAACGGGAACAAAATGTAGACCCTCTTATTCAAAAAGGAATGCCTATTCAAGCTCCTGTCAGCGCTACGCTAGTTGAGACGCTGTTCTATCCAGGAACACCCTTACATGACGGAGCCGTCCTAATTAGAAATAATCAGCTTATTTCAGCTGCTAATGTTTTACCTCTCTCGTCTATTATTTCAACGAACAAAAAATTAGGAACACGTCACCGTGCAGCCATTGGAATGTCGGAAAAATCGGATGCATTAATTTTAGTTGTATCTGAAGAAACAGGTAAAATTTCGTTTGCTCTTGATGGAAGCCTCTACCCTATTCACTCCAGCAAAAATATGATTTAAGAGCCCTTTCCTGATAAGCAGCCCTATCTTGACTTCTATATCCTTTCTCTTTAATATATTTCATAGTTTTTACATACTATAGATACGGGTGATGCATATGGCAATTTTAAAATTTGAACATGTAGGCGTTCAAGTAAAGGATATAGAAGAATCTATTGAGTTTTATACACAAAAAGTGGGATTAGAGCTCATCGAAACACTACCACATACCGATCCGTCTTTGAAACTAGCTTTTCTAGGTTTAGAAGGCAATGTAATCGTAGAGTTAATTCAAGGGTATAACTCAAGCTTACCTAACGAAGGTAAAGTTCATCATTTTGCGCTGGCGGTAGACGGAATTGAAGAGGAGTTTGAGCGTTTAAAATCAGCAGGCGTTTCATTTGTGGAAGAAAACATTGTAACTTTGCCAAATGGAGCAAGATACTTATTTTTCTACGGTCCAGACAAAGAATGGATTGAATATTACGAAGTAAAAAGATAAAGATATCTTATACCTTCAGTGAAAAATGGTCATACTGTGGCTATGACTAATCACTGGAGGTTTTTTTATGATGGAATGGCTATTATTTCGACTTTTTCGTCGTTCTATTTTAGTGCGGCTTCTTTTTATTATCGGCTGCCTTGTTCTACTTTTCGGCATGCTTATACATTTCCTAGAGCCGCAAACGTTTGGGAATGTGTTTGAAGGAATTTGGTGGGTTATTATTACAATCTCGACTATAGGGTACGGTGATTTTGCTCCGACCACTACGATTGGAAGGTTAGCTGCAATTATTTTAGTCCTGATCGGAACTGGATTTATTACTACTTATTTTGTCACGCTTTCTAAAATTGCTGTTTCCGCTGAGAGTGCTTATTTGGAAGGGAATTTAAAATTTTATGGAAAAGATCACTTCATCGTTGTCGGGTGGAATGAGCGCGCCAAACTCGTGTTAGAGTCTTATCGCGACGCATTTCATAAAGAAGACATTGTTCTTATCGACGACTCTCTGACTAAAAACCCCATGATTTGTGATCGCGTTCATTTTATTAAAGGAAGTCCCTCTCACTATGAAGTATTAGAACTTGCCAACGCTCGGTACGCAAAAAAAGTGCTGATTACTGCGGATCAGCATAAGACAGAAGAATATGCAGACATGAATACAATTGTTACGTTAGTCGCTCTGCAAGGATTGAACCCTTCTATTTACAGCATCGTTGAACTGTTAACAAAAAAGCATATTCAAAATGCGCAAAATTTGGGGGTGAATGAAATGATTAAAACAAACGAGTTGATTAGTCAAGTCATGTACGAACATATTTTTGTGAAAAAATTAGAGAGTTTAAAAAAAGAATAGTTTCTTCAATTACTGAAGCAGCGCCTCTTCTGCCTCTCTAATTAGCTCTTCTCCTAAGCTGATATACTTTTCTGGAAGTGAAGCGTCTGCGTCTTGGGGTTCTGCAAACTGATTAAATGAAGCACTCACATTTCCATTGTGAACATTGTCATCTAGACCAATTTGATATTTATGTGAAAGTAAAAATGGCGTACCAATTTGTACGGTTGTTCCTTTAGAATCCAGTTCTCCATTCGTAGCTGTAAACGGGATACGTAAAAACTGATAGCCGACTTCATCATTCATCTTATAGTCGAATGAACCATGATCATAATCCCAATTTCCTCCAATGTTATACCCAAGCGGCTTAAGCGTTTTTTCTAATTCATAAAGCTTGAATAATGTGCCATCTAATCTTGAAGATAATTCAATCATGTTATCCCTCCTCTGTTTTAACATGTCCTTTTTCCAGCGTTTTATCCTTTATCTCAAAAGCAAAAAAGAGGTTGAGACATAACTAAATGAATCCAACCTAAAGACGAACATACTGGATAAAGTAGCTCGTATAAATCGCTTGTGACACCGCAGTTGATTTCCGTGCAAGGCTTCGCTTTCCGCGGGCGGCCGATGAGCCTCCTCGTCGCTTGCGCTCCTGCGGGGTCTCATCCCTTCCGCTTTTCCCGCAGGAGTCTTCGCCTTGCCCTCCAATCAACTGCTAGAAGGAACTAAACAGATGAAACTATATTCACCATACCCAAAAAAAACGAACCACTAATCAAACATGTTGATCAATGGTTCGTTTTTCACTTGGGCTAAAATACTTTTGTACCGGCCTCTTTTTACTTATTTCAAACGCTTTTCTAATTCTGCTTTTTTCTCTTCAAAACCAGGTTTTCCAAGAAGAGCAAACATATTTACTTTGTATGCTTCTACTCCCGGCTGATCGAATGGGTTTACGCCTAATAAATAGCCGCTGATTGCGCACGCTTTTTCGAAGAAATATACAACATATCCAAACGTATACTCATCTAACGCCGGAATGTTTACAACTAAGTTTGGAACGCCTCCATCTGTGTGAGCAAGCATTGTACCTTGGAACGCTTTTTTATTTACAAAGTCAACTGTTTCACCAGCTAAGTAATTTAATCCATCTAAGTCCGCTGCATCTTCTTCAATTGTTAGCTCATGACGAGAATCTTGAACTTGTACAATTGTTTCAAAAATATCACGACGACCTTCTTGTACATATTGACCTAAAGAATGAAGATCCGTTGAGAAGTTAGCAGATGAAGGGTAAATACCTTTTTGGTCTTTTCCTTCACTTTCGCCAAATAACTGCTTCCACCACTCAGCAAAATATTGAAGAGCTGGCTCATAGTTAATCAGCATTTCAATTGTTTTTCCTTTATTATAAAGAACGTTACGAGCTACAGCATATTGATAAGCAGGGTTCTCTTCTAGCTCTGATGATGAGAATGCTTCTTGAGCATCAGCTGCCCCTTTCATCATTTGTTCGATATCAAGACCTGCAGCGGCAATTGGTAATAAGCCAACCGCTGTTAATACGGAATAACGACCGCCTACGTCATCTGGAATAACAAATGTTTCATAGCCTTCTTCGTCCGCTAATGTTTTTAATGCGCCCCGTGCTTTATCTGTTGTTGCATAAATACGCTTGCGCGCTTCTTCTTTGCCGTACTTTTCTTCTAATAATTTACGGAAGATACGGAAAGCAATCGCTGGTTCTGTTGTTGTACCAGATTTTGAAATAACATTAATAGAGAAATCTTTATCTTGTAAAACGTCCATTAAGTCTTTCATGTATGTTGAGCTGATGTTGTTGCCAGCAAAAATAACTTGCGGCGTTTTACGCTGTTCTTTTGATAATGTGTTATAGAATGAATGCTGAAGCATTTCAATAGCAGCACGAGCACCTAAGTAAGATCCTCCAATACCGATAACAATTAATACATCTGAATCAGATTTAATTTTTTCTGCACTTTTTTGAATGCGTGCAAATTCTTCTTTGTCATACTCTGTAGGAAGGTCTACCCATCCTAAAAAGTCATTTCCCGCACCTGTTTTCTCATGAATTGAATGGTGAGCTACTTTCACGGCATCACGTAAGTATGTAAGTTCATGTTCACCAAAAAATGATAACGCGTTTGAATAATCAAAACGAACATGTGTCATAGTCTGTTCCTCCATTAAAATATCTTTATTTTTCACTTTATCGAAACTGTTAGCTGAATTCAAGTGAATCCACTTACAATTTGACACAATCATTATAGTTTGTTGAAACTGCAATCATTGTATGTACCCTTTTATTTAACGATAAATTCAGTTGTGAAGTCAACTAATGTTCTTTGATTACAGGACGTAATTCATGCACGATTACGCAAATAATAAGCAAATAAAAAACGACTAAAGAGTGGTCTTCAATCGTTTTTTATTTGCTTATCGCTTGGTGCAATATAGTTCATTTCACCTATTTTTACATATTGTCTCGGTTTATAAGAGGCTTTTAACAGGGAAGAGTCTATTGATATGGAATTTTCAGCTTGGTTTTCAGAAGTGATTAGCATCCTGTTTTCTTCTTTCATTTCTAAGTGATTATTAAGTACAAATCCGCTCATGCATAGGGCGGTAAAAATGAGAAAACTGATGGTTATTTGTTTCCTATACATTTCCATCACCTCACTCTTAGAGTGACAATTTCATCTGATTTTTATACGTCTAAAAAAATTTTTTTATATTTTTTTTATGGTTTTTTTGACGAGTTTCTATTTATTTAATAAGCCTTGAAAATTCCGCTGATACTAAGAATTAGCATGGATGCATGCATAATTAAATTATTATATAATCGGTTACAGAATTGAATATCACAAGGAGGTTTGTCTTTTGTCGTGGTTGCATTTGGTGATTTTATCGCCTTTTTTATTAGCCTTTTTTGTTCCGCTTCTGTATAAGAAATTCCAGCGTATTCATACAGGGTGGTTCGTTTTACCTCTTCCACTTGTGTTGTTCATTTACTTCACACAATATATTAGTGGCGTTTCTAAGGGGGAAACATATCTACATTCCATGAAATGGATACCTAGTCTAGGCATTAACTTTGATGCTTATGTGGATGGACTTGGGCTTCTATTTTCTCTATTAATCACCGGAATTGGGACACTTGTTATTCTTTACTCCATTTATTATCTTTCTAAGACAAAAGAAGCACTGCATTCGTTTTATGTCTATTTGCTTCTTTTTATGGGTTCTATGCTAGGAGTTGTATTATCAGACAATCTAATGAGCCTTTACAGCTTTTGGGAATTAACAAGCCTTTCATCTTTTTTATTGATTGGTTATTGGTACAAACGAGAGAAATCTCAATACGGAGCCTTAAAATCTATGCTTATTACCGTATTCGGAGGACTTTCCTTATTAGCAGGAATTGTGTTGTTATATGTCATGACAGGTACTTTCAGCATACGCGAAATTATCTCAAACGTAGATGTAGTGACATCTAGTCATCTATTTATTCCAGCTCTAGTCCTCATTTTATTAGGGGCCTTTACAAAATCTGCTCAGTTTCCTTTTCATATTTGGCTGCCAGATGCTATGGAAGCTCCAACCCCAGTGAGTGCATACCTTCATTCAGCTACAATGGTAAAAGCGGGAATTTATCTTTTAGCAAGACTCAGCCCTGTATTTGCTATAAGCGCCACTTGGTTTTTTGTTATTTCAACTGTAGGACTAATTACGCTGCTTTGGGGCTCATTTTCAGCAGTAAAGCAACAAGATTTGAAAGGAATTTTAGCCTTTTCAACGATTAGTCAGCTCGGGATGATTATGTCCCTTATAGGAGTAGGCAGCGCAGCTATTTACTATGACTTTTTAGACGATAATATCTACTTAGTGGCTCTTACTGCAGCCGTTTTCCATTTGATTAACCACGCTACCTTCAAAGGGAGTTTGTTTATGGTAGTAGGCATCGTCGATCATGAAACAGGCACCCGTGATATTAGAAAGTTAGGTGGGTTAATGAGCGTTATGCCTGTGACATTTACCATTGCCATCATCGGGGGATTTTCAATGGCAGGTCTTCCTCCCTTTAACGGATTTTTAAGTAAAGAGATGTTCTTTACAGGCATGGTAAACGTGACAAAAATGGATATGTATAGCATGCAGACGTGGGGAATTTTGCTGCCTATCATTGCTTGGGTGGGAAGTATTTTTACTTTCGTCTATAGTATGATTCTTGTCTTTAAAACCTTTACAGGCAAATACCAGTCCGAAAAGTTGGAGAAGAAGCCGCATGAAGCGCCAGTAGGCATGCTTATTTCACCTGTTATTTTAGCATCACTGGTTGTTATTTTTGGCTTTGCTCCTAATTTATTAGAATCAACTATTATTGAGCCAACAATGGCCTCTATCGCACCTAGCCTGCTAGAGGCAGGTAAAGAATATCAAGTGCATATCAAATTTTGGCACGGCTTTACGCCAGAATTATTTATGACGTTAGGGGTCATCACATTTGGTATTTTGTTATTTATGACGCTTCAAAAGTGGTCAAAAATTTATACACGATTCCCTTCTTCTTTAACGCTTAATAACGGCTATAATTATGGAATTAAAAGGATGGAAAAAGGCTCAACCCGTATCATGAAAACATTAATGACAGGATTTATTAGAGACTATCTTTTAATCATTTTTACGTTTATAGGCATTTTACTCCTCGTAACGCTCTTTTCTCAGAATGCCTTTGCAATTGATCTAAAAGATACTGCTTCTATCGGCGTTTATGAAGCCATACTAGCATTTGTAATGGTTGCAGCTACTATTACAACTTTATTGGCAAAATCACGCCTCACAGCCATTATTTCGCTGGGAGTTGCCGGGTATACACTTTCTTTATTTTTCATATTATTCCGTGCCCCTGACTTAGCTTTGACTCAATTAGTGATTGAAACTGTATCCGTATCCCTGTTTTTACTATGTTTCTACTACTTGCCGGAGTTTCGCAAGCGAAAAGTAAGGGTGAAGTTTCAGCTGCCAAACTTACTGGTTGCCCTTCTTGTAGGAGCGACCGTTACATTGCTTGGCATATCAGCAAACAGCACAAAACTATTTGAATCCATCTCACATTACTTCATTGAAAATAGTTATGAAAAAGCAGGCGGCGAAAACATGGTGAATGTGATCCTTGTTGACTTCCGCGGATTTGATACATTATTTGAAATTACCGTACTTTGTATAGCAGCTCTTGCTATCTATGGCATGGTTCGTCTTCGGTTAACAAAGGAGGAAGAAGAGTGAAAAAAAATGATTTGATTTTACAAACAACGACAAAAGTAGTCACGTTCATTATTATCATTTTTGCCATTCATCTCTTCTTTGCAGGTCATTATACACCTGGAGGAGGGTTTGTTGGGGGACTTACTACCTCAGCTGCCCTTGTATTACTACTGCTGGCTTTCGATATAAAAACCGTATCGAAAGTCATCCCATTTGATTATAAGAAGGTTGCGGCTTCCGGACTGCTGCTAGCTATTTTAACCGGGCTGGGGTCATTTATTTTCAAAGTCCCCTTTCTCACTCACACGTACAGCTATTTTAACCTTCCTCTTCTCGGGAAAACATCTTTAGCTACAGTTGTACTATTTGATTTAGGTGTATATCTAGTAGTTGTTGGTGTTACGATGACCATTATTCAAACGATTGGAGAGAGTGAATAGTGGAAATATTAATGTCCATAGTGGCAGGGATTCTATTTACTGCCGCTGTATATCTTATGTTATCCCGCAGCTTACTGCGAATTATTATTGGAACAGGCTTATTAAGCCACGGCGTTCACCTGTTGATTTTAACGATGGGCGGATTAAAAGGAGGAAGTGTTCCCCTTCTGGGAGAAAAGGCTTCTTCTTATACAGATCCTTTACCTCAAGCACTAATTTTAACTGCCATTGTCATAAGCTTTGGCGTCACTTCTTTTTTCCTTGTACTAGCTTACAGGGCTTATCAAGAACTCGGAACAGACGATATGGACAAGTTAAGGGGAAATGAACATGACGAGTAATTTTGTAATCATCCCACTGCTTATCCCGTTTGTTGTAGGTGTTGTGCTCATTTTTTTCAAAGACAATATTAAACTTCAAAGGATAATCAGTGTTTTATCATTAATCACCACCACTGCTTTGGCTGCATATTTAGTACAGTTGGTTCAATCAAAAGGTGTTTTAACTCACGAGCTTGGGAACTGGAAACCTCCTTTTGGAATTGTTCTAGTAGCGGACATGTTCGCTTCCCTTCTCGTACTTACTGCTAGTATCGTAACACTATGCTGCGTTCTTTTTGCTTTTCATACAATTGGCGAAAGACGTGAACGTTTTTACTTTTATTCGTTTGTGCAGTTTTTATTAGTAGGCGTATTCGGCGCTTTCTTGACAGGTGATATCTTTAACTTATTTGTCTTTTTTGAAGTCATGCTTATGTCTTCGTACGCTCTTATTGTAATTGGCGGTACAAAAGCACAGCTTCGAGAGTCTCTTAAGTATATTTTAGTCAATGTCATTTCATCCGCTTTGTTTGTAATTGCTGTTGCTTATTTGTACGCCGTAACAGGAACTCTCAACATGGCAGATCTTTCACAGCGAATTGCTGAGGCAAACCAACCGGGAATTTTAACAACCATTGGCATGCTTTTATTTATTGTATTTGCATTAAAAGCAGCTTTATTTCCAATGTATTTTTGGCTTCCAGGGTCGTACAGTGCGCCTCCACCCGTCATTATCGGATTGTTTGGTGCGTTGCTAACAAAAGTAGGAGTTTATTCGATTTTCAGGACTTTTACTTTACTGTTTTATCACCACCCTGAATTCACTCATCAAATTATCGGTTACGTTGCGCTTTTGACGATTGTTGTTGGTGCAGTAGGCGCCATTGCTTATTCGGATGTTAATAAAATTTTAATTTATAACATTATTATTGCTGTCGGAGTCATTGTCTATGGGGTGACTTTAACAACAAAAGCAGGTTTTGAAGGAGCCATTTATTATTTGATTCACGACATGATTATTAAAGCAGCTCTCTTCCTTCTTGCTGGAAGCATCATTCGAATAACTGGAACAACAAAATTAAAGAAAATGGGTGGATTAATTAAAGACTACCCGCTGCTTGGCTGGATGTTTTTTATCGCTATTATTTCGTTGGCAGGAATTCCTCCCTTAAGCGGCTTTATTGGAAAATTCCTTTTAGTTCAGGGCGGCTTAGAATCAGAGAGCTACACGTTTGTAGCGGTTTTACTAGTTTCAAGCCTGCTCGTTTTATATTCTGCCATTAAGATTTTCATGAGCTGCTTCTGGGGTGAACCTACGCTTTCTGCTGGTCAGGAAAAGGTATCCCTTAAAGGAATTCTATACCCATCCGCTATCTTACTTGCTGTTTCTGTCTTTTTAGGACTAGGTGCAGAAGCTGTTATTCCTTATGTGTCAACAGCCGCTCAAACGCTTATGGATCCTTCAATTTATATCCAATCGGTGTTAAAGGAGTAGATCTGCATGTCATTTCAACTATTATTAAACGTAATCATTGCATTCACATGGATGTTTTTGAGAGGGCTTTGGACACTGCCTTCCTTTATTATAGGGTTTTTCTGGGGAGCGGTACTGCTGGTTGTTTTCCGCCGTTTTTTTCACAGACGTTTTTACTTGCATAAAGTGTATGCGATCATTAAGCTGCTGTTTATTTTTATACGAGAATTATTCAAAGCCAATATTGCAGTGACTAAGGACGTATTGCGCCCTAAATTAAATATCCAGCCAGCCATCTTTGCAATGCCAACCCGTCTGGAGAGTGAATGGGAAATTACCATTCTTTCTCTTTTAATTACGCTAACGCCAGGCACACTGGTGATGGATGTGTCAGATGATAATTCTACTATCTATATTCATGCAATCAATACAGACGATATTGATGACATTATTACAGATATTCAGCAAACATTCGAAAAAGCTATTATGGAGGTGAGTCGTTAAATGCTCGATATTTTTTTAAACGTTTCGCTCATTCTCATTTCTGCTTCAACTATTGGGTTTGTTTATCGAGTGGTGAAAGGTCCGTCGACTGCTGATCGGGCAATGGCCCTTGACGCTATTGGAATTAACATCATTGCCATCACGGCCATCATCTCGATTATTTTTCGAACCCAGGCTTTTTTCGAAGTCATTTTACTGCTAGGCATCATAGCCTTTGTAGGTACCGTTGCTTTTTCTAAGTTTTTAGAGAAAGGAGAAGTGATTGAATATGAACGTGATCAGTGAAATCATTGTAGGAGCTTTGGTACTAATAGGGTCTCTTCTGACAGTTGTAACCATGATTGGGCTTATTCGCTTGCCTGATACGTATACAAGAAGTCACGCTGCCTCTAAAAGTGCTACCTTAGGCGTCCTGTTTATATTAGTGGGCTGCTTACTCTACTTTTGGCTTGACACTGGCCATATTAGTGCACGGTTAATTTTAGCGATTGTCTTTGTGTTTATCACCTCTCCTATCGCTGGGCATTTACTAGGAAGAGCGGCTTATTACAGCGGAGTTCCTCTTTCTGATAAGACCGTTCGGGATGATTTGAAAACCAAACAGCAGAAAAAGCTTACCCATCATGAATAGAAAAACGCCGTGCGGTTTGCACGGCGTTTTTTATCGAGAATCTTATAAAGAAGCGCGTAGAATTGCTAGTACATCTTCTTTGTTTAATTTTTTAAATTTACCAAATTCACCTTTAGCCATCGCACGATCAGCCATAAGATCTAATTTATCTTCACCAATATCATAATCAGCTAAGCGAGTTGGTGCACCTAGGCTTGACCAGAATTCACGAAGCTTATCAACACCTTCAAGTGCTACTTCTTTATCTGTCTTGCCTTCCGTATCTACGTTAAATACGCGTACAGCTACTTGCTTGAAGCGATCTACGTTCTCATCCATTACGTGTTTCATCCAGTTCGGGAATAAAATTGCTAATCCACCTGCATGTGGAATGTCATATACAGCTGATACCGCATGCTCAATATTGTGAGTAGCCCAATCGCCTTGGTGTCCCATTTGTAACATACCGTTTAATGCGATTGTACCATTGTATAAAATCGTTTCACGTAACTCGTAGTTCTCTAAGTCGTTTAATAACTTTGGTCCCGTTTCAATAACCGTTTGCAGTACTCCTTCACACATGCGATCTTGAAGGGGTGTATTTGTTGCAGCATGGAAATATTGTTCAAATACGTGGCTCATCATGTCGACCATGCCATAAACTGTTTGATTTTTTGGTACAGTAAATGTATTAACCGGATCTAAGATAGAGAATTGAGGGAATGTTGCCGGACTGCCCCAGCCGTATTTTTCTTGTGTTTCCCAATTTGTAATAACAGAACCAGCATTCATTTCTGAACCTGTTGCTGCTAATGTCAGCACTGTTCCAAATGGAAGAGCTTCAGCTGCGAATACGTCGCGGTTAATGATGTCCCATACGTCTCCATCATATTTTGCGCCTGCTGCGATTGCTTTTGTACAATCGATTACGCTTCCTCCGCCTACTGCAAGTAAAAATTCAATACCGTTTTCTTTACAAATATCGATTCCTTTTCGAACAGTTGTCAGACGAGGATTCGGCTCTACTCCCGCTAACTCATGTACTTCTGCATTCATGTCATTCAGTACATCCATTACTTGATCATATAAACCGCTGCGTTTTACGCTTCCTCCGCCGTATACTAATAATATCTTTTTACCAAAGCGCCCTGCTTCTGTTTTTAATTGCTCTAATTGACCTTTACCAAAAATTAATTTTGTAGGATTATAAAATGTAAAATTGTTCACTATAAACTCCTCCTTACGAGCTTGATTACATGCATCATTATGAAGAACAACTTTTTGATTGTAAAGAAAATTGACTTCCTAAAGATTATTCCCTGTTGACTAGACGCTCACCCCATCCAAATGAACGTTTATTTGTCTGTATCTTCCAAAAGTAAACATGCATATTTCCCTCAAAAAAAAGCAGGCTAATAAGTGAACTACAAAACAAGGAGGGTTCATCATGAGTGGTATTCAACGCATTGCGCTCGTATTAACGATTATTGGAGCAATTAACTGGGGACTTATTGGCTTTTTTCAATTTGATTTAGTAGCAGCAATCTTCGGCGGTCAAACATCTGCTTTCTCCCGCATTATTTATGGATTGGTTGGAATCGCAGGACTGATTAACCTAGGTCTATTATTTAAACCTTCTGCTGAAGTAGAGCGTACAGAACCTAGAACGGAACATTAAAAAAAGAAGGATAGCTAAGCTATCCTTCTTTTTTTCTTATTTCTTAATTAGATCTTCGCGGTTTGATTGCTCAATCCACTCTTCTAATTTTTCTTTTAATGTGTTGAATCCTTGAGTAGATTCAGTGTGAACTGTTGCTTGACCTTGACGCTTTTTAGCAGGTTTTTTAGGTGCAGAAGCTTCAGTTTTTTCTGGAGCTGGCTCAGTTGCACGAATAGATAAACCAATTTTACCAGTTGACTCATCAACAGATAAAACTTTAACGTTTACTTCGTCTCCTACTGATAAATGTTCGTTAATATCTTTAACGAAGCCATGTTTTACTTCTGAGATATGAACTAATCCTTGAGTTTCTTCATTTAATGCAACGAATGCACCGTATGGTTGAATTCCTGTTACTTTACCTTTTGTAACAGTACCGATTTCAAATTTTGACATATAAACACTCCTAGATACCTTATTATTTTCACCATTATAGCCAATTTAAAATTATAGCACAGTTCATAGATTGAATCAAAAAGTAGTTATACTATATTTATTATTTACCAATTTCGTCACAAATATAAACTAACACTACATTTCATCATAGCAAAAAAGATATTATATCAAACCGTCTATACGATATGACATAATATCTTATTTTTATTATAACTTATTTTCAACAAAACGGCTAATCCGTTTTATGGATTCTTCTAATGATTCCATTGAAGAGGCGTATGAACAGCGAATATGTCCCTCTCCGCCTTTTCCAAATACATTGCCTGGCACCACAGCTACTCGCTCTTCAAGTAAAAGCTGCTCAGCGAATTCTTCCGATGACAATCCAGTTTTCTTGATAGACGGGAATACATAAAACGCTCCTCCGGGAGAATGGCATTCCAGACCAATTTGGTTTAATGACTTCACCATATAGTTCCGTCTTCTGCGATAGCTTTTTCTCATCTCTTCTACGTCATGCTGCCCATTTTGTAGTGCTTCAATTGCTCCATATTGTGCCATGGTAGGCGCACACATCATTGTATACTGATGAATTTTCAGCATTGCTTTAGCAATCTCAGTTGGTGCACATATGTAACCAAGACGCCATCCAGTCATGGCAAACCCTTTAGAAAAGCCAGAAATAATAATGGTTCGTTCTTTCATTCCTTCTAAAGAAGCAATAGATGTAAACTCTTCATCATATGTTAATTCTGCATATATTTCATCCGTGATAACAAGCAAGTCATGCTTTATTACAATATCCGCAATAGCCTGCAGCTCTTCTTTAGATAGTGAGCTTCCTGTTGGATTATTAGGAGAGCATAAAAGAAGGGCTTTCGTGTTGCTTGTAATGACTTCTTCAATCTGTCTAGGCTGTAGTTTAAACTCTGTTTCTGCCGTTGTTTCAATTGCCACAGGAACTCCTCCTGCTAGAGAAATTAACGGACTGTAAGACACAAAGTTTGGCTCCACGACAATAATCTCATCTTCAGGATTAATCAAAGCTCGCATTGTAATGTCTAAAGCCTGACTTCCTCCAACGGTCACAATAATATCATCTTTATAATCATACGAGACGTTAAAATTTCTTTTCATATACTTCATAATTTCAAAGCGGAGCTCTAAAAGCCCCGCATTTGCTGTATAAGAGGTATATCCTCTTTCCAACGATAAAATACTCGCTTCTCGAACAGCCCAAGATGTGACAAAATCAGGTTCACCTACTCCAAGAGAGATGACGTTATCCATACTTGCTGCTAAATCAAAAAAGCGGCGAATACCTGAAGGTTTCAGCTGTTGTACAGTTGTTGACAAGCGCTCTTTCATTACGGAGACACCACGATTCTGCGATCTTCATCGCCTTGGTCGTAGATGGTACCATCGTGCTTGTATTTTTTCATAATAAAGTGAGTCGTTGTAGATAAAACAGAGTCTAGCGTAGAAAGCTTTTCAGAAACAAAAAATGCTACTTCAGACATTGATTTTTCTTCAATAATAACAGACAAATCATATGCTCCTGACATTAGGTACACGGATTTCACTTCTTGAAAACGATAGATGCGCTCCGCAATCTCGTCAAAGCCTACTCCTCGCTTTGGTGCAACTTTTACATCTATCATAGCCGTGACGCCCTCATGTCCATCTACTCGTCTCCAGTTAATATCAGCTGAATATTGCACAATTACTTTTTCTCTCTCTAGCTTTTTAACAATATTAGAGGTTTCTTCAAACGTTAAATCCACCATTTTTGAAATACTATCTATTGAAATACGGCTATTTTTTTCTAGAATTTCTAAAATTTCTAACTCTTTTTCTTCTAAGAACACCGCGTTCCCCTCCTACAACGATTAAATTTTTTCACTTTTTCCATTATATCAAATTTAAACACATCTTTAATGTGAAATCTATACCGGTAATTGAGTTTCATTTTATAGATTGCTGGAAATTAGGACAGACTAGAAAGAAAAAGATGGAGTGAAACAAATTGACTGAATCTAAAATTACTTGCCACCAGCGTACTTTTAATGGAGTCAATGTTTACTACGAATGCCATAACTATCACCCTGATAAACCAGCTATTGTATTTATTCACGGCTTTTTATCATCTAGTTTTAGCTTTCGACGTTTAATTCCTTTATTTGAAGATACGTTTTCTATCATTACGCTGGATCTTCCGCCATTTGGGCGAAGTGAAAAATCGTTAACCTTTCAATACTCGTATAAAAACTTAGCCAGAATTGTCATTGAGTTAATTGAATATTTAAAATTGAAAGATGTTGTACTATCGGGACACTCAATGGGAGGACAGGTTTGTTTAAACGTAGCAAAGTTAAAGCCTTCTTGCGTATCGAAACTAGTTCTTCTGTGCAGCTCAGCTTATTTAGGACCCTCACATTATGGGTTGGTCATGTCTTCTTATGTTCCCTTCTTTTATCTATGGGTAAAAACGTGGCTGTCTCGCAAAGGTGTATTAGGTAACTTGCAAAATGTCGTATTTGATCATAAGTTAATCGACGAAGAAATGATTGATGGCTATACTGAACCATTTTTGGATGACCGTACGTTTATGGCTTTAACAAGAATGATTCGTGATCGAGAAGGAGACTTATCATCAAAGGATTTGCAGCACATAAAAAAACCAAGTTTACTCATTTGGGGAGAAGAAGACCAAGTTGTTCCTTTACATCTCGGACGCAAGTTAAAAGATGATTTAACAGACTCTACCTTTATCTCTTTAAAGGAAATTGGACATCTTTTACCAGAAGAGTGTCCCGACATTGTGCAGTCTCATATGGTCGATTTCTTGTACGGTGAAAAAGCCCTGTCTCAATAATGACGGGGCGAGTTCGTATATTTCATACGAGGCGCTAACTTTAATAAAAAATTTGTTAGTGGTTCTTCAGAAATTTTTTCATTTTTTTATTGACTTCACAAGTTAACTTCGTTGACAAACATATTAAAAATAAGCAAACTATTATATTAAAAAAGGGGGTACTTTTATTGTCTACTTATTCTTTTGATCAATTAATTAATCGTACAGGTACACAGTCCGTAAAGTGGGACAAAACTGATATCGTTTTTGGAGCAAAAGATGTTCTGCCTTTTTGGGTAGCTGATATGGATTTCCAAGCGCCGCCTAATGTTCTTCAAACCATTAATGAGCGTGTCAAACACGGTATTTTCGGCTACACTTCCCCTACTGAATCTACGGCAAATGCTTTATCATCTTGGGTAGAAAAAAAACATCAGTGGACCATTGATCATGAATGGATTACATACAGTCCAGGAGTTGTATTTGCCCTGAGTATGGCTATTCAAGCATTTACAGAACCAGGAGATTCAATTTTAATTCAGCCTCCAGTCTATACTCCATTTTTTAACATGATAAAGGTAAATGATCGAGAAGTTGTTGAAAATCCGTTAAAACTTGCAGGCGATAAATACGAAATTGATTTTGCAGATTTAGAGAAAAAATTTGCAGAAGGTGTAAAATTAATGATTCTTTGCAGTCCTCACAATCCAGTAGGACGCGTGTGGACAAAAGAAGAACTGAAGAGGCTTGCCGATCTTTGTCAAAAATACAATGTATTAATTGTTTCAGATGAAATCCATTCTGATCTAATTTACCAGCCTTATAAACACATTCCCATTAGCATGGTGAGTGAAGATGCGGCCAATCGAACCATTACGTGTATGGCCCCTAGCAAAACATTTAATATACCGGGACTTCAGGCTTCAGCTGTTATTATTCCAAATGAGAAACTGCGCACACAGTATGTTCAGCAGCAGCAAAAACAAGGGTTTTCTAATTTAAACACATTCGGAATAATTGGGTTAGAGGCGGCTTATAGCGAAGGTGAAGAGTGGCTAGAAGCACTGCTTGTGTATCTGAAGAAAAATGTAGATCTCGTGACGCGTTTTATAAGTGAGAACTTGCCTGAACTGCGAGTGGTTCAGCCAGAAGGAACTTATTTACTATGGATTGACTGCAACAAGCTACATTTATCAGAAGAAGAATTACATGAACGCTTATTAGAAAAAGGTAAAATCGCCGTAGAAAAAGGCGAAAAATACAGTTCCACATATGGAAAAGGTTTTATCCGCTTGAACATTGGCTGTTCACATGAACAACTTCAAGAAGGATTAAATCGCTTAAAAGTAGCTTTAACGTAAAAAACAGCGTTCTTTCTCACGAAAGAACGCTGTTTTTAATGTTTTTTTGAAATAACTCCGCAGGCGATTCGCTTGCCAGAATTACCTGATGGCTCTGTCATTCCGTCATCACCTTGTTCGGTAATAACAAGGGATGAACCATCCATACGCTTAACGAGAGATGTCTTTCCTTCTTTTAACGTGACTTGAGGAACCATATCTGTTCCTGTATACGTCTGATCGTCTTCTACCACAATATTTTTCATATCGCCTAAATGCGGTCCTTTTGGATTTAACAGTCCGTGTTTCTTTTTATCAGGATCAAGGTGATTGCCCGCACTTTTAAAGTTAGGAGCTTTGCAAATTCCCATTTCATGAATATGTACGCCGTGTTTGCCAGGTGTAAGTCCGCTTAAGTTGTACGTAAACTCAATTCCATCGGCCTGCTCTTTCAACTTGACTGTACCGATGCTATCTCCATCTGCGTTATAGACTTTGACTTCTTTATTGGATATTTCTTTTTCCATACACCCCGTTAACAAGAAAAAAGGCACGGTTCCAATGAGTAGTAGTTTTTTCATGTTGCCCTCCAATCGCGTATGCACTAGCGAAAGTTTTAGATGTCTTTCCATAGATTGTCCAGCAACATATTATTTTAAACGCTTACATTTTATTTGCATTTCATTACAGTGATTTCTTATTTTCCTGTTCTTTCAGCTTTGCTTCTAATTCCTTCGTTTTTTCTTCTTCTTTTTTAGAAACCTTAATGATTAAACGCCATACTGCAACTGCTGCTAGCACAAAAATCGCCATAGTAGCAAAAGCAGGAATATATTCTCTTTTATCTTCCGGAAAATAAAGCAAAAACATTAAATACATCATGTACAACATCCTTTCATAGAAACGGTAGGGGGTTTTGATTTATACTGTTGATAACAAACACTTTACTTAAAGGAGATCTGGCAATATGACATTTACAATTGGTCAAACCGTTACGGCACTTTATAAAACTGGGAAATACATCGGTGAAATTACACAAGTTCGAGATTTACATTATGTTGTGCGAATTCAAGCTGTGTTAAAGCATCCAGAACAAGGTGACTTACATAATCCTGGACAAGTGGACGTACCTTTTTTTCACGAGCGAAAAGCACTTTCATTTCGAGAGCAGGCCAATATTCCTCAAAAAATGGTTCATCTCTATGAAGACAGCATTCCCGATTATAAAGATTCACTAAAAAAAGCACTTGAATTAAAGATAGCTGAACAACAAGCCAAAGATAGCCCTTTTGCTCAAGCAAGTATTGCCTGTTTAGAAGAGTTAAAAAAAGAGTACGGTATTCATTAAGCAAAAAGCCAAATTCACATAGAAGTGATTTGGCTTTTATAATGCAAATTTATTTAATACTTTTGAAAAATCGATTCGATCTCCTATGGTCGTTGGCTCCGGTTTTTGAAGGTACCGCTTATCTTTTTCTACAAGCTTAAAGATGTTGAGTGTCGTCATCGCATCATCAAGCGCGCAGTGGTGCTTTCCAGTTCCTTCTTTACCATACTCTTGCACAGCTTTCCAAAGGCCAGTTTGATTTTGATCTCCAAAAAAGCGCTTATACTCCATTGAAAGATCAATTTCTTTACCTGCAAAAGGAAATGGCACCTTATTTTTTTGACAGCACTGCCTCAATACTTTCATATCCATGTTCCCCCATGTAATAATCGTGCTGTGTTTATACATGCCCAGTCGCTGTACAAGCTGCTCTAGCGTAATGCCTTCATTTACTTGATTTTGTTCGATATGGAGAAATGATTTACAGCGCTCAGTTAATTTTGTAAAGTGTGTAGGCTGTACGTAAGAGGAGAAACGATCAATGATTTCTTGATTTTTAACAAACACCAAACCAACTTCAATGATTTCCGGAAAAAAGCCTTTTGGAAAACCCTTATACTCTGGCATTGTAAATTCAAAATCAATGAATAAATACTGAGAGTTCTTATCCAATATTATCACCCCTTTGTAAAATAAACCGCCCTACTATATTAATGCTATTATAGCACGATTGAACAATCGGAAGGTCTATTTTCTGTTCTTATTTTTAATATTATGAATATTCTAGTTGCTGAATAAAAAGAATACTTTACTACTACTATATTCTAGAGCATGTCTCTATGCGCAGGGTAACTGTCACGAATAGACATAATTTCGCTTATTTTTTTACCTATTTTTTCACTTTTTTATGTATCCGCTCTTCCAAATTCTCTTCAAACTCTAACACGAGTGTGTGAGGTGGCTCCTTCTGACTCCAAAAGCATACCTCACACCTTCTAGACTAAGCATTCTTATGTTTAAGCTTTAGGCAGAATAGCAAGCGTACATCTGGATATACAGATTAAATTCTCTTCTTCATCTTGAATTTTCACTTCCCAAACCGCTGTTTTTTTTCCTTTATGTAAAGGAACGCCTATAGCTGTAACTATTCCTTCTTTTTTCCCTTTGATATGATTGGCATTAATTTCTAAACCTACGCAGATTTCTTTTTCGAGATCTACACTTTTAATGGCACCTAGACTAGCCACAGTTTCAGCTAACGCCACCGATGCTCCTCCGTGTAAAAGCCCGAATGGCTGACGCGTTCGCTCATCAACAGGCATCGTCGCTTCCACTCTTTGTTCACTCGCACTAATAATCTCAATCCCTAATGCTTCTAACAGCGTATCTTTCGTTTTCATATACATACCTCCCTTTGTATCTAGTATACAATAACGGTTTTGCTACAACATATACGAACCCTCTACATATACATAATAAAAATCCGTTTTCTAGGAGGATTCTTATATGAAATCATTTGCTCCCTTGTCTTACTATTGGCCATCGTACTACATGCCTCACCCTTATACATACAGGGTACCTAACTTACCTGAGGCGGACATTGCGACATTTCAGCAATCTCTTAAAGTTATTCCCTCTACCATGCAAAGCGCTACTATATTTATTCAAAGAGCTAATACTTCGCCAAATTTAATAAAAAAAATAAAAGCTGCTGCTCAAGAATCCAAAATGAGTGAAGTAAAAAGACTCATTCTTTCCACTGGTGTTAAGACAAAAATCGAGGTTTTCTATACCCCAGACTATATTAAAATTACATTTATCCATCCCGATAACCAATTTGACTGCTGTCACGTTTCGTTAAATATTAGATGGTAAAATACAAGGAAAAAAGTCTTATTTTCTTCAAAAAAAGATGTACATGTTGTTTCGTTTCGAATATTATAATATATGCCATTTTTGTATGTAAAAACAAATTACACGATAATTGTATTTAGGATACAAATATGATATTGTATTTGGAAATATATTTTTTCTTTAGGAGGGATGACATGATGAGACATGTTACGCTAGTAGAAATTTTCACGCATCCTATCGCTCAAAAATATTTAACTCGATCTGGCATTGCGCATGCTGTATCCGTCGCCTATCATGCGTTTCGTCTATCTGTACAGCATAATGTAAACCCCGATTTAGCTACAAAAGCAGCGCTGCTTCATGATATTGGCCACTACGAATGGTACACAAATGGTCAGTGGGATTATGAGAAGTATCGTCAAAATGATATTCACGCTATTAAAGGTGCTGAACGTGCACATAAATTACTCATTCGTTTAGGTGAGGAACCTCAGGCGGCAAAAGAAATTGCCTTAGCTATTTTACTACACACAGACTCATATTTGCCTGAAGGAACAATTCAACAACGCCCTCTTCAAAAAGTAGTCAAACTAGCTGATGAAGCTGATGAAGAGCCAGGCGGCAAACACCATTACCGTGAATTGGAATATAATCTGGCTGTAAAGAAAATTAAGGAGCTTGATAAGAAAGTGCTTGAACTTCTACATTCCAACCAATTTAAACAGTTAGGCTGACAGGATTAACTCCTTTCATAAGAGTTAATCCTTTTTGTTATTTCTCCTCATAATTCCCTGCAAATTACTCATACTACTTATTGATTCTCATTTTTAGTTAGTTAGGAGGAAGAAGAATGTCTAAAAACGCTAGAGGTTACGTGCAAGATTCTTGTACATCATTAAATCAGGCAAAAGCAAGCCTTGAACAAGCTCTTCAAACAGTAGAGAAAGATTCAAATCGTGAACGTATTGAACAATCTCTTCAGGCTGTAGAGCAAGCATTAGGAGCTTGTGACAGCACTGCTTCTACTCTTTCTCAAGCATGAAAAAAAGCAGCCGGTTTTGATCGGCTTCTTTTTTTCATTATAGGCCCTCTATTTACAAGATAACCGAGGCAATCCATCCAAAAATAATAAGTGGAATGTTATAGTGAAGAAAAGTTGGTACACACGTCTCCCAAATATGATCATGCTGACGATCGACTGCCAACCCAGATGTGGGTCCAAGCGTACTGTCTGAAGCTGGTGAACCAGCGTCTCCAAGCGCTCCCGCTGTACCAACAATACAAATCGTCGCCATTGGACTCATACCAAGTTCTAAGCAAAGAGGAACAAAAATCGTCGCGATAATTGGAATGGTAGAGAAAGAAGAACCAATGCCCATTGTCACTAAAAGCCCGATGACAAGCATAAGAAATGCACCAAGCATTTGATTCCCCCCAATAAGAGCAACAGAATCTTTTACAAGCGCTTCTACATCTCCGGTTTCTTGAAGAACTTTTGCAAAACCAGAGGCTGACAGCATAACGAATCCAATGAAAGCCATCATTCTCATTCCGTTTGTTAATACTGGATCTGCTTCACTCCACTTCAAAGCTCCGCTGAAGTAAAGGACAACAATTCCTGCCAGCGCTCCAAAAATCATAGAATCTACTAAGAGCTGCACAGTTAGAGCTGCTACAATCGCAACCAAAGCTATAATAATGCCTCTTGTTGTATAACCTGTACTCTCTTCTGCACCTTGATCAATGTCAATGTCTTCATACCGACGTGGTTTGCGGTATGAAATAAAAACAGCAAACAATAAGCCCGCTATCATTCCTAAAGCTGGAAGAGCCATCGCTGCGGTAATATCTCCTTTATCAATCGTTAGTCCACTTTCTTTGATGTTAGTAAATAAAATGTCATGATAAATCTTACCGAATCCTGCAGGCAAATACATATAAGGTGTAATCAACCCAAATGTAATAACGGTTGCGACTAATCGGCGATCGATTTTCAACTGATTAAATACTTTTAATAGGGGTGGAATTAAAAGTGGAATAAATGCAATGTGAACCGGGATAACGTTTTGAGAAAAACATGAAATAATAAGGATTATCAATAAGATCAGTACTTTTGACAGTGACTTCTTTTTCGTTTCTCCTTCTTTCCCTACTATTTTTAACGCTAGCTGAACAACGGCATCAGGCAGTCCCGTTCGAGAAACAGCCATTGCAAATCCTCCAAGCAAAGCATAGCTTAATGCAACAGAGGCACTGTTTCCAAGACCATCTGTGTATATACTGACTGTATCTGTGAGGCTGATCCCGCCAACAAGTCCTCCAATTAGAGCTCCGACTGCTAAAGAAAAGACAACGTTGATACGCAATAAGCTCAAAATCAGCATCACGAGCACAGCTATTAATATTGCATTCATTTTGAAACCTCCATTTTTCTTTTTACTTTATCTCACTAAAACATTAGAGAGATAAACAACATGTTCATTATATTAGGTATAGAAAAAAAGTCAATCATCTTGCTAATTAAACGTTTGTTTAACCTCTCTCCAGCCTTAACATTATAAAGATTTTTCTAAATAATCTTTTCTTACTAAAAAGAAAAAACATTATGTAAACATATTAAAAAGAAGCATCCTCGATGCTTCTTTTTACGTTTCTTTATATCACTGCTATGTTCTTTTCATTAATTGGCTTCAAATGAACAAACCATTGCAGCTAGTGTTCGCACCATCACGCCTGTTGCACCTGAAGGTCCTAATTCATGAGAAGCAGCGGACGTTGCAGTTCCAGCAATATCCAAATGAACCCATGGTGTTTTCTCTGCAAACTCACCAATAAAGGTTCCTGCCATAATTGCGTGCCCCTCCCGTCCAGGAGAGTTGTTTAAATCTGCTACCTTACTTCCCCGAACACGCTTTTTGTCTCGTTCTGTAATAGGCAGCTCCCAAATCGGTTCGCCTGTCTCAATGCTTGCTTTCGCTATTTGCTGCAATAAAGCAGAATCATTCGTCATTGCCCCAGTTGTATGTGTACCAAGAGCTACAATTACACCACCCGTTAATGTCGCCACGTCTACTAAATAATTTGCTCCATGATGCTTGGCATATGAAATACCATCAGCTAATGCTAAACGCCCTTCAGCATCTGTGTTCAGCACTTCTATTGTCTTTCCATTCATTGCTGTAATAACGTCATCTGGTTTAAAAGCACGCGCGCTAATTACATTGTCCGTTGATGGAATGACCGCTACTACGTTTTGATGAGGTTTTAATTCTCCAATCGCTTCCATTGCACCAAGAACAGATGCAGCTCCACCCATATCTGTTTTCATGCCTACAATCCCGTCTTTAGATTTAATAGAGTAACCACCTGTGTCAAAGGTAATCCCTTTTCCTACCAACCCAATAACGTCTTCCCATTTTTCTTTGCCTTTATATTTCAGTACGATCATTTTAGGAGGCTCTGCGGAACCTTGATTGACTGCTAACAGGGCGCCCATTCCTAATGTTTCCATTTCTTCTTTTTCTAAAATTTCATATTCAAAACCGTATGTATGTGCCATTTCTACTGCATAATTAGCTAAATCTGTAGCCGTTAGCATATTGCTTGGTAAGTTAACGAGGGTGCGCGCTGAGTTTGTTGCTTTTCCGTACGTATATCCAACCAACGCAGATTGTACAACGTCTTTATAACAAGAAAACAGTTCAATTTTCTCAAGCTTCTTGTCAGGTTCATTTGATTTCTTTTTATAGTTTTCAAACTCATACATAGCAAGCTGTTGAGCTTCTCCTAATAAAGCTGCAGTTTCTGGATCTGACCACGCTCCTGTATCAAATGTAGAAAGGGCGACCGATGCGTTTGAAATCTTCGCTTCTTTTAACTTTTTAAATAAAAGCCCAAAGCTCTCTTTGAGCCCATTTTTAGTTAGCGCTTGTTTTCGTCCGAGCCCTACAAAATAAAGACGTTTTGCTCCTAATTTTCCTAGTGTATGAATCGTTGATATACGTTTTTCTTGTACACGTATATCCCCTTCCTTAATCAAATGAATGAGCTGTCCACCTAAAGCATCATCAATTTCTTTTAGAAGGCCTTCAAACTGTTGGTTTTGATTAAATAAACCGATTACGAGCGCTTCTGCTTGGCGATCAACACCAAATGTTTCTACATGCGAAAACATAAAATTCCTCCCTTTTACGTATAGATATATTATTTTTATTTATCATCTGCTTTGTTTAATCTATTCAGCAAGTGGAATATATAACATATTCACCACTGTTTTCATCTATATACATATGATAGCAGAAATACAATTTTTAATCACAGTTCAAAAACCTTAGTTTCACACATATACTTACATCTACCGCTTTTTTTCATCATACGGATTTAGCTTTTCAGACATTTTAAGTTGAGGGAGGACATCTCAATGGAGTTATTCTCAAATTTTCCACTTTGGAGTTCATTAATCGCTATTTTCTTTGCTCAATTTATTAAAATTCCCCTTTCTTTTGTAGCTACTAAAAAAATAGACGGCAGCTTATTTTTTAGTACGGGGGGCATGCCAAGCTCTCACTCCGCCGCTGTAACTTCCTTAGCAACTGCCATTGGGCTAGCAGAAGGTCTTAAATCCCCTATTTTTGCTCTCTCCGCTATTTTTGCCATCATTGTCATGTTCGATGCTAAAGGAGTAAGAAGACACGCAGGAGAGCAAGCAACGGTTTTAAATCGTTTGGTTGAAGACTTTCAGCGCGCAGTAAAAGAGGCAAAGTTGTGGACGACCAATGAAGAGGACGAAAAACAAGTGAAGCTAAAAGAGCTGCTTGGGCATAAACCCATTGAAGTTTTCTTTGGAGCCTTAACAGGAATAGCAGTTGCTTTTGTGATGTATTATGTATGGCCATAAAACATAAGAAAACACATGAAGAATTCTTCATGTGTTTCTCGTTTATTTCACCTGCTGACGAAAAACTTGCATCGATTTCTTTTCGTTCAGCATTGTTAACTCTTCTTCAGTTAAACGGCCGTCTCCTGATTTCACTACATAGACGTTTAATTCTTTCTTACCCCATATGTTATACACATCAGAAACAGTTTCAAAGTATAAATCAAGATGATTGCCTTTAATAGCCCCACCTTTATCTGCTACCACTCCGTAGCCATAGCCCGGAATAAACAAGATCGTGCCGATTGGAAATATGGTTAAATCAGCAGCGATAGTTGAATATAAGTCACGTTTTACTTTAACGCCCGAATATGTAATACCATACCCTGGATGATTGGGATTTTTCCCAGTTGATTCGTAACCAGCTGTGTAACCCGTAGCCAATACATTCTTAGTTGGATAACGCGACCAATCAAATGCTTCTTCAATCGTCAGACGCTCTTTCTCATTGCTAGCTGCTTCAGCTCTTAGTGGTTTTAGAAATGATGGTAAGAGCCTTTCATTCATTAGAGGATGCCCTATACGGTTTATAAAAGGCATAGATTTGATGACTGTGATTATTGGGACGCCAGTAATTGCTTCATATGTCGTAAACAGCGCTCCAACCAGTAATAGGCACATAATGAATCGCTTTGCTATTTTTCCAATCATTGTGATTTCCACAACTCCTCTCACGAATCTATTTGTTTCCAACATAAAAACAAATTATTCGTTTGCGAGAAGAATTTACATTTAAAACATTTGGTATCCTCTTGTTCGTAAAGATTTAATGGTAAGCCCTGAAGCTAGTGCACCTATAAACCCAGCCATTAAAATCGCAATGTCAGCTGTAGCTAAAGAGAGCAATTTTGCCCCTAGCTGCTGAAAGGATTGAGCGGGATGTTGAATGTAATCAACTGCCCGTACATCATCAATAATAAAAATAAAAATCACGGGATAAATAATGGCCATAATCCAAGACATGCGAAGCAGCATATTCAATAAGAAACCGATTCCAAAAAACAAAACAAAAAACAACAAGATGGAGATAATTAGTACAGGCACACTCATTTCCATTGCTTTTCGCCTCCGTTACTCTTTATACTCTCAGTTTACTTAAGAGTAATCAAGGCGTCAATCACAGAAAAGTAAGTTAATACCAAAAAAAGCAAAAGGTTTAAAGACCTTTTGCTTTTTGTTTTAAAAGAAATTAAATTTTCCCTTTTTCAATACAAGACCTGCTCCGCCTTGAAGGAAAAGCGAGCGATTATCAACAACTTTTTTCATAAAAGATGCGCTTGAACCAAATAGTTTCCGACCGTATACAACGCCAATTGCGTCATCATGCCCTAATGAACATACCGTTCCTTTAATATCTGGTTTGAACTCGCTTAATTCTTTTTGACCTTTCATCAAACGGCTAATATTTTCAGCGCAGGTACCGCCTTGCTGCATAGCGATTTGAGCTGTTGGCGGATAAGGACGTTCTGTTTCCGGGTTAATCATTAGTGAACAATCTCCAATAACAAACACATCTTCATGTCCTGGTGCCAGCAAGCTATTGCTTACTTTTACACGTCCGCGCATGTTCTCAAATCCAGCTTTTTCAATTACATGACTGCCTCGAACTCCTGCAGCCCATACAACTGTTGCTGATTTGATTTCTTCCACTTGGTCATCTTTTGATACAATAATTCCTTCTTCTGTACACTCTTTAATCGCTGTTCCGATCTTGAACTCGATTCCTTTTCGTTCTAGTTGTGTTACCGCATATTCTACAAGTTCTGGATCAAAGCCTGGTAAAGCTGTAGGCGCTGCTTCTACACAAATAACGCGTACTTTTTCACGCGGAATATCAAACTCTTTGCAAAGCTGAGGGACTCGGTTCGCTAATTCTCCCACAAATTCAATGCCGGTAAAGCCAGCACCCCCAACAATAATTGTCAGAAGTTCGTCTCTTTTTTCCGCTTCATTGTTGTACGTCGCAAACACATAATCAATATGCTCACGAATTTGACGTGCTGCATTAATGCTCGTAATGGTAAATGCATGTTCTTTTAAACCTTTAATTCCGAAAGTTTCTGCTTCATATCCTAAAGCAACAACTAAATAATCGTACGTTAGCTCACTGTTTTCAAGAAGAACACGCTTTTCATCTAACTTAATATCTACGACCGTGTCTTTAATAAATGTAACCTTATTTGTGTTAATTAAATTTTTAACAGGAACACGAGAGCGATCTTGATGAATTGTACCTGCTGATACTTCATGAAGCCATGTCGTTTCGTAGTGGTAATCGTTTTTATTTACCAAAACAATTTCCGCATCGCTAGCCCCCAGTTTCTTTTGTAAATTAACAATTGTCATAATGCCGCCATACCCGGCACCCAAAATGACGATTTTAGGCTTTTTCATAGGAATGTCATCCACCTTTTTTAGTTATAGTCACAAGTATGTCTTACAAATATAATGATAAGAGCAATTTTATTTGGTTTGCTTTTTTATGTTAGTTTGAGCAAGAACGATCATCGCTATCCATTTATTATTCATATAAGAAAAATAATGTGAACCACTTCACGTTCTTTTTTAAAAAAATACATTTTTTCTTTTTCAAAAAAATGTAAGCATAAGTCCTAGCTTGATTTACACAAACATCTTATGCTTTTTTAATCGTTTTTTCAACCCTTCACTTTGTATTTACAAGCTTTTAAATTTTCAATTACTTTCCTGTATACCCAGTTTTATATTTGACCAAAACGTGTGGTTATGTTAATGATTGCAAATACTGATCATTAAGTTGAGAAAGTTTCTCAAACATTCCAGCGTGTTTTAATGATATTTTATAATTTACTATGCTATCATAAAGTAGAATATGCATTGGCACAGAACAATCTAGAGGTGATTATAAATGAAAGAAGATAAACAAGTATATGATATTACCATCATCGGAGGCGGCCCTACAGGCTTATTTACAGCATTTTATGGCGGTATGCGTCAAGCGAGCGTGAAAATTATTGAAAGCTTGCCACAGCTTGGGGGACAGCTTTCTGCTTTATATCCTGAAAAATATATTTATGACGTAGCTGGTTTTCCAAAAGTACGCGCTCAAGAATTAGTCAATAACCTAAAAGAGCAAATGGATCAATTTAAACCTGCAGTTGCGCTAGAGCAAGCCGTAGAAAAGGTAGAAAAACAAGCGGACGGCGTATTTCGATTAACTACTAATTCTGAAGTCCACTATTCAAAAACACTTATTATTACGGCTGGAAATGGTGCCTTCAAGCCCCGTAAAATCGAGCTAGAAAACGCAGAACAGTTCGAGCAAACGAACCTTCATTATTTTGTGGATGATATGAACAAATTCAAAGGCCGCAAAGTATTAGTATGCGGGGGCGGGGATTCTGCTGTAGACTGGTCTCTTATGTTAGAGCCGATCGCAGAAAAAGTAACGTTAACTCATCGCCGAGACAAGTTCCGCGCTCATGAACACAGCGTAGAAAACTTGCATAATTCATCAGTTGATATTAAAACACCATATGTACCGGTTGAATTTATTGGAGATGACCGTATTACACAAGTTGTGTTAGAAAATACAAAAGGCGAAGAAAAGACAGTAGTAGACGTAGATGATGTTATTGTAAACTTTGGATTTGTTTCTTCTCTAGGTCCAATTAAAGAATGGGACTTAGATTTAGAGAAAAATGCAATTGTTGTTAACTCAAAGCAAGAAACAAATATTCCTGGCATCTATGCAGCAGGTGATGTCTGCACATATGATGGAAAAGTAAAACTCATCGTGGCAGGATTTGGCGAAGGTCCGACTGCCGTTAATAACGCTAAAGCATACATTGATCCAAAGGCTCGCTTACAGCCTATGCACAGTACGTCAATGTTCTCATAAAAAAAGCAGGCTCTCGCCTGCTTTTTTTATTGCTGGATTGGTGTAACCATTCGATGAATGATTTCACTCATCATTTCTGCATCACTGCTTATTAAACAGATTTCATAAAAGTAATGGTTTCCTTCTTGACTAGTTACGCTCATTCTGTAGGCCTTCAAACCTTCGAGCTTGCTTAAATATTTTACTACCTCTGATTGACCGACAATACGTTCAATAAGCAGAATATGCTCTCCTTCAACTGCTCCGTAGCTTGCGGCCAGAGATGCGTTAGCATTTTCATAATAGCGAATGTAAGGTTCAGAATGGTTAAGAGACGCAGAGGACGAGTTTTGATGACAGGCTTCACCTGAGGAAAAAGGCAAATGTTGAACAAATAAATGCGATTCACTGAAGTGAATACTTTTTGCATCCTTAGACTCCATTTTCCTACTTTCAAGTTTTAACCAGTTTATAAACCCCTTCCATAGAATAGGCAGAGTGTTTTTTTTGCGAAAACTTCCGTAACCTCCTACTTGTTCCGCGTCGTAACGAGTCGCATCTATCAAATCCGTTCATCTCCTCTTTTTTATTGAGTATAAAAAAGACTGATTATTCAGTCAACATGTTTGGTAGATGATGTAACATACAAAAATTTCTCACTAAAAAAGCTTTCTTCACCAGATGAGGTGAAGAAAGCTTTTTTATAAAAATATACTTAGCACTCTTCAGGAGCACCTGCGTTGCTTGCTGTACGGAAAGAAGAGCCGCAGCCGCATGCTGCAATGGCGTTCGGGTTATCAATTGTAAACCCTCCGCCTAGCATAGATTGCTTGTAATCAATTTTTACATCTTTTAAAATTGGAGCACTTTCGCTATCTACAAGAATCTTAATGCCATGTTGTTCAAACAGCGTATCGTTTTCATTTACTTCGTGAGCAAAACCCATGCCGTAAGAAAGACCTGAACAGCCTCCTCCATTTACATTAACACGTAAATAAGCATTTTCTTCTTCATGTTCTTTCATCATATCTTTTATTTGAAAGCTTGCAGCTTCTGTAATTGTTAGGATATCTTGACTCATTTTTAAACAGACCTCCTTTTTTGTTTAGTATACGACGAAATGTCTGTGACGACAAATCGTCTGCCTCTTCATTTTTTAATAATAATACGTGCCGTCACAAATCACATTGGCTGGACCTGTCATTAATACATTGCCTTTATTTTGCCAAACAATCGTTAAATCTCCTCCAGCGAGGTGTACGACAGTAGGAACATCTTTTTTCGTCTTCTCATTTAACACAGAAGAAACAACAGCAGCGCATGCTCCTGTCCCACATGCTTGAGTGATACCCGAACCTCTTTCCCATACACGAAAGTTCAGCTCTCTTTCGTTCACTACCTCAACAAATTCAACGTTCACTCCTTCTGGGAAACGCGAATCTTTTTCAACCACAGGGCCTAATGTAGTAAGAGGCGCTTGTTCAATATCATTTACGTAAAAGACGACGTGAGGATTTCCCATTGATACAGCCGTCCCTTTTAACCGTTCTTTTCCAAATTCCATCTCTTCATCAACAACTTGGTGTTGGCTTGCTCCCGTCATTGGAATTTGTTCTCTAGCTAAAATAGGCTCTCCCATATCGATTGTTACTTCTGGAACTTCATTTCCCTGCGGATGCACCGTTGCTTCTACAACTCCAGAAAGCGTTTCGATAAAAAATCTTTCGCTTGTTACTAAATTATGTTCATATGCATATTTAGCTACACATCTTAAACCGTTTCCGCAGTTTTTTGCTTCCGAGCCGTCATTATTAAATACGCGCATTTTCACATCTGCACGTTCAGATGGACAAATAAGAATCATTCCATCCGATCCGATTCCCGTATAAACATTTGAGACTTTTACAGCAAGCGGTGCTAACTCTTGCTCTTCTATATGTTCTTCAAACATATTTACGTAGATATAGTTGTTGCCAAGCGCATGCATTTTTGTAAACTGAAATTTTTTCATATTATCACCCATTATTTTTTTATGTAGCTCTAGTATAAAGTGATTCTCTTTTGTACACAATAATATCATCCCCCGTTTTTTTAGCTCCTTAATCATAAAGATTAAGGGGTTTTTTATTTTGTCCTCCTTTGGAGTATTAAAAAACAAAATAAGCATTATGATTGCAAAGAGGATGGTTAAAGCGCAGATATTTGCTCAAAAACGCATAAAAAAGCACGGCAAAACTAGCCGTGCTTACATCATCTATTCTATTAGCCTCATGTCCCTCTCCTGATAAAAAGAGATACGACAGCGGGGATAGTTTAAAACATTGGGTTTTCTTCTAAATGAATGTAGATATTATCTACTAACTGTTCAGGTGTTTCCGCCGTAACAATCTCTCCGTTCACCAAGGCAAATAAAGATTGTGAACATTTCCCGCAATAACCTAAACATCCGTATTCAATAATATCTAGATTTGGATCTTTTTCAAGCTTTTCTAAAGCTGCTTGAGAACCGCTGGCTAAATTGCTAACGCAAAATTCAATAATTGGCTGTATCACGTTTTTCACCTCTCTACTATTAGTTTATCCTATCTCCTTTCATTTTCAACGTCAACTTTGGAAATTTACGTTCATTTTGCACATGCTTTTTAGCTTCATAGACTTTTTTCAAAAAAACGTATAAACAAAGCTTCATTACGGGGATAGCTTGAAATTATGTTGAAACATATTGTGGTTTTTTATTAATTTAGTTATACTTTTATGTATAGAAAACCAAACGAGGTTATATTAAATTATTATTTAAGTAAAATATGTTATCTTATATAGCCTTTCATATCTTTTTGGCAACCATCCTTATTAACGGTAATTTGTACTCTCCTATTCTTAAAAGCAAGAATAATAGAGAGAAAACAAAAATGCATGAAGCTAAAGGGGAAATTCACATGAAGAACCTTGTCATACTGGGCGGCGGATACGGTGGTATGCGCGTTTTGCAGCGCCTTTTTCCGAATCAATTGCCTAACGATGTAGAAGTAACGCTTATTGACAAAGCACCTTATCACTCACTAAAAACTGAATTCTATGCACTTGCAGCTGGAACAATCTCTGATCAGCATGTTCGTGTTGCTTTTCCTGAACACCCTCGCTTAAAGATTCGCTACGGCTGTGTAAAACGCATAGACCTGAAAGAGAAATGTGTCTATGTGGATGATCAAATGATCGCTTATGATGACCTGATTGTAGGACTCGGATGTGAAGATAAATATCATGGAGTTCCCGGAGCTCTTGAGCATACATACAGCATTCAATCCATTGATGCTTCACGAGCAACTTATCAGACATTAAACAACTTGCCCGCCCACGCTACTGTTTCAATTGTAGGAGCTGGATTAAGCGGAGTAGAACTAGCAAGCGAGCTAAGAGAAAGCCGCCCGGATTTAAAAATCATCTTATTTGACCGCGGTAAATTAATTTTATCTGCTTTCCCAGAACGTTTAAGTAATTACGTTCAAACTTGGTTTACTTCAAACGGTGTCGAAATCGTAAATAGTGCTAATATTACAAAAGTAGAACCGAACATTCTTTATAATCATGATGAGCCCATTCAAAGCGATGCAATCGTGTGGACAGCGGGTATCCAGCCAAATAAAGTGGTACGCGATTTAGACGTAGAAAAGGATCCTCAAGGACGCGTCGTATTGACAAAATACCATAACTTGCCTGACGATGAAAATGTCTACATTTTAGGTGATTGTGCAAGCCTACCGCATGCACCAAGTGCTCAGCTTGCAGAAGGTCAGGCTGAACAAATTGTGCAAGTACTTCTTCACCGCTGGAAAGGCGAAGCACTTCCGGATGAATTGCCAACTATTAAATTAAAAGGCATACTTGGTTCATTAGGCAAAAAGCATGGATTTGGCTTAGTTGCCGAACGTCCAATTACAGGACGCGTAGCTCGATTATTAAAATCAGGTATTCTTTGGATGTATAAACACCACAGTGGATAAAATAAAAGCCGTTAGATGACTGACAATCTAACGGCTTTTTTCATTATGATGCGCAGAAACCATACTTCTCCATTTCCTCAAATACGCGCTTTAATTTCGGATTGCCTTCCCCAACAATTTCTCCATTAATGACCACTACAGGATAGAATAAATCTTCCTCAATCACACGCTTGGCAAAGGCTGCCTTCTTCGGATCTGCAGGCGGCTCGTTTATATCTACATATGTGATAACAAACGGTTGGTTCGGATATTTGCGAGAAATCGCTGCCTCTAGCCAATCATAGGTGTCTTTTGAAGACGGCAGGTTAACACAGCTTGCACAAACAATTTCAGCTCCATAAATGCACACTTCTACCTCAGTTGATTGCATAGCACATCCCCCTTGAATCTTTACATACAAACTGTACGATTATTCACACTTTTACTTCATTATGAATACTATTTTACACAAAACTGATTCATTGCACATCTTTTTCTTTTAAGGTAACATTACGATGTATACTCCAATAGATTTTTCATGAAAGACCGTTTATAATAAGAGTAGAAGAAAGGAGTCGATAGTTATGTCAGAAATGCACGAGCAAGTTCAAGAAGTATTAGAAAAACTTCGTCCGTTTTTACTTCGCGACGGTGGAGACTGTGAGCTAGTAGACGTAGAGGATGGTATTGTAAAATTACGTCTTTTAGGCGCTTGCGGAAGCTGCCCAAGTTCAACAATTACGCTAAAAGCTGGTATCGAACGTGCCCTTTTAGAAGAAGTACCTGGTGTAGTTGAAGTAGAACAAGTATTCTAATCTCTTTGATTTTATGATAAAAGCAACCTCCCATTTTATTGGGGCTTGCGAATAAAAAATCCTCATTCAAATGAATGAGGATTTTTTTATTAGCTCGTTGTCACTTCAGCTTCTACAAATACACCTTTGCGATCAATTTGTAAAACATCTATTTCGCAGTTCGGCAGTAAAGCATACATATGTTCAGCAATCGCTTTGCCTTTTCCTTTTGGTGCTAAACATAACACACTCGGACCGGCTCCACTTAGTGACACACCGTATGCGCCGAGAACTTTTGCTTCTTTTCGCACAAGAGAAAGCTCTGGCACGAGTCTCATGCGATAAGGTTCGTGATATAAATCTTTCTCCATAAATTCGCCTACCAGAGGTAAATCTTTATTTAACAGGGCTGCTACTAGCATGTTCCCGATTGCCCCAGCTTCTACTGCGTGGCGATAATTAATATCCGAAGGCAGCACATCACGAGCATCGGTTGTTTTTAATTCATATTCTGGAATAGCCATCACGATATCGACATCAAATTCAGGTATTTGAGCAATATATGTTTCATTTTCATGATGGTAACCAACAACGATTCCGCCGTAAATAGAAGGGCTGACGTTATCGGGATGTCCTTCCATTAAGCTGCTGATGCGAAGCTTTTCTCTTTTTGATAAACGCAAGTCACACAGTACATTGGCCAGCTCGATTCCAGCTACGATAGCCGATGCGCTGCTTCCAAGTCCCCTTGCTAATGGAATATTGCTCCAAACAGAGACCTTCGCACTTGGAAGATCAATGTTAAATTGACGAGCCACGTCTTGTGCCACTTCATACATTAAGTTATCTGTACCTGTAGGAATACTTTGCACTTCTTTTGTCTCAGCGATAAAAATCCATTCGTCATGACGCTCTACTGTTAATCTTAAGTAGCGAGATAAAGCCACTCCAATGGAATCAAACCCTGGCCCTAAATTAGCAGAGCTAGCTGGGACCGTAATGACAAAACGTTCATTTTCTAGCATGAAGCAACGACACCTTGGATATACTCAAATACCTTTTCTTCATCATTTGGTAAAACCACTGGCTTTACATTGTGAGCATCGATTGCTACGTTTGGATCTTTTAATCCGTTACCTGTTAGTACAGCGACAACCGTTGAACCTTTTGCAATTTTACCAGAAGCTACATCTTTAAACACACCAGCTATTGAAGCGCAAGAACCTGGCTCTGCAAATACACCTTCTTTGCGTGCAATTGTACGATATGCTTCTAAGATTTGTTCATCTGTTACTTCATCAATTTTTCCGTTTGATTCTTTTGCTGCGTTTACAGCATAATCCCAGCTTGCTGGATTTCCGATTCGAATAGCCGTTGCAATTGTTTCTGGATTTTCGATAACTTGATTACGCACGATCGCCGCTGCACCTTCTGCTTCAAACCCGTGCATATGAGGAAGAGACGTTTGGTGACGTTCACTGTATTCTTTGAATCCTTTCCAGTAAGCTGTAATATTACCTGCATTCCCCACTGGGATAGCTAAAACGTCAGGCGCTTTTCCAAGCTGTTCACAAATCTCGAAAGAAGCTGTTTTTTGCCCTTCAATACGGTATGGGTTCACGGAGTTTACAAGTGCAACTGGTGATGTTTCACTTAGCTTACGAACCATAGAAAGCGCTTGGTCAAAGTTTCCTTCAATTGCTACAATTTCTGCACCATACATAACAGCTTGAGCTAATTTCCCCATCGCAATTTTCCCATTTGGAATAACAACGATACAGCGCATGCCAGCGCGTGATGCATAAGCTGCTGCAGCTGCGGATGTGTTACCGGTAGATGCACAAATAACCGTATTGCTTCCTTCTTCTTTTGCTTTTGCTACAGCCATTACCATTCCGCGGTCTTTAAATGACCCCGTTGGATTTAACCCTTCTACTTTCACGTGTAAATCAATGCCTAGCTCTTTTGATAAATGAGCAAGATGAATTAAGGGCGTATTTCCTTCATGTAGTGTAAGCATAGGTGTTTTCTCTGTTACAGGTAAAAATTCTTTATATTCAGCTAATAGACCTTTCCACATCATACTGTGCCAACTCCCTCTACGCGGTAACTGCTTTTTACATTTTCTACAATTGGTAAATCCCGAAGCTGCTGAAGGATTTCCTCATAATCTTTTTGAGATGTTTTGTGTGTAACAACAACAATTTCAGCTAATTCGCTTCCTTTCACAGGAAGTTGGATAATTTTTTCGAAGCTCACGCCACGCTCTGAAAATAGTGTTGTTAATTTTGCAAATGCTCCAACTTGATCTTTAACATGAATACGTAAGAAATGCTTCGAGAACATTTCATCTTCTGTTTTTAACTGTTTTGGATACTGAGGTGTTACCGCACTTTTCCCATTCACACCTAAACGCATGTTTTTCATAACACCTACTAAATCTGATACAACAGCAGTGGCAGTTGGCAGGCTTCCTGCCCCCGGTCCATAAAACATCGTCTCGCCGACAGCTTCTCCGTATACATATACAGCGTTGTACTCATCGCTTACTGAAGCAAGAGGATGTGTATCTGCTAAAAGAGTTGGTTGAACACTAACTTCTACATTGTCTCCGTCACGATGTGCATATCCAATCAGCTTCATCGTATAGCCTAATTGTTTACTATATTGCAAGTCGTCTTCTGTTACTTCTGTAATACCTTGAACACGAACATCATCCAAGTCAATTTTCATTGAAAAGCCTAGTGTAGCCAAGATTGCCATTTTGCGAGCAGCATCTAAACCACCTACGTCAGAAGTTGGATCCGCTTCAGCATATCCTAAATCCTGCGCTTCTTTTAACACTTCATCATAAGCGCTTCCTTCTTTTGTCATTTTCGTTAAAATGAAGTTTGTTGTTCCATTTACAATTCCCATCATTTTGGTAATACGATCAGATGCTAATCCATCTGCTAATCCACGAAGAATTGGAATACCGCCTGCTACACTTGCTTCATAAAATAAATCACAGCTATTTTCAGAAGCTACTGTTAATAATTCTGAGCCGTAAACTGCCATTAAATCTTTGTTTGCCGTTACAACATGCTTTTTATTACGAAGGGCTGTTAAGATATAATCTCTTGTTTCTTCAACGCCACCCATTACTTCAATGACAACGTCAATCTCCGCGTTATGTAAAACGTCTTCAACATTCGTTGTTAATTTATCTTCACTGATTTCTACGTCACGTTTCTTATCAATATCTTTAACTACTACTTTCTTAACTTCTACAGGACATCCGACTTGATGACTTAATTTATCCTGATGATTTTCAATAATTTTGACTACTCCGCTTCCTACCGTTCCTAACCCTAATAATCCTACTGAAATACTTTTTGTCATATTCCTCACCTCTGTGTTCTTTCTACGTATACATTTGTTCTCTTATAGAGGACATTATAGACCTTATTTTTCTTTTTTACAAGGTTTACTTGCCATCTTTTCTCGTAAACTCGTTAAAAAAATTGGTATATAAAGATAAATGTAAATTTTTAAAATATTTCATTTTATTATCATAACATGGCTACCACTGTTTTTTAATAAAAAAAAGACAATTTCACCGAAATGAAATTGCCTTTTTCCACTATGATTTTTTCGCAAACGCTTCTTTATTTACAATTGTAATAGGAGACTCGTTTGTGAGAACTGCTTTAATGTTTTTTACGCATAAAGAAATCATTTCCGTGCGCGTTTCGATACTCGCACTGCCGATATGAGGAAGAGCTACAACATTAGGCAATTGAAGAAGAGGGTGAGAAGCAGAGATAGGCTCTTGATCGAATACATCCAAGCCAGCTCCAGCAATTTCACCGGATTGAATCGCATGTAACAATGCTTGCTCATCAACCACTGCTCCTCTTGAAGCATTAATAAAAATCGCAGTTGTTTTCATCTGTTCAAATGCTGATGCATTAAATAAATGTTTGGTTTCGTCCGTTAACGGTGTCAAACAAATAACAAAATCAGATCGTTCAAGCAGCTCATTTAACTCACAGTAAACTGCATCGAGCTTTTTTTCTGCTTGAAGGTTGCGGCTTCGATTGTGGTACAAGATTTCCATATCAAAACCTGTAGCACGTTTCGCAAGCGTCTCTCCAATTTTCCCCATTCCAACAATACCTAATGTTTTATGATGAACATCTCTACCTGCTAACAAAAATGGACTCCAGCTTTTCCACTGATTTTCTTTCACATATCCAGCAGCTTCTACTAAACGTCTAGCTACACTCATTAATAAACCAAACGTTAAATCTGCTGTTGTATCAGATAAAACATCGGGCGTATTAGAAACGATAATTCCTCGTTCAGTTGCCGCTTCTACGTCAATATTATCGAATCCGACCGCCAAGTTAGCTACAAGCTTTAAATGAGGAGCTTGCGTAAGCAATTCACTGTCAATACGATCTGACAGCATTGTTAATAGAGCATGTGCGTGCTTAGCTTTTTCACAAAGCAGCTCATGAGGGACTGCCTCATCTTCTTTATCCCACATTTCCACATTCGCTACTGCCTTTAAAGGTTCGATTAATTCATTCGGTATTTTTCTCGTAATAAATACAAACGGCTTGTCCATATGTACGCCACCTCTTTATCCTTTTTAAACTGCATGCACAAAAACAAAATAGAAAAACGGGTTTGGATTATCCAACACCTATTTTTCTATTTTATCATATTCTATAGTAATCGCTTTTTAATGAATCCATGTTAATTCAGGAATGTGATAACGAGACGTTGAAATACCCACCGACTGGTAAAAGCGCTTCAGAAAAGCTTCGTAGTGAGAAGAATGAGCTAATACTCCTTCCAGCTTCTCATAATACTTTTGTTTTTGCCGCTCATCTTGTACACTGTAGTACCCTTCAATTACCTCAAAATAATGAACAGGAAAAAGAAGTCTAGCATATAACAGTCTCCATGAAAAAGAAGAAAGCGGATTTACCTTTTCGTATTCACTTAAAAACTGATGCATGTGCCTTTCATCGACAGCGTATGTTAATAAATATTGTTCCCTTATATATTCAGCTATATCTCTGCTCGGATGATCGAAGACCCAATCTGCTGGGAGCTTGTAAACGTAGTCCTCCCCCCATGTTTTTTGCCCAAACCGATGATGACAAATCGTCGCAGCGTCAACTGAACGAGGCAAATCGTCAATTTCCGTGTCTACTAGGTATTGAATAGCATTTTCCGTTAATCCTAGGTAATAAGGAAAAGTTTCTAAAAAACGTTTTTCCATCTCTTGATTAGGCAAAGCACGTAATCTTCCATACCAAAATTGCTCCATCTGGTCGAGACGCTTCTCCCACATGGACTTCCATTGCCCTAGCCGGTTTGCTTTTTCCACTTCATAAGGAAACAGCCTCCCTTTTTGATGAAAAACAGCTAGCTCGTGCCCAGGTGAAAAATTGGGGTTTTTCTCTTCCGCAAGACAGCGGCAAATGATAAATTTTTCAGTTTCAGTTTCTGTAATCATTTCACCATTCAAATTAGGCATAAATGTTGCCACATGGCGATCACCTTGCCCCATCAGAAATTGACTCATTTGATATAGTTCATTTAACTCGTCTTGTTCCATTTGCTTTACATTAATGATTGTATATAAAATATCTCGATACTGAAAACCTTCAAATTTACCAACGGGCATAAATTCATTTGGACGTAATCCGTAGTGCTCATAAATGGTTTGTATCATTTTAATCCCTCTCTTCATTCATTCAAGAAATTATATGATGGAAAACAACATTACTTGTCATAATATTTACGGAGGAATGAATAGATTAGAAATACACCATTTATAGTTATTTACTCCGGGTTAGTAGTATGAAACAACTTTAGACTTAAAAATATATAGAAAACAGGTGATGATACTTGGAGAAAAAACATACACAAAGTGAGTTAGAAAAAAAAGCAAGAGAATGGTTAATAGAACGCGGCGTGGCTCTTACAGACATTGCTGAACTGGTCTATTACTTGCAAAAAAAGTATCACCCAAACTTAACAATCGAAGACTGTTTATATAACGTTGAGCGCGTCATTTCTAAACGAGAAGTTCAAAATGCTATTTTAACGGGTATTCAATTAGATGTCCTCACGGAAAAAAAAGTTATTGAGCCGCCTCTGTTGGATATTCTTGAGAAAGACGAAGGTTTATACGGTATCGACGAGATTTTAGCATTATCGATTGTAAATGTGTACGGATCAATCGGCTTTACCAATTACGGGTATATTGATAAACAAAAGCCAGGTATTCTAGAACGATTAAACGATAAATCGACTGGAGAGTGCCATACTTTCTTAGATGATTTAGTAGGCGCAATTGCCGCCGCTGCTTCTAGCCGGTTAGCGCATCGGGCTGCCAGTCAAGAATAGGTTCTAAAAACAAAAAAAGCTGTCAATTGACAGCTTTTTAAATTCGCTCCATCCACTCTTTTAGTGAATCTACCGTATAAGTTGGCTTTTTCTCATATCCTTCTAGTAACTCTCTTGTTGTTACCCCTGTATGGACTAATAATGTATCTAAGCCTGCATTCATCCCTGCTAAAATATCTGTATCATAATAATCACCAATCATGATTGTTTCTTCTTTTGGCGTACCGATGACTTCAAGGGCTTGCTCCATAATAATACTTTCTGGTTTGCCAATAAATACTGGATTTGTTTGAGTAGAAACCGTAATAACGGACGTGATAGATCCATTACCAGGCAGTAGGCCTCTTTCAGTAGGAATCGCAATATCTCCGTTCGTTGAAACAAAAAAGGCGCCGTTTCGAACGTTTAAACATGCTTTTGCTAATTTTTCATATGTAATTTCTTGATCCAAACCAACAACTACAAAATCCGTATCTTCCTCTTCAATGGTAAATCCTTTTTCAAGCAACGCATGTCGGATTCCTTCTCCACCAATTACATAAGCTGAAGCATTTGCTTTGCGTTCATGCAAATAATTAGCTGTTGCCTGACTTGTTGTAAAAACTTGCTCTTCTGTTGCAGGAATGCCAAATGCCTCTAGCTTTTCAGCTACTTTATCAGGCGTTTTTGTTGAGTTGTTTGTTACAAATAAATAAGGAATTCCTTTTTCCTTTAATTTAATAACAAAATCACGTGCCTCGGCAATTAGCTCTGTTCCTTTGTACATTGTTCCGTCTAAATCAATCAAATATCCTTTATATTCCTTCATGTTGTGTGATCTCCTTTCAAGTGTCATACTTGAAATCATAGCTTATTTTTTATACTACTACAACTTTGTCTTTAGTTACGAAAAGCAGACACAGGTCCTAATTCTGTTTCTAGGTATGTCCTTACGCGCTCTGAAAATGCTGCCAATACGTCTTTATGCTGCATCACTTTTTGATAAATATCCTGATGATTAACATCCACATATTCTTGAACAAGGCTTTTACGCAATTGAACGATCTCTTTTAATGGCGTTTCTTCCTCTTTTTTAACCACTTTCTCATCAACTAAAATGTCAATGATATCGTCGTAACTGCCTGGATCTCTCATAATAAATCCATCAATCATTGCATTCCCTACATCTAAAACGTTTTCAATTAAAAGATGTACAATTCTCTCTAATGCCTTTTTCTCTATTTCTGTGTTCCAGCTCGAATGCTCAGTGAACAAACGAACATGTTCATCAAAAAAACCAAGCGTGGCTTCTATTTTTTCACGATCTACAAAGTACATATTATTTCCTCCCTAGTTGTCAGCTCTCTATAAATCTTTTTTCATAAACAAACGGGGTTCCTGTTCTATTTTATCATGACCCATTATCCATTTGATAAATTCATTTTTGTTTTTGACCTTATTTGATATGATACAAATACAACCTACGAAAGGAGTATACCTATGAGCGAACGCTTTTATCTATATGACGATGTTGTATCTACAAAGACCCGGTTTGTCAGCTTTATGGGCGAAAATCAACGATTTGATTTAGCTATTATCCAAACCGACCGTTATTATGGCAAACAAGTTGTTCTTGATATTCAAGGAGGACGTTTTGCCATTATTGGTCAAGATGACCTTGAAGAACCAAACTATCTTGAAGAAGTATTTAAATTAAACAATGAAGACGGTCAGGAACTTCGTGAATTTTTATATGAAATGATCTAAAAAAAAAGGCAGCGTGAAGGACAATTAGTGTCTTCGGCTTGCCTTTTTTTACTTATGGACTTTTTTTAAGACAAAATACGCACAGCCAAAATTACAATATTCATGTAAATAGTCCTGAAGCGTACTAATCTTCGTATCATACGTTGCCTTTTGATTTCGGTCATCAAAAAAGCCTCGCAGTCGAAGCTGATTGTATCCCCAATCTCCCACAATATAGTCATAGCGGCTCAGCACATCGATAAAGCGACCTCTAAACGCCTCTTCATTAAATGCCTCGCGCTCATCTTTTAATACTTCATAACAAATATTATTGATACAGACCATTGCTCACACCTCTTCTCTTAAAATTTACCATACCATAATTATGATGATGAAACCATCAATTAACATGAAATTTTTCACGTATAAGCAGCACTCTAATCCTGTAGGAGTTTTATCGGTATACCTACTGATCTTTTATGCTCCACATGAAGGTTCGCCGGTTTACCTGGCGTACGATATTTAATTACAGGAGGTGGAAATGGTGAAAAAATCTATTCTTGGAATCGCTTTGATAACAAGTATTTTAACCATCGGCTGTCAAAATAAAAACACAGCTGAAAATGAAAATTTATCACCAAACAACCCAGATGCCATTAATGTAAACGAGCCTAATCATTATTATAATCCAAATAATAATACCGGCACAAATTATGGATATGTCCGATACACTAAAAACACAAATGAACAAAATTCCAATATGAACCAAGTAGGAACATTTAATCGAGAAGAAGCAGCCGACAATATTAGTAAACTGAGCACCGCTATTCCAAATATTAAGCAAGCCGCTACGCTAGTAACCGATAAAGATGTGCTTGTTGCTTATAAAACAGATGCTAAAAATAGGAATAACGCAGCCGATCAGGTAAAACGTACAGCTATGTCTGTAGTTCCTCGTTATTATCATGTATACGTCTCAGATAATCCGAAACATATGGACCAAATCGAAAATATTAGTGAAATGAATACGCAAACGAATGATGCTAGAAAACGAATCGATGGAGTTATTCAACAAATGCTACAATCTCCCCAAGGGCGTAAAATGAACGGCGGAGAAGATGCAAACGGTAGAGAGAAAAACGAATTGAATGAATCGATGACGGACAAAGATATGGTGGAATAAACGAAACAGATAAAATCTAAGTTCACCGTAACAAAAAAACGAACCACTAATCAAACAGTTTGATTAGTGGTTCGTTTTTCACTTCGGCTAAACTACTTTTGTTCCAGTCTCTTTTTACCTTATTTGCTTTCTTGTGCTTTGTTTTTTGCAGCAGCGTTAACTTGCTCATCTGCATGGTAAGAAGAACGTACAAGAGGACCTGCTTCAACATGGCTGAATCCTTTTGATAAAGCAATCTCTTTTAGCTCTTCAAACTCATTTGGATGGTAATATTTCTGAACTTTTATGTGCTTTTTAGTTGGCTGCAGATATTGCCCTAGCGTCATAATATCTACGTTATTCGCACGCAAGTCATCCATCGTTTCAATAATTTCTTCTTTTGTTTCCCCTAGACCAAGCATGATACTTGATTTTGTTGGGATATCCGGCTGCATTTCTTTTGCACGGCGAAGGAACTCAAGAGAACGCTCATATTTAGCACGAGCACGAACACGAGGCGTAAGGCTGCGTACTGTTTCAATATTATGGTTTAGAATATCAGGACGTGCGTCCATTACAATACGTAAGTTCTCTTCCACACCGCCCATATCAGAAGGCAATACTTCAATTGTTGTAAATGGATTTTTACGACGAATCGCACGAATTGTTTCAGCTAATACGCTTGCTCCTCCGTCTTTTAAATCATCGCGAGCTACTACTGTAATAACCGCATGTTTTAAGTTCATTAGCTGAACAGAATCTGCTACGCGTTCTGGCTCTTCTAAATCTAATTCTGTTGGTAAACCTGTCTTAACCGCGCAAAAACGACAGGCACGTGTACATACTTCTCCTAAAATCATAAAAGTTGCCGTACGACGAACAGCCCAACACTCATGAATATTCGGACATCTTGCTTCTTCACAAACTGTATGAAGGTTTTTCTCACGCATCATTTTCTTTAAGCCTGTGTAATTTTCGTTTGTGTTTAGCTTAATCTTCAGCCACTCGGGTTTGCGGACATGCTCTTCTTTTGTTGCCATATTATCAACTCCACCAATCTAGAAAATGTCTATAACCTATATGCTTAATTTTAACTACATATTAAAAACATAACTATATGTCACTTTATCATAAAAAAGTGAGATTCGACAAGTTGTCTGCTCTTTATTTCCCTCAGTTTTCTTCTATTTCCCATCCAAATGTGTGCGTTTTCATCCTCCGTATAATTTCCATTTATCTTCTGAATAAAATTCTTTAAAAAAGTTTTGAAGCGATTTCCATTAATTAATATTTATGAAATCTTTTTTCTCGCTGCAAACTAGTGTTACACACTATTTTTAGAAAGGGGGAAACACGATGCGCAAAACGATTATCTTACTTTTTATGTTCATCTCTATATTCACAGGATGGCACCACGTAACAGCTGAATCTTCAGCAGATCAAGAAAAAATACTTATTCAAAAGAGATTAGAGCTGTATAAACAAATGGAAGCCGCTACTACGATTCCTTGGTATTACTTTGCTGGGATTGACCAGTATGAACGAAATATTCGACGCTCTCATAAAGATATTCCAAGAGAAAAAGGTGCGATCGCCATTTATTATCCTCCAGAAAAATGGTCAGGTTCTTTAAATCCAAATTTGGAAGATACAAACCCACTTACTATTTCTCTCCTAGGGGGGATGGGTAAAGATGGGAACGGAGACAAAAAAGCAGACCAATTTAATGATGAAGATATGCTTTTTACAATAGCAGATTATATTCGGACGTTCGGGGTGTCCCAAGACTATATTAAAATTGCGCTTTGGAACTATTATCACCGCGCTAAAGCGGTTGATATTATTTTAGGGAATGCTAAAATTTTTCGCCATTACGGTCGCATTGATTTAAAAGGTTCTTCATTTCCTGTGCCTCTCCGTGCGAACTACAGTTATCGCAGTACATGGGGAGATGCGCGCGGCTGGGGTGGAAAACGAATTCATGAAGGAACAGACATTTTTGCAGATTACGGAGTTCCAGTAAAATCCCCTTGCTATGGCATTATTGAGCTTAAAGGATGGAATAAATATGGAGGCTGGCGAATCGGTATTCGTGACCTTCATAATAATTATCACTATTTAGCACATTTAAGCGGATTTGCAAAAAATTTAAAAGTAGGACAAATTGTAGAACCAGGAACACTCATTGGCGGAGTAGGAAGTTCCGGTTATGGACCTCCTGGAACTTCTGGAAAATTCCCTCCTCACTTGCATTATGGAATGTATAAAGATAACGGCAAAAATGAGTGGTCGTTTGACCCATATCCTCAGTTAAGAACGTGGGAAAGAAATGATCGTTTAGAACTAAAGAAAAAATAAAAAGCAGGAAGCTGATGCTTCCTGTTTTTTTATCCTGATGCTTTAAGTTAATATCATATTGTTAATTTTTCTTCGGAAGTTCAATTGCCGGAGAAGACGAATTTCCGCCGTTAAAATAGTCAGGAACATTTCCAGGGATAACGGTCCCTCCTACCGGGATTGTAGCCGTAACGGTTGTTTTTCTCGTTGCAAAAGGGATAATGATTTGCATGTTTACTTTTACTTTGATAGATACTTCAAGAAACGCATTATTTATTCCATACTCCTCGATTTTCCGCACTACGTCTGTTTGAACGTCACCGATAGCATGAAACTTAACTGGAATCAGCGGACCTAGATTTCCAAGCAGCGCATTATTAGTAGCTTGCCCAAGAGGAACTTGGTATACAATTCCTTGATTCCGCAACTTTTCATTTTTTTCAATACGAATATCTGTTGGAAGTTCAAGTGCATCTAAATTCCCTTTCTCTGCCTCTTTTAAATTAGCTTGAACAAATGACGTAGTTTGAGCTCTAACCCGATTTACAAGCGCTGTGTCAATTTTAGCTACTTGACCGTTAGGTGTAGATTCCACTTTAATGACATCTACATCTAGCTGATCGAGTACCTGTTTATTTACCGCTTTATTAATAACTAAAGTTGCAATCTCTTTTGTTTGTGCTTCAGCATATTTCATTAACGTCGGTTCAATCCCTCTATTAATTAGCCATAACCCTACACCCGTAGAAAGCATAAAAAAAAGAAAGGTGAGCAACAGAACGTAGCGAAAAGGAAGCGGGCCTTTTCTTGTTAATTTCCGACGAAGTTTAACCAAAAAAAATCCCTCCTTACAAGCTATATGTATGCATGTATACGGAGGTTCACGCTTCTTTTAAAAAGTTTTATCTTAAATTCTCCACTATATTAAAGCATTTTCAATAAAGCATCTTTGCCAATTGTTCCTTTAAAAATCCCTCTTTTTTCAGCTTCAAGCGTTACAGATTCAAGCGGCGCTTCAAGAAGCTGCTCAATTGTACGTACACCTACAGCTCTTCCAGCTATTATTTGACGATCAGCTAATTTATCATTTAATAGACCTACGTCTAGTGCTCCGCACATAATGTACCCTTTATCTGATGAGATTGTTAACAGAGTTGTTTTTGGCAGCAATACGGTAACTGCATTAAACGTATGACCTTCAATTACGATAGGCGCTAAGGTAATCATAGTAACTCACTCCTTTCTTAATCAATTTATGATTTTGAAAGAAAAAAGTGAGGTTTTACATATACTTTTCTACCTATTTGACGTTTATATTCCTTCTTCCTTATTTATATAAACTTTTATAGGACTCAGTGCTAAAATTCATTAAAAAAATCTAATTGTTTAGGAGCTAAATTCTCATATTCAATATTTAATAAACTCATGAGCTGTTTGGCATTATGTACAGCATCTCCGCCGGAGTTATTATTAAACAACAGGTAAATGTCCTTCGTTTGTTTTTGCAGCTTTTCAAGACGTTCTTTCCACTCTAGGAGCTCTTTTTCATTGTAACGATACAAAAACCTTACCGCTCGCCAATTGCCTTCTGCTGGCTTGTTCCAGCCGTGTACGTTTCGTCCATGAAAACGTATGAGTGTTTTCTGTTTATCTGTAGCATGAATGACAATTGGAATAGATCCTTCTCCTGCCTGCGGTTCATCACAAATACCATGAATCCAGTTCTCTTGTTCCATAAACGTTAGCGTTTTATCATAGAAAAATGGCTTAAACCAAGACTGATTTCGAAACTCAAGGGCTACTGGCAAATCTCCAAACTTTTCACGGCTATATCTCAAATAGGCCACGTTTTCTTTTGTACAGTCAAACCACGGCGGCATTTGAAATAAAATCATACCAAGCTTATTCGATGTTACGTACGGCTTAACTGATTCTAAAAATGCATGAAACATTTCTTCCTTGCTATCAAATGGATTTCCTTCTCTCATATGCCCTGTCATACCTTGATAGGCTTTTACCACAAAACGAAAAGATTCCGGTGTATCGTTCACCCATTTTTCTACATTTGATGTTGGTTGAATTGCATAAAAAGATGAATCGACTTCAACAATTGGAAAATGGCCTGCATATACGGCAAGCTTGTCTCTTGATGAAACCCCCGCTTCATATAATGAATCATGATCTCCCCAGCCTGTGACTCCAATATAAATCATGCCACTCCTCCTCTATGTTCTTAGCTTCGCTTTTCTTTATTTTAATACAAACGATACAAAAAAACTCGTTTGCATAAACAGCAAACGAGTTTTGATCTATTATTAACCGATTGAACCTTCCATTTCAAATTTGATTAGACGGTTCATTTCTACTGCATATTCCATCGGAAGCTCTTTTGTAAATGGCTCAATAAAGCCCATTACAATCATTTCTGTTGCTTCTTCTTCAGAAATACCGCGGCTCATTAGATAGAATAATTGTTCTTCAGATACTTTTGATACCTTCGCTTCATGCTCAAGTGAGATGTTGTCATTTAAAATCTCATTGTACGGAATTGTATCAGAAGTTGATTGATTATCCATAATCAGCGTATCACACTCAATGTTCGCACGTGCACCTTCTGCTTTACGGCCGAAGTGTACGATACCGCGGTATGTTACTTTACCGCCTTGTTTTGAAATTGATTTTGATACGATCGTTGAAGATGTGTTCGGTGCTAAGTGAATCATTTTTGCACCAGCATCTTGGTGCTGTCCTTTACCAGCAAGGGCAATAGATAATGTCATACCACGTGCACCTTCACCTTTTAAGATAACAGCTGGATATTTCATTGTTAACTTAGAACCGATGTTTCCATCAATCCATTCCATTGTTGCATTTGCTTCACAAACCGCGCGTTTTGTTACAAGGTTGTATACGTTGTTCGCCCAGTTTTGAATTGTTGTATAGCGGCAATACGCATCTTTTTTGATGATGATCTCTACAACGGCACTGTGAAGGGAGTTTGTTGTATAAACAGGTGCTGTACAGCCCTCTACATAGTGAACGTGTGAGCCTTCATCAGCAATAATTAACGTACGCTCAAACTGTCCCATATTTTCAGAGTTAATACGGAAATAAGCTTGTAATGGTGTATCTACTTTTACGCCTTTTGGTACGTAAATGAATGATCCACCAGACCAAACCGCCGAGTTAAGTGCAGAGAATTTGTTATCCGTTGGCGGGATAACTTTTCCAAAATGCTCACGGAAAATATCTTCGTTTTCTTTTAGCGCCGTATCCGTATCTTTAAATACGATACCTTGTGCTTCAAGATCTTCTTTCATATTGTGATAAACAACTTCAGATTCGTACTGAGCTGATACACCCGCAAGATACTTTTGCTCTGCTTCAGGAATACCTAGTTTATCAAACGTTTGTTTAATTTCTTCAGGAACTTCATCCCAAGAGCGTTCAGACTTCTCAGATGGTTTTACGTAGTACGTAATTTCATCAAAGTCTAAGCTTGCCATGTCTCCGCCCCACTGTGGCATTGGCATGTTGTAGAAGTGCTCTAGAGATTTCAAACGGAAGTCAAGCATCCATTGTGGTTCCTCTTTCATACGAGAAATTTCTTCTACGATTTCTTTTGTTAAACCGCGTTTAGAGCGGAAAATTGATACGTCTTTATCGGAAAATCCATATTTATAATCGCCGATTTCTGGCATTTTTTTAGCCATCTTTTATTACCCCCTACTTGATAGGATTGGGAATGAATGAAGGTCTTATTTTTGTTCGTTAAGACCTTTTTCCATCGCTTTCCACGCTAGTGTTGCACATTTAATACGCGCAGGAAATTTTGCTACACCTTGAAGTGCTTCAATATCTCCTAAATCTATACTATCATCATACTCTTTACCTTGCATCATGTCAGAGAAGATATGGGCCATTTTAAACGCTTTGTCTACTTCTTGACCTTTAATTGCTTGTGTCATCATTGAAGCTGATGACATTGAAATTGAACATCCTTCACCTTCGAACTTTGCATCCACCACTTTGCCGTCCTCTACTTTTAAAGAAAGTTCAATGCGGTCTCCACATGTCGGGTTATTCATATGAATGTTCACAGTATCTTCATTCAACGTTCCACGATTACGCGGGTTTTTATAATGGTCCATAATTACTTGACGATAGAGAGTATCTAAATTATTAAAAGCCATTTGTAAAATACTCCTTCGTTTTTATTAATGATGATACCAATTTATCTACTTCTTCTTCCGTGTTATACAAATAGAAGCTTGCACGTGCAGTAGAAGATACGTTTAAATATTTCATCAGCGGCTGCGCACAGTGATGACCTGCACGAATCGCAATTCCATCAGCGTCTACTACTGTTGCAACGTCGTGCGGATGCACATCTTCAATATTAAACGTCACAACACCCGCTCGCTCTTTCGGTCCGTAGATCGTAATTCCATCTACTTGCGATAAGCGATCCAGTGCATACTGCGCTAACTTGTGCTCATGTGCTTGAATATTATCTAAACCAACTTCTTCTAAGAAATCAATCGCTGCACCTAAACCAATTGCACCTGCAATGATTGGCGTACCCCCTTCAAATTTCCAAGGAAGTTCTTTCCACGTTGATTCGTATAGGTTTACGAAGTCAATCATTTCGCCGCCAAACTCGATTGGTTCCATTTTTTCAAGAAGCTCTTTCTTTCCATAAAGAGCGCCGATTCCAGTCGGCCCGCCCATTTTATGTCCAGAGAAAGTAAAGAAATCACAGTCTAAATCTTGTACATCCACCTTCATATGAGGCGTACTTTGTGCACCATCCACAACCATTACTGCACCGTTAGCATGTGCAATTTCTGCAATCTCTTTTACTGGGTTAATTGTACCCAATACGTTAGATACTTGCATGATCGATACAATTTTGGTGTTGGATGTAATCGTGCTTTTTACCTCTTCTAGTGAAAGTGCATGATCTTCTGTTAATGAAATATATTTTAACGTTGCACCTGTTTCCTTGGCAACTTGCTGCCAAGGAATGATGTTGCTGTGATGCTCCATATAAGTAATCACAATTTCATCACCAGGTTTGAGATTAGCACGGCCATAGCTTGCAGCTACTGTATTAAGAGCTGTCGTTGTACCGCGCGTAAAGATAATCTCTTCCGTTGATTTTGCATTAATAAACTTACGAACCTTTTCACGAGCGCCTTCGTATCCGTCTGTTGCTCTTGTACCAAGCGTGTGAACACCTCGGTGTACGTTTGAGTTATATTCTTTATAATACTTCTCAATTGCTTCAATTACAGCAAGCGGCTTTTGTGAAGTTGCTGCACTGTCTAAATAAACGAGTGGGCTGCCATTTACCTCTTGGTCTAAAATAGGAAATTGTTTACGAATATCAGAGATATTCATTATCGAACTTTCCTTTCAATTAAATCTGTTAATTGCTTTTTAACCGTTTCGATTGGCAACTCGTTTACAACTGGTGCTAAGAACCCGTGGATAACTAGACGTTCTGCTTCTGTTTGCGGAATACCGCGGCTCATTAAGTAGTAAAGCTGAATTGGATCTACGCGTCCAACAGATGCAGCGTGCCCTGCTGTTACATCGTCTTCATCAATTAGAAGAATTGGGTTTGCGTCTCCACGTGCTTTTTCACTTAACATTAACACACGAGATTCTTGCTCAGCGTTTGATTTAGACGCACCGTGTTCAATTTTACCGATACCGTTAAAGATTGAAGACGCGCTTTCTTTCATAACGCCGTGTTTTAAAATGTAGCCTTCAGAATGTTTTCCAAAATGTACGATACTTGTTGTTAAGTTTTGAGACTGCTCTCCACGTCCAACTGTTACCGTTTTTGTATCTCCATATGAACCGTCGCCCATTAGATACGTTGTATTTTCAGAAACTGTATTTCCTTCACTCATTAAGCCTAAAGCCCACTCAATGCGACCATCTTTGCCCGCTACGCCGCGGCGGTTCACATAAGTAGTTGTACCTTTAGCTAAGTAGTCAACAGCCCCAAATGTTACTTTCGCATTGCTGTTGGCAAATACTTCCGTCACGATATTGACAACACCGTTTGACTCTTCAGCAGTAGCAATGTAGTTTTCTACATATGTTACTGAGCTGTTGTCTTCAGCTACAACAATCACATGGTTGAATAAAGCAGCTTCTTCATCTTCACGGACAAATACAGCTTGAAGCGGCTCTTGTACTTCTACATTTTTAGGAACGTATACAAATACACCGCCGTTTAATAACGCTGCGTTTAATGCAGTTAAACGGTGCTCATCTACTTTAACTCCGTCTTTCATGAAGTACTTCTCAACAAGGTCGCTATGCTCTTTAGCAGCTGTTTGAATATCTGTGAAGATAACGCCTTGAGACTTTAGCTCTTCTGTTAATGTTGAATATGCTGCTGTTTGGTCACGCTGAACATATAGATTTTTAACAGCTTCTGTATCAATCAATGCTTTAACCACTTCTGGAAGCTCGTCTACAGATGAGATTGTGCTTGCCTGTGAAGTGTGCTTGTCAAATGCAGTAAAGTTCCATTTCGAAATGTTTGTTTTATCTGGCTTTGGAAGTGCAAGATCTTCTGCTTTCGCAAGAGCTTGTAAGCGAAGATCTAGCAGCCAACTTGGTTCATTAGCTTCTTTTGAAAAGCTGCTGATGTACTCTTGATCAAATGGTAATTTCGTATCAATAGTCATAGAGATCCTCCTAACTTTTAAGCTTCTTGCTCTACAGTTTCGTCTTCAATACCTAATTCTTGTTTGATCCAGTCATAACCTTCTGCCTCTAGACGCTGTGCTAATTCTGGTCCGCCTGATTTTACAACGCGACCTTGCATCATAACGTGAACTTTATCTGGTGTAATGTAGTTTAGTAAACGTTGGTAGTGAGTAATCATTAAGCAACCAAACTCGCTGCCGCGCAGTTCATTAATACCTTTTGATACAACTTTTAACGCATCGATATCTAAACCAGAGTCGATTTCATCTAAAATTGCAATTCCTGGTTGAAGCATCATTAATTGAAGAATTTCATTACGTTTCTTCTCACCGCCAGAGAAACCTTCGTTTAGGTAACGCTGAGCCATGTCTTGATCCATTTCTAAGAAATCCATGTTTTTGTCTAATTGACGGATGAATTTCATTAGTGAAATTTCTTCGCCTTCTTCACGACGAGCATTAATTGCTGAACGTAAGAAGTCTGCATTTGTTACCCCGCTGATTTCACTTGGATATTGCATAGCTAGGAATAGACCTGCACGAGCGCGCTCATCTACTTCCATCTCAAGTACATCTTCGCCGTCTAGCGTGATGCTTCCTTGTGTAACCTCGTATTTAGGATGTCCCATGATTGCTGAAGATAATGTTGATTTACCAGTACCGTTTGGTCCCATGATTGCATGGATTTCGCCGCCCTTAACTTCTAAATTAACACCTTTTAAAATTTCTTTACCTTCAATTGCAACATGAAGATCTTTAATTGTTAAAGTTGACCCTGCCATATTAAAACCTCCAGTTATAGACGTATATAGTAAAAAACGATATACCTATATCTTTTTAATTATTCTCATTTTATTCTCATTACAATCTTATAACAAATGAAAACTTATAGCAACCTTTTGACCCAAAAGGTTTTAAACCATTATGTACGTTTTTCAAGACTAAATCCACTCATAAAAAAGTTGCCTTAAAAGACTCCATAGAGCCTTCTAAGACAAGCTTTTTTACCCACTTTATTTACTTAGTGCGTGTGGCTAGTCAGTTCTGAAATACACTCTTGGACAAGCGTAACGGACTGACTCATCGCTGCGCCTCCGCCAAATGCTGCTGACACTCCGCATGCTTCTAAAATTTCTTGCTCAGTTGCACCTTGATCAATGCAGCCTTTTGTATGATAAATCATACAGTACTCGTCTTGAGCTACTACGCTGATTCCTAACGCGATTAACTGCTTTTCTTTTTTAGAAAGAGAACCTTCTCCAAAACATGCTTCAGTAAACGCATTAAACGTTTTTGTTACTTCCGGCAATTTTTCACTAAATTTCCCAACACCCATTTTATAATCATGAAGTGCTTGCTCAGTTGAATGACGTGCTTCTTGCTGCATAACGTCAGCTCCCATCATCAGTAAAGTTTTCACGGTTAGTATGCGTGAGAAAAATAAGAGTTATTCGTTTTCCCGCATACAAAAAAAGCACTTGCCCAGAGTGGGCAAGCGCTTTTCTTCTATTATTTATTTACCGGCAGTACTCCGCCTTTGTATTTTTCTTTAATGTAGTCTTGAATTTCTTTAGAGTGAAGAACTTTCACTAAAGCTTTCACTGTATCTTTATTTTCGTCGCCTTTGTGAACCGTAATGATGTTTGCATAAGGGTTATTTTCTTTACTTTCCACTGCGATTGGATCTTTTACTGGATCTAAGCCAGCATCGATAGCATAGTTAGCATTGATAACAACAGCGTCACCTTCATTATTTTTGTACATTTGAGGTAACAATCCGCCTTCAACATCGGCTTTAAATTTTAAATTCTTCGGGTTTTCTACGATATCTTTAATTTGTGCATCTATTTTCTTTACGCCTGGTTTTAATTTGATTACGCCGGCTTTTTCAAAAATCGATAAAATACGTCCTTGCTCTGCTACTGCATCACGCATAATAACTGTGCCGTTTTTCGGAAGATCTTTTAAGCTTTTGTATTTTTTAGAGTAGATACCGATTGGTTCAATGTGAATGGCACCGGCACTTACAAAATCATACCCTTTTTCACCCTTGTGATCTTTTAGCACTGAATTCATATAAGGAACGTGCTGGAAGTAGTTTGCATCAATTTCATTGTTTGCAAGAGCTGTGTTCGGTAAGATGTAATCTTGGAATTTTTTAATTTCCAAGTCGATTCCTTGTTTTTCTAAAATCGGTTTTGCTTGTTCTAAAATTTCAGCATGAGGCGTATTAGATGCACCCACAACAATTTTCTTTTCATCTTTTGATCCATTGTTAGATCCACATGCAGCTAATCCTACTACTAGCGCAGATGTTAGTGCTAAAGCCGAAAGCCATTTTTTCATAATAAATAATCCTCCCTTTATCTTTTATCAATTTTTGCAGTAATCGCATCTCCAATAAGTTGGATAATAAATACAATAATCAAAATTAAGATCGTAGCAGCTAGCGTTACATCATTATGACTGCGCTGGAATCCTTCTAAATATGCAAGATTCCCGAGACCTCCAGCTCCAATCACACCCGCCATTGCCGTATAGCCGACTAACGCAATCGTCGTTACCGTCAAACCAGAAATTAAAGCTGGCAGCGATTCAGGTAACAGCACTTTAAAGATAATAGTGCTTGTTGTTGCTCCCATTGATTTAGCAGCTTCAATAACACCTTTATCAATTTCACGCAGACCAATTTCTACAAGACGCGCGTAAAATGGTGCTGCTCCAACAATTAGAGCAGGTAACGCTGCATTAGCGCCTAAAATACTTCCTACCAATGCTTTGGTAAATGGAATCAGTAAAACAATTAAAATAATGAATGGAATGGAACGAAAGATATTTACAACTGCTGACACAATGGCATATAAAGGTTTGTTTTGCCAAAGCTGTCCTTTGGACGTTAAAAATAAAAGCAAGCCTAATAAAATACCTAGAACAAACGTGGCTATAACTGAAATAGCCGTCATATATAGTGTTTCATTTGTCGCTTGAATAAAATCATCTAAAATAACGTTTGGAAATAGTTTCTCAAGCATTTGTCATTACCTCCACTTCTACCTGCTGCTCATGAATGTATGCAATGACTTTTTCAACTTCTGTTAATTCTCCGTCTAAATGAACGAACAACGTTCCGTATGAACCTGTTTGTGTATGAGAAATCTTTCCTTGCAAAATATTAATCGTTACATCAAACTGTTTTAAAATCGTTGTAATGAGCGGTTGCTCTGCTTTTCCGCCAACAAACGTCAGCTGAATAATTTGCCCGCTTGGATATAACTCCTGTACTTGTTCAATTGTTTCAAACGTTTCTTCTGGTTCAGAAATCTGTTGAACGAATCGTTTTGTAATCGGCTGCTTAGGTTTTCTGAATACTTCTAGCACTTGTCCTTCTTCTACCACTGCCCCATTTTCCATAACGGCTACCCGATGACAAATTTTACGAATAACGTGCATTTCATGAGTAATCAATACAATGGTTAACCCTAGCTTCTCATTAATATCTACTAACAGATCTAAAATGGAATCTGTCGTTTGAGGATCAAGCGCTGATGTTGCTTCATCACACAGCAATACTTTTGGGTTATTGGCTAGCGCTCGAGCAATACCAACACGCTGCTTTTGTCCACCGCTAAGCTGTGATGGATAAGCATTTTCACGCCCTTCAAGCCCGACTAGCTTGATAAGCTCGTCTACTCGTTTCATTCTTTTTTCTTTTGAGATCCCTGCTATTTCTAACGGAAAGACAATATTTTCTCGCACCGTACGCGACCACAAGATATTAAAGTGCTGAAACACCATACTGATTTCTTGTCTAGCTTTTCTGAGTTTTCCGCCTTTAATTTTTCCAATATCATTACCTGCTACTTCGACCGTTCCTGTCGTTGGTGTTTCTAACCCGTTTAGCAAGCGAATTAAAGAACTTTTCCCCGCTCCGCTATAACCAATAATTCCGTAAATTTCACCTTGGTTAACGGTTAGATTCACATTATCAACAGCTGTTACTTGACCGCTTTTAGCCTGATAAATTTTTGTAACGTCTGTTAATGTAATCATATTTCTTCACCTTCTTTAGTAAAAACTTAATTATGTTAGGTTGCCCTATAGGATGAAAAAGCCGTAAAACAATTTTCCTCATTAAAAAAGCCTCTCTGCGCATGACAGAAAGGCTCGATATTTAATCCTTTCTCTCATCTTTCAAAGCGCATAGCTTTGCAGGAATTGGCACCATTTCAGTTAGTCTGACGGTTGCCGGGTTTCACAGGGCTCAGTCCCTCCACCTCTCTTGATAAGAGTTCGCAACAATTATTTTGTTTTTGGGAAATATTCATTCATTTATGAACATTCATGAGTGTGATTTTAGCATGTGTCAGATAGGCTGTCAACAGATTTTGTTCTTGGGATAATATCCCAAGATTTCAACAACCCCAACGGTTTGCTCTCTTTCAATTTCTTCATTTTAAACAAACGTTTGATTATCGAAGCTCTTCAAGTACGTGCTCGATAGAATGAAACGCATAGAGTTTTTTTACCATTTCGCCATTTTTCACTTCAATCAAACAAGGTACACTTTCAATTGAAAATACTTCTGCTTTTGAAGGCATATAATTTAAATTGCTCATTCCGATGGTCACACCGGGCAGCATCGCTTCTGCTACGGTTAACATTTTTTTTGCCAGCTGACATGTCCCGCAAAAAGGTGTATGGAAAAAGATAAACGCTCTTTGTCCTTCTTTTAACTGATCGTCAAGCTGTTTTTCGCTCCATTCTTGCATGTTGCTCATTCCTTTTATGTTAAAAATTCTGCATTAACATCGATATTGGCACTCAGTAATACTGTTGCTATGTGATGTCTAGGGGCGGCAGCAACCTCTCGGTACATTTTATCAATATATAGATGCTCTGCTTCCGGAAGCTCTCGTTTAAATTGTTTTCTTAGCTTATTCCCTGAATCATCAGAGTCAACGAGTATGTATACCTCTTTGTTAAACGTAAAGTCAATAATTTCATCCAGCTTTGATAAACTAATCGTACCGTTTGTACAGATAATTTCAATTGGTTCTCGAATGATATCTTGGATACGTTTTTTATCTGATTTTCCTTCGACAATAATTACTTTTTCGATTTCAATTAGCCCCATTTTCATCACCCATAATCGTCAGTTGTATAGTAACATCATTTCTTTATGCTATACAATATTCGTTAATGTATCACAGTTCACCTGTTTTTTAAAAGAAATTTGCAAGAAAGAACTGTTTTAAAAGGCAGCTTAGGCCATATTGTTTCCATAAAACAAGAAAAACAGCGGCAGTTGCCACTGTTTAGCACCATCCTGCTTCTTCGTCGCAGTCTGTATATTTTTGCGTTTCACCTTGCTTTTGTACATCCGTATATTGGTAGAACTTATTATTTTCTTGCGAATACCCTTCTTCAAAGCGGTATTCATTGCCGCTTGTTCCGTAACTAACTTCACCAATTGGCTGCTTATCAACATATAATTTCATGCCGCCGTCATGAAATTTAGCTGTAACGCGATCTGTAACGTCCATTTTTTGTTTTTCAAACATAAAAAGACACTCCTTTAGCTTGTTTACTAATAGAGTGTCCAGTCAAAAACTTTTCATAAAGACAATTTATGGAGGAATATTATCCTTCGTTTGTCATTTCTTCGTATTGCTCTGCTGTCATTAGCTTGTCTACTTGAGAAGCATCAGACGGTTTGATTGTAATCATCCATGCTTCTTCGTATGGAGATTCATTAACAAGCTCAGGGCTATCGCTTAAGTTGTCGTTGACTGCTACAACTTCACCGCTAATTGGTGCATAAAGCTCAGAAACTGTTTTTACTGATTCAACGCTACCAAACGGCTCGTCAGCTTCTACTGTTGCTCCTACTTCTGGCAGTTCAACGAATACGATGTCGCCAAGCTCAGCTTGAGCGAAATGCGTAATACCTACGCGGACAACGTCTCCTTCTGTTTTTACCCATTCATGCTCTTCAGAATAACGCAAATCTTTTGGTGTACTCATCTTAATCCCTCCAAAATATGTATCTTAATTTGTTTATATAAAAAGCGCCTTCAACGTGGAGAACACTTTCTACAACCTAAAATAACTTCCTATTAACAGTGTAACGTAAAAGGTAAAAATTTTCTATTTGAAAACTTACTTCCATACGTCCTCAAACTGCTCTTCTTTGAAGCCAAGCGTTACTTTTTGTCCATCTGTTAGCAGCGGACGTTTAATTAACATGCCATCTGACGCAAGAATAGACAGAAGTTCGTCTTCACTCGCACTGCTTACTTTATCTTTAAGCCCTAATTCGCGATACTTTTTACCGCTTGTATTAAAGAATTTTTTTAATTCTAAGCCGCTGTTCTGATAATAAGATTGCAGCTGCTCTTTTGTTGGCGGGTTTTCTACAATATGAATTTCTTCATACGCTACTCCGTTATCATCCAGCCACTTCTTTGCTTTTCGGCACGTACCACACTTTGGATATGAATAAAAAAATAATGACATTTCGTCAACCACCCTTTATTTTAAGCTTTTTTCGTATTTTAACACATCCTTTATCATTTACCTAGATAGAGGCTTCTTAAACAAAAAGAAGCTCGCGAAGCGAGCTCCTTTTCCCTTAAACTGTAAACTTCTCTACTTCTAAAAGCGTTTTTGCAATCTCGCGCTTTACGCTAATCACATTGATTGGTGTATAGCGCGTTAACTTGCGAAGAGACGAAAGCATGACTCTAAGCGTATCACCTTGTTCAACGCCAATTAACGTTTCTTTTGCATCTGCTTCAATTCGATTAAATGCTTCTTGGCAAAATACTTGCGTATATTTTACTTTCAAGCTGTTTTGATCTGCACCTGTTTTGGAAATTGCTTTTTCAGTACGTAAAACAGTGGATTCCATTGCATATACGTTACTAATCATATCGGAAATATTAACGAGAATTTCTTGTTCTTTCTCTAATTCTTTACCATACTTCTGTGCAGCTAGACCTAAAAGCAAGAGCGCAATTTTCTTCCCATTTTGCACAAGCATTTTTTCTTGATCTAACGGCTCATTTCCTACTTCCTGCGGCATAAGCATCATCAATTCTTCTTGAAGCGTTTGTGCTTTTTGAAGCAGCGGAAGCTCTCCTTTTAGCGCTTTGCGTAAATATGTGCCTGGTACTAAGAGTCGATTAATTTCATTTGTTCCTTCAAAAATACGGTTAATGCGAGAATCACGATACAGGCGCTCAATTTCATACTCGCTCATAAAACCATAGCCTCCGTGAAGCTGCACCCCTTCATCTACGATGTAGTCAAGAGATTCCGTGGCAAACACTTTGTTTAATGAGCATTCAATGGCATATTCAGCAATGGAAGCGGCAATTTGTTTTCCGTCTTTTTGCTGTTCTTCTGAAAGCTGGCCCATATGGTCTTCAAAAAGTCCTACCGTACGATAGACGGAGCTTTCAGTTGCGTACAATTTAGAAGCCATTGTTGCTAACTTTTCTTGGGTTAATGAAAATTTAGCAATGGGCGTTTTAAACTGCTGACGCTGGTTAACATATTGAGACGTAATTTCTAACGCACGTTTACCTGCTCCAACTGCTCCAACTCCAAGCTTATAGCGCCCAATATTTAAAATGTTAAACGCAATCACATGGCCTTTTCCAATTTCACCTAACACGTTTTCTTTTGGAACAAGCGCATCTTCAAGAATCAACGTTCTTGTTGATGAACTCTTGATTCCCATCTTCTTTTCTTCCGGTCCAACCGAAACGCCTGGGAATTGGCGTTCAACGATAAAAGCAGAAAATTTATCGCCGTCGATTTTCGCATACACCACGAACACATCAGCAAATCCGGCATTCGTAATCCACTGCTTTTCTCCATTTAACACATAGTGTGTGCCTTCGGCGTTAAGGCGAGCTGTTGTGCGAGCACCGAGGGCATCGGAACCAGAACCAGGTTCTGTTAACGCATATGCGGCTATTTTTTCCCCAACTGCTAAAGCAGGTAAATATGCTTGTTTTTGCTCTTCTGTTCCAAATAAGACGATTGGCAATGACCCAATTCCTACGTGAGCACCATGAGTGATGGAAAACCCGCCTGCTCGAGACATTTTTTCAGCAATTAAAGCGGAGGTAATTTTATCCAAACCGAGTCCGCCGTATTCTTCCGGTACATCTGCACCAAGTAACCCTAATTCACCAGCTTGTTTTAATAACTTGACAGAACGGTCAAACTCATGCTTTTCTAAATATTCCACTTGTGGAAGGACTTCATTTTCTACAAATTCATCTGTCGTTTTGGCAATCATCTTTTGTTCAGATGTATAATCCTCCGGCGTGTAGACACGGCTTGCATCGCCTTCTTCAATTAAAAAGCTTCCACCTTTAATCATTTGTTTTGTTCTATTTGACATGTTCATATCCCCCTTTGAAATGATTATGCTAACAATTCAAATACACCAGCAGCTCCCATTCCTCCGCCAATACACATCGTGACAATTCCAAACTGCTCATTTCGACGCTTCATTTCGTGCATTAAGCTAAGAGTCAGCTTAGCTCCGGTACAGCCTAATGGATGACCTAAGGCAATAGCGCCTCCGTTTACATTTACTTTATCTTCATTAATATTTAATTCACGAATAACGCCAAGTGCTTGAGAAGCAAATGCTTCATTTAATTCAAACAATCCGATATCAGAAAGCTCCAGCCCTGCTAGTTTAAGAGCTTTAGGGATGGCAGCTACCGGGCCAATCCCCATTACTTCAGGCGGAACTCCTCCAACTGCAAATGAGCGAAACTTAAGCAAAGGCTTTAACCCTTCTGCTTCAGCTTGTTCTTTATCCATTAGAAAAACGGATGCAGCTCCGTCACTTGTCTGCGAAGAGTTTCCAGCTGTTACGGATCCTTTAACCGAAAAAGCTGGACGAAGTTTCCCTAATACATCCGCAGTTGTGCCAGGACGAACTCCTTCATCTTGAGAGAACATCAGCTTTTGTTCACGGAGCTTATTGTTTTCATCCACTTTTCGAAGCGTCACTTCCACCGGAACAATTTCGTCGTTAAACTTCCCTTCTTGAAGTGCTTTTGCTGCTTTTTGATGGCTGCGTACAGCAAACGCGTCCTGGTCTTCACGTGAAATGCCGTATTTCATGGCCACTTGTTCTGCTGTATGTCCCATGCCCATATAATACTCCGGCGCATTTTCAACCAGCTGAACATTCGGACGCGCTACGTTTCCAAACATCGGAACAAAACTCATTGATTCTGCTCCTCCAGCTAACACTGCTTTGGCTTGCCCTAGCATAATTCGTTCTGCACCATAGGCAATACTTTGCAAACCTGATGAACAATAACGATTAATCGTTATTGCTGGCACCGTATAAGGCAAACCCGCAAGAGCGCCAATATTTCGAGCCATATTCAAACCTTGTTCTGCTTCAGGCATCGCACAACCAATAATTAAATCATCAATTGGTCCTTCGTATCCTCCTGCTCGGCGAAGAGTTTCTTTAACCGCAATGGCCCCCAAATCATCAGGTCTAACACTTGCCAGTGAACCTTTTTTTGCTTTTCCAACCGGTGTCCTAGCACCTGCTACAATAACTGCTTCTCTCATTTTTTCTCCCCCTTAATTACGCAGTGGTTTTCCTTTAACTAACATGTGCTGCATACGTTCTTGAGACTTCGCTTCTCCAACAAGGCTTAAAAATGCTTCTCTCTCTAAGTCCAGTAAATACTCTTCATCAACTTCCGAACCAAACGCTACACGTCCTCCGGCTAACACAAATGCTAACTTACTAGCAATTTTATAATCATGTTCTGATATATATCCTGAATACTTCATGGATTGGGCTCCTAGCAGCAACGTTGCATATCCTGTTTCTCCAACCACAGGAATCTTAGTTCTTACAGGTGGTTTATAGCCCGTGTCATGTAAAGCAAGGATTGAGTTCTTCGCATCATTCAGCAAGTGATCTCCGTTTACGCTGATGCCATCATGGCGGTTTAAAAAGTTTAGCTGTCTAGCTTCTGCAGCAGAAGTAGATACTTTTGCAGTAGCAATTGTTTCAAATGTTTTATTGGCAATTTGCTGGAGATCGAGCGTTACACCGTTAGGTAAACCATTTAGCTGTTTGATATAAAGCTCCTTATTACCTCCTCCACCAGGAATGAGTCCGACTCCTACTTCTACAAGGCCCATGTAAGTTTCAGCAGAAGCTTGGATTTTAGCTGACGGTAAGCAAATTTCTGCTCCGCCTCCGAGAGTCATCGCAAATGGAGCTGCAACAACCGGCTTTTCATTATATTTCACCTTCATCATTGCCTGTTGAAATTGTTTAATAACAAATTCAATTTCAAAATAATTGTCATCTTGTGCTTCCATTAAAATCATAGCTAAGTTAGCGCCAACGCAGAAATTTTTCCCTTGATTTCCTATGACCAGCCCTTTATAGTTCTTATTCACTTCTTCAAGAGACTGATTTAATAAGCTAATAATGTCTAGCCCGATTGCATTGTTAGGAGAGGTGAACTGCAGGCACGCCACATCATCTCCTAAATCAATTAAACTCGCTCCGCTGTTTTCTAAAATGACATTATTTTGAGAACGTAAAGATGACAGGTGAATCACCTTTTTATTTTCTTTTACTGCTTTATACTCATCATCTTCGTAGTAAAGCGTTTGACCTTCCATTTCTTTATAGAAGCTTGTAAATCCATTTTCCTGCATTTGTTTTACCCATTGCGGAACTGCTAAGCCAGACTGCTCCATCTTCTCAATTGACTTTTCTAAACCAATTGCATCCCACGTCTCAAAAGGACCCATTTTCCAACCAAATCCCCACTTCATAGCTTGATCAATGGCCACGATATCGTCGGCGATTTCATTTTTTAACTGTGCTGCATATACAAGAACGGGACTGATCACATTCCAAAGAAGCTGGCCGGCACGATCACCCGAATATATAAGCGCTTTCATTTTATTTTGCAGCCCTTTTGCCTGCTTGCTTAATTCGGTAGAAGCTGTTTTTAACTTCTTTCTCTCGACGTATTGAAGTGTACTAGGATCAAGTTCCAAAATTTCCTTTCCTTTCTTCAAAAAGAAGCCTTGCCCCGACTTGCTTCCCAGCCAGCCATTTTCCTGCATTTGTTTCATAAATAAAGGGACATCGAACACTTCTTTTTCTTTGCCTTCTACTTTGTCAAATACATTGTTGGCCACATGAATAAATGTGTCTAGTCCCACTACGTCTAACGTTCGAAACGTTGCGCTTTTTGGTCTTCCAATTAAGGGGCCCGTCACAGAGTCAACTTCTCCCACACTGTAATTACCTTTTAACATTTCTTGAACGGTCACAAGTAAACCGTACGTACCGATACGGTTGGCGATAAAGTTAGGCGTATCTTTTGCAATAACTACTCCTTTACCTAATACATCTTCACCAAACGTTTTCACATATTCAACAATTTCTGATTTTGTGTCATGAGTTGGAATGATTTCTAATAACTTTAAATAACGCGGTGGATTAAAAAAGTGCGTTCCTAAAAAATGCGCTTTAAAATCTTCTGAGCGTCCTTTAGCCATTTCGTGGATCGATATTCCTGAAGTATTTGAACTTACAATACTTCCTTTTTTTCGTACACTGTCAATTCTTTCAAACAACTGCTGTTTAATATCAAGACGTTCCACTACTACTTCAATAATCCAATCACAGTCGCTTAACTGCTGTAAATGATCTTCAAGATTTCCTGGAGTAATTAACGATAGTGATGACTTCGACGTTAAAGGCGCCGGTTTTTGCTTCGTTAATTTAGCTAGAGCAGTTGTACTCAACCGATTTCTCACTTGCCTATCTTCAAGCGTTAGCTGCTTTTTTTCCTCGTCTGCTGTTAATGAAGTTGGAACCACGTCTAGCAAAAGCGTTGGAATTCCTACATTTGCTAAATGAGCTGCAATTCCAGAGCCCATAACTCCTGAACCTAAAACGGCGGCTTTTTTTATGTTCATAATTATCCCCACATCCCCTTTAATATATTGAATGAATGGTCATTCATTTTATGCGTAAAAAAAGAGAGTCACTGTTAATCTCTGTTTTTACTATAAAACATTTTTTAAATTTTCGCAATATATTCACAATATTATCTCTAACTATTTTTAATGTGTTTGGTTATCTTAATACACAGGAGGTGATTTTGTGAGCAAATTAAAGAAGGATCCATCGTCAGCAGGCGTAAGCGCAGCAAGCGTTAAAGGAAATGCTGGACCGGTCAATGAACCGCACGGACGCGGCAAAAAGACATCTCAAAACCAACAGTACACAAAGCATAACACTCAAGGACATTAACCTCAAAATCGAACATGAGTAATCGAATCATGTTCGATTTTTGATTATTTCTTACTTTGTCATCACGACCATTTCATTATTATTTTTTTACAATTCCTTTTAAGACAAATGCGACATTTGCAGGTCTTTCTGCAAGGCGCCTCATAAAGTACCCATACCAGTCCGTTCCATAAGGAACGTACACTCTCATTTTATATTGTTCTGCTACGAGCTGAACTTGCCTTTCTGATCGAATGCCGTATAGCATCTGAAATTCAAACTGATTCATTGAAATTCCATGCTTTTTAACAAACTCTTTTGCATACTGAATGATTCGTTCATCGTGAGTAGCAACTGCTGTGTAGTGACCGTTTAATAAGTGGAGTCCAATTATGTTTTTGAAGTTTTCATCTACGTCTTCTTTATCAGGAAACGCCACGTCTGCTGCTTCTTTGTACGCCCCTTTCACTAACCTTAATTTAGGAGCATAAGCATCTAATTCACGGACGTCACTTTCTGTTCGATATAAGTACGCTTGAAGCACCGTCCCTACGTGTTCATACTCATTTTTTAATTGTTTAAATAGCTTAATCGTCTTGCTGCATCGCTTATAGTCCTCCATATCAATCGTCACAAATACGCTATATTTTTCCGCTTCTTCAAGAATACGTCGCATATGATGAAGTGCCAAATCCTCTGAAATATCCAGTCCCATAGACGTTAATTTTAAAGAAATTTCTGAATCTAATCTTTCTTTGTGTATAAGGTGAATGGCCTTTATGCATTGAGCTGCAGCATGATCAACTTCAGCTTCACTTTCCACAAACTCGCCAAGATAATCAATCGTTACTTTTAATCCCTGTTCATTTAGCTTTTTTATCACACTAACAGCTTCATCGATGGTTTCCCCTGCAACAAAACGTGCTGCTCCAAAACGTAAGCCATAGCGCTTAGCCAGCTTTGTTAACTTTTTGCTTTTTGATAACAATAAAAAAAAGTTTCTTATCGTTTGTTCCAAAGCAACCCCCCGCCTTCACTTGTCATACGCCTCACAAAATTTATTTAATTATCATTAATTTTACCATTTTTTAAACTAGATAGATAGGCACCCTTTATTAACATATGCATACAAAATCAAAAAGCGACCGAGAGCTTTTTGATAAAAAAACATCCATCAGCTTTGTGATGAATGTTTTTATTCTGGTTTTCGCTGTGACGCTCGATGCGCTTCATTCAGCTCTTTTATTTCCTTCACAATCTCGACCATTTCCGCTTTTGCTTCTGGATATAATTGATTCCAATGCTTTGTTAAAGGCGGCATGGATTTTGAGATATGGTTGTAAAGTGCCCACATTTTCACTTTTTCCTGCAGCTGTTCGTCACTTTGACCAACCATTAGTTCCGTATACTTTTCAATCAAACCGTCGAATTGCTCTTGAAAGGTTTTACTCATGCACAATCACTCCTTTCTTTGGTTTACAAATAACCGGACACGTTCGACAATAAGTCTTTTTATCTCCTGTTTGGTAAGACAAACAGCACGTTTGCCGACCTCTTATCTCCTGCTTTTGCTTCTCTACATATGGAGGAAGTGAACTGTACCTAGCAAACGGATTATGATGGTATGAACCAAAGTGATGACCCTCAGCTTCTTCCAACACGTATCGTAAATTCTTTTGTACTTGCACATTTTCTATTTCTTCATTTGCCAAAAGCAAATCATAAAGCCAGTGGATATAAACAGCTACGTTTTCCCATAGAGTCAGCTTCGAGATTTTTGTCACTTTACGCAGCGATGACCATATCGGCTCAATGTGATGAGCAAACAATTCATCAAGAAGTTCATCAAGAAGAATTTTCCGATTGTCCTCTGTTACTTCTTTCGTCTCAATTTCTGAGATAAACACTTTTGGGAGCCACATAGTTTCAGCGTCTTCTGTATGCAACGAAACATTTTTAGTCGATGCGTTTATCTTTTTTTGAAACACAATAAATGAATACAAAGCCGCCACCACAACAAAGCTATACCGCTTCGCTAACATGGAAGCAGCTGCTCTCAAGTTATCAGCCTCCATCGTCTGTTGAATCCACAGCAGCTGCATCCTCAGCGTGCTTTCGTCCATGCAGCTGGAGGGAGACAACCTATACAGCGAGTTATCTTTAAACGTACAGCGGAATTTTTCTGCTAACTCGCTTTGCTCTTTCTTATTGAGCATGCTGCGTTTCAACGCGCAGCTTATTCACAATACATCGTCCGCGCCCATGAGGAATACAAAGAGGCGTTCCAAATAACGGATCCACCGTCACTTCACAGTTCATATTAAAGACTCGCTGTACTAAATCGCAGTTAATGACTTCTTCTGGTCTTCCCTGTGCATAGATTTTTTTATCTTGAAGCGCCACAATATGATGAGCATAGCGGCAGGCTAAGTTTAAATCATGCAGCACCATTACGATGGTACGATTTTCTTTTTCATTCAGTTCAAACAACAAGTCCAAGATCTCAATTTGATGCGTCATATCTAAATACGTTGTCGGTTCATCAAGTAAAATAATATCCGTATCTTGTGCTAATGTCATAGCAATCCATGCGCGCTGACGCTGTCCTCCAGAAAGCGAATCAACTTGACGATCAGCCAAGTCTGCTAACCCTGTTGCTTCGAGTGCATTTTGTACTTTTTCTTCATCTTCTTGAGACCACTGACGGAACCAATTTTGATACGGATAGCGCCCTTGTTTAACAAGCTGAAGCACTGTCAACCCTTCAGGTGCAACAGGACCTTGCGGAAGGATTGCTAGCTGCTTTGCAATTTCCTTTGTCGGAAGAGAGGAAATTTTAGAGCCTTCTAGTAAAATAGAGCCGGCATGTGGCTTTAATAATCTTGCTAGTGAACGCAGCAGCGTAGATTTTCCGCATCCATTACTGCCGATAAAAACCGTAATCTCACCCTTTGGGATGGTAACGTCAAGCTCATCTATAATCATCGCTTCTCCATATGATAATGTTAGCGATTTTGTTTCTAACGAATGCATGCGAATCGCTCCTTCTACAAAGAATGCTATACGTTTCTTTGTTTGTATAGTAAATAAATGAAGTACGGTGCGCCAATTGCAGCTGTAAATACACCTGCTGGCACTTCGATTGGCAAGAAAAATGTTCGGCCAATTAAATCTGCTGCTGTGATTAAGATTGCTCCGATTAATGCCGATAGCGGTATTAAAGCTCCGAATGAAGAACCTACCAGCTTTCGGGCAATATGTGGAGCAAGCAATCCTACAAAGCTAATTCCGCCGGCAAATGCAACGGCGCTTCCTGTTAAAGCTGTACTCATCAGCAATAGTGCCAAACGATTTTTTTGAACGCGACTTCCAACGTTAGTCGCAATTTCTTCACCTAATTCTTGAACATTTAAATTTCGAATCATTAAAATCGTGATTATAACTAGCCCTATTGTAACAGGAACTAGTATGGAAACACTGGCCCAATTTGAGCCATACACCGTTCCTGTGATCCAAATATTTGCCTGACTAGCGCGATAGATAGGACCCATAATCATAAACAGCGTGGTCATAGCTTTCGTTAACGCTGTTAATCCAATTCCTATTAATACTAGTGTAATAGGAGAGACGCCATTTTTCCAGGCAAACACATAAAGTAAAAGCGCCACTGCCACTGCACCTAAAAATGCGCTAACAGGCATCCAATTAATACTTACGGTTAACGAGTTGCTTTTATCACTAAATAGTGTCAAAAATAACACTACACCGACTGACGCTCCTCCTGTTAATCCAATTAAGTCTGGTGAAGCAAGCGGATTTCTCACAAGCCCCTGCAAGATAGCGCCTGCAATAGCTAGGCAAATACCGGCACAAATGGCAACAATAATGCGTGGAAGTCTGAAAGATGTAACAACTAATCGTTCAAACTCCAATCCATGACCCGCTAAAATTTTAATCACACGAAGTGGATTAATAAATAAGTCACCCGTACCTGCACTCAATAAAAAGAGAGCAACAAGTGCAGCTGAAAATCCAATAATGATCAGAGCTGCTTTTATGTTAACCAAAAATGAAATTCTCTTTAAGCGAAGAGATAAGTATGTTTTCATGACGCCTTTGCCCCTTTCCTTGCCATATAGATAAAGAAAGGTGTACCAATAACAGCAGTCATGACTCCAACAGGGATTTCTTGAGGCATAATGACATACCTGGCCGCAACATCGGCTAATAAAATTAAGATCCCGCCGGCAACCGCACTATAGGGAAATACCCAACGATAATCTTGTCCTACAATTGCTCTTACAACATGAGGAACAATAATTCCGACAAAGCTGATCGGACCGGCTACTGCAACGGCTCCACCAGCTAAAATGGCAATAATGATGCCGCTTATAATTTTGACAAGAGCCGTTCTTTGACCTAATCCTTTAGCTACATCTTCACCAATCGTTAAAATATTAATTTTTGAAGCGATAAAAAACGTGACAATGATTGCTGGTACTATATAAGGCAGTATGCCATACAGCATTTCCACCTTGCGTCCTTGCACAGATCCAGCCAGCCAAAAGAGAACTTGATCAAGTGAAGATTCATCCACAGCCAGCAGTCCTTGTGTTAAAGAAGAGAAAAAGGCTGCAATAGCCGCTCCTGCGAGCGTCAATTTAATAGGCGTTAATCCTTCTTTTCCGATGGACCCAAGAAAATAGACAACCACTACGGTTAATGCCGCTCCTACAAATGCAATCCATGTAAAAGCTTGAAGTGAATTGACCGAAAAAATCATCACTGCAACAACAATAAAAAAGCTGGCCCCAGCGTTCACACCAATAATATCCGGTGAAGCAAGTGGGTTTTTCGTTAACGCCTGCATCATTGCTCCTGCAATTCCTAAACAAATACCTACCACAGCACCGATTATAGCGCGCGGCAATCGAATATTTTGAATAACTATGTGCTCATTCGAACCGTTAAACGCTTGAAAAGCTTCAAATGCTGTCTTGATACTTGTATCTGTGTATCCGAGTACGATACTTAATCCAATACAGATTAAAAGCAGCATGATTCCAATGATGAGCCCCATTACTTTCATTTGAACACTGCGTAGCATCATTTTCATTGCTCTCCTCTAAGATGATTCCTATATATATCTAACCTTTAGTTTAGGAAACATTGAAAAAAGTGTCAATGATTTTGAGAATCATTTTCAATTTTTAATTGACACCGCTTAAAAATTAGAATATTATCTTAATTGTTAATGAAAATCATTATCATTTAAGAGGGGGAAGAGATGTGAATACATATTCTAAAGGCAAGTTGTCATATTTGTTATCCATTCTTACCATTATGACACTGCTTGTGCTGGCAGCCTGCGGTAATTCAAACAGCGCTGACGGCGATAAAAAAGAAAAAACGGAAGGTTCTGGCGAAACTTATACAGTAAAACACGCAATGGATAAAACAGAGATTAAAGGAACACCTAAACGAGTGGTCGTTTTAACAAACGAAGGTACTGAAGCTCTTCTTGCAATGGGTGTAAAGCCTGTGGGTGCTGTTCAATCATGGTTAGGAAATCCGTGGTATGACCATATTAAAGGTCAGATGAAAGGCGTTAAAAGTGTAGGTACAGAAAGCGAGCCAAGCTTAGAAGCAATCGCAGCTTTAAAACCTGACTTGATTATCGGAAATAAAATGCGCCAAGAAAAAGTATACGATCAGCTGAGTCAAATTGCTCCGACTGTCTTCTCTGAAGAACTGCGCGGAGACTGGAAGTCAAACTTTAAGCTATATGCAAAAGCTGTAAATAAAGAAGAAAAAGGTAAAGAAGTATTAGCGGACTACGACAATCGCATAGCTGATTTAAAGAAACGTCTTGGTAATCAGTTAAAACAAAAAATCTCAGTTGTACGCTTTACAGCTGGAGACGTTCGTATCTATCATAAAGATTCGTTCTCAGGCGTTATTTTAGATCAGCTTGGCTTTGCTCGCCCTGAATCTCAAGACAAAAATGATTTTGCTGAAATGAATGCAACAAAAGAACGCATTCCGGCAATGGACGGCGATCAGCTATTCTACTTCTCTTATGAAACGGGAGACGGCGAAGCAACAAAGCTTGAAAAAGAATGGATAAACGATCCGCTTTTCAAAAAGTTAAAAGTAGCTCAAGAAGACCATGTTCATAAAGTAGATGATGCTACTTGGAATACAGCAGGCGGCGTGTTAGCAGCTAATATCGTACTTGATGATATTGAAAAAATCTTCTTAGATAAAAAACAATAATAATATGAAAGAAAGAGCTTCGACCAATCGAAGCTCTTTTTGCATGTATAATGTATTTCCTTTCATCGCACACTAACCGTGGTCTCACTTTATTAAATAGGAGTGGTGAAAATGAATTCAAAAAAACAGCCTAAAAAGCAGCCTGATACAAATGAAATGGCTGACCGTCAGTTCGAAACAGAAGATTATAACCGACAAGATGCACTCTCACAAGGTCTAGCAGAAACACATGAGCAAGTAAGCGACGCCTATCAAGAAGGATCATTTGAAGATACAGATCGTTAATAAAAAAAGAGCTGACTCTAAGTCAGCTCTTTTTTTATTTTGAATGCTGCCATGCCGTTTTAGGCAATGACATGGACATCCACTGCTGGCGCTTTGATTTATCAATCGTTACTTTCTTTGCTTTAATTCCTTGTTGAATCAGCTGTTTCATTAGTTTATCAATTGACTTCATCGCTATTCACCTCAAAAGCGGAAATTTGTTTTGCTTCTATTTTTTTACTTTTTTGCGCTTAAACTTCATAAAAAACTCATAGACAATTGGAACGATAATGAGCGTAAGCAGCGTAGAACTTGTTAGTCCTCCGATTACCGTAACCCCTAGCCCTTTTGAAATAAGGCCTCCACCTTCAAATCCAAAAGCTAATGGAAGCAGTGCACCAATCGTTGCAATAGCTGTCATTAAGATCGGGCGAAGACGTGTCATTCCAGCTTCTAGTAACGCTTCACGCGTCGACAGACCCTCTTGCTCTTTATGAATCACGCGGTCAATCAGCACAATTGCATTTGTTACCACAATTCCAATCAGCATAAGAGCTCCAATCATCGAAGAAATGCTGATCGTTTCTCCAGAGATTAAAAGCGCCACTAGTGCACCGATGAGTGTAAATGGAAGTGAGAATAAGATAGCAAATGGTGCTAGCCCTCCACCAAATGTCAGTACTAGTACGAAGTACACGATACCGATGGCTGCGAGCATAGCAATTCCTAATTGACTAAATGAGTCATTAATTTGCTCTGATGCTCCGCCAAAGTTAATATCCATATCACTTGGCAAATCAATTTTCTTCACTTCTTTTTGGACGTTAGAAGAAACGCCGCCTACATCGTCACTCTTAATATCGGCACTTACCTCTGCATAAATTTTATTATCACGGCGAGTTACCGTATTCGATGTTTTACCCTTTTTAATATCGACAACTTCATTTAATGTAACTTCCTGTCCAGTTTGAGAGGTCACTTTTGTGCTTGAAAGTTCGGCAAAAGTAGAGAAATCCTCTTTTTCTTTTGGAAGGTATACGTTAATTTCGTTTCCGTCTTTTTGGATAGTCGTTAATACTTCACGCTGTCCAAGGTTCGAAATTTGCATGCCGATTTGACTAGCAGACAAGCCCAGTTCAGCGGCTTTCTTTTGATTCGGTACTAGCGTATATTCATCAAACGTATCTGAAAGCGTAGAATCGACATTTTTCAGTTCTTTATGCTTTTCTAAAACATGCTGAACTTTATCAGCATAAGGTTTGATTTCATCTAAGCTATCTCCGTAAATAAGGACGTTTAATGAATTATTGCTGCCGCTAGACGCCGTATTCATTGAGCCCCATTCACCTTGATTCGCTTGTTTATTAAGAGCTTTTAATACTTTATCCTGCTCTTTATCAAAGTTTTGTGTATCCTCGTCATATTGCACAAATGTTAAAACGTTATTTTTGCTTCCCGGATTAAAAGAGTTACCTTCACCGAACGAATACTGAACCGTTTTGACACCATCTCGCTTCATCAAGTACGCTTCTGCGCGATTTGCTGCTTTTTCTACGTCGCTTTGAGACTGTCCGGCTTTCGGTGTATACGTAAGCGTCAGCGTTTTTTCTTGATCGGATGATAAGAAGCTCACGCCAATAGAAGGAACTAAGAATAAACTTCCTACTAACAGTAGTACGGCTAACCCAAAGGAAATAAGCTTATGGTTTAGCGTCCAGTTCAAAATTCGCTTATATCCGTGCGCTAGTTTGCTTGGTTTTTCTTCTTTTACTTTTACATTTGTTTTAAATAACGAATGAGCAAGCATTGGCACGAGTGTTACCGCTACTAGCAGTGATGCTAACAGTGCAAAAACAACGGTTAACGCAAACGGTAAGAATAGCTCTCCTACCGGTCCTTCTACTAGACCTAACGGTAAGAATACGGCCACGGTTACGATTGTAGAAGAGAAAATTGGAACAAACATCTCTTTCGTCGCCGCGACAATTAAATCTTTTCCTTTAAGCTTTTCTTCCTGATAAGCCATGCGGCGGTAAATATTTTCAATAACGACAATGGAATCATCTACAACCCTTCCGATGGCTACAGTCATCGCTCCAAGCGTCATAATATTTAAAGAGATATCCATTGATTTGAGCGCTAAAATGGCGATTAATAACGAAAGCGGAATCGAAATAACGGCAATAATCGTTGAACGAATATCACGTAAAAATAAAAGAATAATAATAACCGCAAAGACCGCACCGATAATAGCTTTATTTAGCATCGTATGAACAGAATCTTCAATCGGTTTACCTTGATCAAAAATATTGTCAACGTGAAGGTCTTTATTTTTCTTTTCTAGGCTATTCATTTTTTCTTTAATATCATTTACAACATTTACTGTGTTCGCATCCTTCGCTTTGACAACTTGTACAGCAATTGAAGGTTTTCCGTTCGTGCGAGAAATAGATTCTGCTTTCCCCGTCACTTTAATATCCGCAATTTCTTTTAATTTCACAGTTGGAATAGAAGCTGCGGACGGCGCCTGCTGCACGGCTCCTTGTGTCTGCTGCTGGCTCATTCCTTGTTGCTGATCTTGAGCAGCTCCTTGACTAGGAACAGCTGGAATCTCTAAGTTTTCCAAATCTTTTTCTGCTGTCATCTTTCCGTCTACCACAACAGATTTTTGAGATCCATCCATCGTATACGTACCAGCCGGCACTTTTGCATCAGATGCTTGGATAAGCTTTTTCACCGTATCTTCATCGAGTCCCAGCTGCTTGAGCTTGTCTTGTTTGAATACAAGTTCTGCTTCTTCAACTTGTTCTCCTGACACACTGACCGAAGAAATCCCTTGCACTTTTTCAACTTGTGGAACAACGGTATTTTTTACATACTTCGTTAATTCTTCTAATGATTTTTTATCATCTGAAACGCTTAATGAAATAATCGGAAAATCACTAATGCTTTGTCTTGAAACATTTGGTTCCTCTACATCATCTGGCAGATCTACGTTTGAAAGAGCTCGTCTAACTTCGTCTTCTGCCTTCTCCATATCTTTACTAAAGCTATATTCAACTTGAATAGTAGCCATATTTTCATAAGAAGATGAGCTAACTGTCTCAACGCCGCTCAGTCCCTGAAGCTTTTGTTCAATCGGCTTACTCACCTTATCTGCCACTTGTTCCGGAGTGGCTCCCGGATAAGTTGCAGTGACTGTTACAACAGGCGTTGAAATATCAGGAATGGTCTCTAGTTTCATATTAAACCCTGAATACAGCCCTGCAATAATGACAAAGAGTGTTAACAGCCATACTGCAAATTTATTTTTCAATGAAAATTTAATAAACTTCCCCAATGCATATCCTCCTTCAAATATATGTATACTAATAAAATTGACTGATCGGTCACAACAACTTAAAATATAAATGACTAACCGGTCAGTGTCAACCCTAAGCAGGCTCTCTCCTAACATGTTCATAATAAAGACATATTTACGATAAATCGTTTTTTAAAGGAACTGACTCCCGGTTTTAACTTTGATATATACCTTTATCTTTTTTAGTGTATGATACTATTATCTAACGAAATGAATGGCTAAATTGTTCAATAAAGGAGGTAGAATACATGAAAGAAAAAGAAAAGAGAATAATTGAAGCTTCGATTAAGCTTTTTGCCAAAAAAGGATTTAATGCTACCTCTGTGCAAGAAATTGTAGATGAATGCAACATTTCAAAAGGTGCATTTTACCTGCACTTCAAATCTAAGGATGCACTTCTATTATCAATTCTAAACTTTTACTATGAAAAGCTCTTTAGCTCTGTTTATGCTCTCGACGAGGAAGTAAACGATGCCCGCAACCGCTATATGAATCAGCTCATCTATTTCTATGAATTTATTACGGAGCACAGAGATTTTATTATCATGCAAATTCGTGAAAAATCTATTCCATTTAACAAAGAAGTGGAGACCTTTGTTCATAAAATGCAACGAGAAACGTTTTACTTTCATCGCAAAAGCCTCGTTAGCGTATATGGAGAAGACGTAACTCCTTATATCTCGGATTTAACGAAAATGATTGAAGGTATTCATCATTCCTTTTTAGAAATTATTATCTTCAATCAATTCGAGCTTACCTTTAAAGAAGTAGCACAGTACATAATGGACCGAGTTGATGTGTTAGTAGAAGATTTATTAGCTAGAAAACCTCGTCCCCTTATTCCCGCTTCTTTTGGTGAAGATATATACGGAAAGGAACGAACGACTTTTCTAAGTAAAAATGAGCAGGTAAAACAAGCTCTTGAGGAAATTAAACATCTGCTAGACACCAGCGATCATATTTCTGATGAGTACGCAGACAGCTTTCACATTTTACAAACGGAGCTAAAAAAAGATAAGCCTACCGCTGCTATTGTAAAAGGCATGGTTGGAAATTTAACGGAACTTAAATCGTTGGAAGAACCGCTTAATCTTTTAACAGCCTTACTCCAACAAAAATAACAGAAGGCTTCAACAAGCCTTCTGTTATTTTTCTGCTTTTGAACTAGATACTCCCCCAGATAACACGAACTTCATTGCTTCTTCCGGCTTAATATCTAACCATTCAATTTCTTCTTTTGGAATCAAAAAAGTAAAACCAGCTACTTGAAAAGTTTGTGGAACATAGACGGCGAAATGGTCTTTTAACGAGTGAATCACCTCTTCTACTTCTTCAGAGGTCACAAACCCTATGACTTTCATTGACGTGCCGGGCATCGTCACTAAAACTACTTTTGAAAAGGACTTTTTCTCTCCAAGAAAAGATTGAAACGTATCTTTAATGACGGTATATAGCGTTTTAACAAGCGGTATTCTTTCTAACAACCGGTCAATTAAGTTAATAATTTTCCCCGTAAAAAAACGAGTAGATAACCACCCTAATAACGTAATTAAAACAAGAGTCGCTAAGATTCCAATACCAGGTATGTAATCCTGCTTCATATAGGGCTTCAATACGTTCCCTAAAATGCTATCTAAAAAATTAAACACTCTTACCAAAATATAAATAACAAGGATAATAGGGACAATCGTTAAGAGTCCATTAATAAAACTTTTTATGATTGCTTTCATGCAAACACCTCATTTTTTCTGACATACTGCTGTTCATTATACAATGGATTTGCCTTATCTGCGTCTCTTTATTTTTATTCACATATGTATAAGCTAGCAACTTTTTATCAAAATAATGGATGGGTACATGAACATGCATACTTATATACTTATTTTTTCGGAGGGATACAATTGGGACGTCTAGAATCAAAAATTGCTGTTATTAAAGGGTCAAGATCTGACATAGGAAAAGCAACCGCTGAACGCTTTGCAAAAGAAGGCGCGGTTGTTATTTGTGCCGATATTAATGTAGACGGTGTGAAAAAAGTAGCACAAGAAATTAAAGATGCTGAAGGTGAAGCATACGCCTACTATATCGATGTAACTGAAGAAGAAAAAGTAAAAGAGTTCGCAGCGGAAATTGAAAAGAAATTTGGAAAAGCTTATGAATGGGTTGATCCGATGGGCCGTCTAGGCAAGCCGGAAGAAGTAGCAGGTGCGGTATTATTTTTAGCATCCGATGATATCTCATATGTAACAGGTGATTGCATTACGGTAGACGGCGGTCATATGGCTTATACATGGCCTGGAAAAATGCTTTACGATAAAATGTGAGAATAAAGCTAGCTCTATACCATTAGGTATGGAGCTTTTCCGTTTGAATTTTTTCTTTAAAATAGACGTGACATTATGTCAAGACAGGTGTAAACTTAAAGCAAAATTCTTTGCTTCTAGGAGGAAGACATGAAAACAAAACAATTATCAGAACGTCAGCTTCTTGGCATCGCAGGACTAGGATGGCTCTTCGATGCGATGGATGTTGGCATTTTGTCTTTTATCATTGCAGCTCTTCACGCTGAATGGGGGCTTTCCCCTACTGAAATGAGTTGGATAGGCAGCGTCAATTCTATCGGAATGGCCGTTGGAGCTTTGGTGTTTGGATTGCTGGCTGATCGAATTGGGCGAAAAACCGTTTTTATTGTTACCCTTGTTCTTTTTTCAGTAGCAAGCGGCCTTTCAGCTCTTACTACTACACTTGCTGCTTTTTTAGTATTTCGATTTTTAATTGGAATGGGTTTAGGAGGAGAGCTTCCTGTTGCTTCTACACTTGTTTCTGAGACCGTGGCGCCGGAAAAACGCGGTAAAGTGGTCGTCTTGTTAGAAAGTTTTTGGGCGTTTGGCTGGCTATTGGCAGCGCTTATTTCTTACTTTGTAATCCCAGCTTACGGGTGGCAGCTAGCGCTTATCCTAACCGCTATTCCAGCGTTTTATGCCATTTATTTGCGCATTAAACTGCCGGATTCTCCTCAGTTTGTAAAAGCAACAAAGGAAAAGAAAATGTCGATTGCGGACAATGTAAAAAGCGTGTGGTCTAAGCCTTATCGCCAATCTACGATTATGCTGTGGGTTCTGTGGTTTTGCGTTGTATTTTCATATTATGGCATGTTTTTATGGTTACCTAGCGTCATGGTCATTAAAGGGTTTAGCTTAATTAAAAGCTTTGAATATGTATTGATTATGACATTAGCTCAACTGCCTGGCTACTATACGGCTGCTTGGTTTATTGAACGCATGGGCCGAAAATTCGTATTGGTTACTTATTTGTTAGGTACTGCTGCCAGCGCATATATCTTTGGAAATGCGGAGTCACTTTGGCTGCTGCTAACAGCAGGTATGCTGCTGTCTTTCTTCAATTTGGGCGCTTGGGGAGCTTTATACGCGTATACACCTGAGCAATATCCGACATCTATCCGAGGCACAGGAGCTGGAATGGCCGCTTCTTTTGGACGAATTGGAGGAATTTTAGGGCCGCTGTTAGTTGGATATATGTCAACGCAAGGTACGTCTTTAACCGTTACGTTCTCAATCTTTTGTGCAGCTATTTTGATTGGTGTCATTTCGGTTGTTTTTCTAGGAAAAGAAACTAAACAAAAGCAGCTCGCATAAAAAAGACGCTCTTTTAGAGCGTCTTTTTTTGCTTATTATTTATTTCCTACTAAACCTTCTTTATTTACCTCCACTTTGATATCATAATGAGCAGCTATTTCTAATCTCGTTTTACCGGTTATATTTTTAAAAGTATACAATAGAAATATAAAGAAGCCAGACTTTGTAAGCCTGGCTTTTACTACTGTTATTTAAAATGTTTTGGCTGCTTGTACTGCTTGTTCTAGGCCGCTTTTAATAATTTGTTGAGCACGATCTGGAAATTGATTATGCCCTTCAATAATAACAGAGTTCACCTTTGTGATGCCAAAGAATTGAAGTATGCTGCTGACATATTTAACGGCCATTTCGACAGCGGCTGACGGACCTTCTGAATATACTCCACCTCGTGCATTTAATAACATCACCTTTTTATCGCCTAGTAATCCCACAGGACCTTCTGGCGTATACTTAAACGTTTTGCCTGCTTGATTTAAATAATCAAAGTACGTATGAAGCACGGCCGGCACAGTAAAATTCCAAAGCGGAAAAGCAATGACAATTTTATCAGCTTTCACAAATTGTTCTAAGTAATGATTCGCAATTTCTGCTGCTTTATTTTCCGCTGCTGTCACTTCTAATCCTCTTGCTAATTTAAACTGACCGTTTATCATGTCTGCATCTAAATAAGGAAGTTCTTCTTTGAACAGATTCAATTCTATTATTTCTTCACCTGGATGCGATTGTTTGTAGCTTTCTAAAAACGCATCATATAGTTTCACGCTTACGGCTTCACTTGTCGATCTGTCATTTGCTTTTATAAAAAGAGTATAACTCATACTAAAACCTCCACTGATTGTTGATACTCTTATCTTATTCGCTTTTTTCTTGCATTTCGAACGACTTTGTAATGAAATACCTTCATACTTTAGTCGGAGAAAAATCATATAATCACACAAAAGCCGCCTAACGGCGGCTTTCTCAGTTTGTAGATGAAATGGGAAGATGAATAACAACTTCCGTGCCTTGTTCTTCTTCACTTTTAATAAAAATCTCGCCCTTGTGCTGACGGACAATAGTTTGTGCAATCGATAGTCCAAGCCCCGTTCCTCCCGTAGCTCTGCTTCTAGCTTTATCAACTCGATAGAAGCGTTCAAAAATATGTGCAAGATCTTCTTTTGGAATGCCAATTCCATAGTCTTTTACTTTGATAATGACATCTTCCTGCTCTTTTTCAACGGTCACTTCAATTTTATCCGTACTGTATTTAATTGCATTATCAAGCAAAATAATCAACACTTGCTTCATTTTCAGTTCATCCACTTCAATCATAATGGGCGTTTGATCATAATGAAGAACTAATTCTCTTTTGTATACCTGCTGCAGCTGCTTAACGATTTGTTCAAAAATAAGAACAAGATCTGTTTGCTTCATATCAAGCGTTTGTTCTTTTTCCACACTTGCCAGATCAAGCAGCGTTTCAATCATTTTTTGCATTTTGGTTGCTTCCGCATAGATGGTGTCGATCGCATCCAGCGTAATTTCTTCATTTTTAATCCCTCTTCTTCTTAATAAATTAGAATAACTGCGAATAACGGTTAGAGGGGTTTTTAATTCATGAGAAGCATCGGAAACAAACTGGTTTTGCTTTTCAATATTTTCTCGCAAGCGGTCAATCATATGATTAAAGGTAACGGTCATACCCTGCAGTTCATCTCTCGTTTCCGTTTGAATGAGGACTTTTTTAGGAACACCGCTCTCTTCAATCTCTTTCATCGTTGTGACCATATTTTTAATAGGATGCATAATGACGCGTGATAACCATCTTCCTCCTAAAAGAGACAGTAAAATGGACACAAGCGAACAAAAAATCAAAATTGATAGCAAAATATCTTTACGGGTTTCAAAACCAGTCAGGAGCTCACCAATTTCCAGCGTTTCAACGACTTGATTATTGACTTTGACAGGCATGCGAATAACCAATACTTGCTTTTCTCTGATTTTGCGAAGCTTCACCTTTTTTTTCTTTGAAAATTCGGGCTTAATTTTCACCAGATGAGGATCATTTGATACTTGGTTAATGACCGTAGAATTTTCTGAGACTGTTCGGATAAATGAATGGTTGGTCAAATAAAATTTTAGTAACTCTGGCGAGAGCTCCACGGAATGATCTTGTTGACCTTTTTGAATAATCTCGCGTGCTTTTTCGAATAAAATGTCCTGTTCCATATTCACCGTAGATTTAGTAAAGGAGAAAAAAACAACGATGTTCATGATTAATAAAATAACCACTAGCCATGCTGTTGTCAGCAAATTAATCTTCGTCGTGATCTTCATGTTTCTCCTCTTTCATCATATATCCTACGCCCCGCACCGTATGAATGAGAGAAGTAGAAAAACCTTCATCTACTTTTTTTCTTAAGTGGCGAATATACACATCAATTACGTTTGTTTCTCCTTCATATTCATAACCCCAAACGTTTGTGAGAATTCCTTCTCTCGTGACAATTTTATTTTTGTTCGTAAGCAAATACACGACTAAATCATACTCTTTCGGTGTCAACGTAATGGATTCATTGTTTCTTAGGACTTCCCTTGTTTCAAGATTAATGGTCAAATCACTGATCGTTAAGAGCTCCGCTTCAGCTTCTTTCGTTCCTGATGCTTCTACGAGCGAACGATAGCGAATACAAGAGCGAACCCGTGCTAACAGTTCTTCAATTTCAAACGGTTTTGTAACATAATCATTAGCTCCTTGGTCTAAGCCCATTACCTTATCCAGCGTCGTATTTCTGGCAGTTAATAAAATAACTGGCGTAAATACTTCCGCTTTCCGAAGTCTTCTTAACACCTCAATACCGCTCAGACTTGGAAGCATCACGTCTAGCAAAATGAGGTCATATTGAGCCGATGTTGCCGTCTCTAACCCCGCTTTCCCGTCGTACTCAACATCTACTTCATAATCTTCAAATTCCAATTCAATCTTTAACACTTTCGCAATTTGCGCTTCATCTTCCACAATTAAAATTTTCTCTTTCATGTTATACACCTCTCACCACATGTCTTAAGTGAAAGAATAGCTTCTTTAGATAAAAAAACAACACCTTTTTCAAAAGATGTTTGTTTTTTTATCTAAACCCTACTTTTTCAACATACTTGTCTTTTAGCTTATCCTTATTGTTTGTAAACATGAATGTTTTACGCATGAAGACCAATCGTTTGCTTTTCACCTAAAATCCAATTGACTACTGCTAAAAGTTCTTCAGGCGTTTGTGCTTCGATTTCTTTATGGTAAGCAGCAATCGCGTTATATAATGTGCTCATTTTATCAGCATCCTGCAGCACTGCCTGCAGCTGACTTTCTAACGATTGATCCGCCTTTAGTTCTTGAACTAAGTTTCGTTCTGTTAAATAGCGTAAATTCACTTCTTCTTGACCTGGTAAAGCAGAATGAACAAAAATCGGTAAATTCTTGCGAAGAGCTTCACTGACCGTTATACCACCTGGCTTTGTTACAATAGCATCCACTCGTTCATACAGTTCATTCATTTCTGTGCGTGATGAAATGTACGGAATTGGTGTAACGTGCTGTAATTCCCATCCCTTGATTTCTTCATATAACTTTTGATTTTTGCCGCATAAGACAAAGTAATGAAAATGGCGCGCATCTTTTAAATCATTGTAGAAATCCATAATATTGCCTAAGCCGCTGCTGCCTCCAGCAATTAAAATATTTCGGTTACCAGGATGCTTAAATGTTCTTGTTTTTGTTATTTCTTCATGTACCGGTATTCCTGTGACCATCATATTTTGAAGTGGAATTTCACTTTGAGCACGAAGTCCTTTTTTTACTTCTTCACTAGGGAGAAAGTGAAAATCAATCTCTTCTTTTCCCCATAAATTATTAATAAAGAAATCCGTGTAGACATTTATAATAGGTACATCGCACTTGCCTTTTGCTTTTAATTGACTGAGCAAATAAGAAGGAAACCCATGTGTGCATATAATTAAATCCGGATTTTCTTCTTTAACTAAGTGCTCCATTTTTTTTGCGAATACGTGATGATACCATTTGAATGAATGAACAGGCGGTTCATAAAAGAGATGTTTGTATGCCATATTGTACGTTTCTGGAGCATAACGAATCCATTTCAAATATGTGCCTGTGACCACTTTTTCTAATAGTTCGTTTGTATAGCTTAATAAATCTATTTTTTTATAACAAATATTTGTTGTTCTTCTTTCCAATATATCCATTAACGCCTCTGCCACTTGATGATGACCAGAAGGCATTTTTAGAAGAGGTAAAAATAAAACCTTTTTCAACTGTTTCATCTCCTATTCTAAAAGCAGTTTCTTCCTCTCCTTTTTATATCATTAAATGCCCTTAAATTTTGGATTTTAATTGATTTTTAATGTGAAATTCATTGTTTTTTTAGAGTGTCAATCTAAACTAAGAGTGAAAAGTACTGCATAAGGAGAAAACAAATGAACCTTAATTACGAAGTATTTCAATGGATTAACTCGTTTGCTGGTAAATCCAGCGCAATGGATTCTGTAATGATTATCATCACGAATAGCGTTCCTTATTTTATAATGGCTTGTTTGCTTTTGCTTTGGTTTAGCGGAAAAACAGAAAGAACAATTTATCACCGTTATACGGCTTTATACATGTTGTTTACAATTGTACTTTCTCTATGTATCAATGAAGTCATTCACCTGGTGTATTACCACCCGCGTCCGTTTGTGACTCATCACGTTCATAAGCTGATTCCGCACCCGGCTAATTCATCTTTTGTGAGTGATCATTCGATTTTAGTCTTTTCTGCTGCTTGGATCATGTCGTTACGAAAAAACAAATGGAGAAGCGTCATTTTTATATGGGCTTTCATTTCGGGTCTTTCACGTATTTACGTAGGCGTTCACTACCCAGCAGATGTACTTGGAGGCATGGTGGTCGCGGGAGCTATCGGATGCTTTATTATATACGTTTCAGCTAAAACAGCTCCTCTTATTCAGCGATTATTCTGGATTCACGATTTGATTATCAAGCGTATTCCGTTTCTATCTCCCTATACGCATGAACAAATTAGCAAAAAAAATCATTCTGCTTAAAGCAGCCTGGGACAAAAATAGTTTAGTTGAAGGAAAATCCGAACGAGTTTGATTCTTGATGGAGAATCAAACTCGTTCGGATTTTTTTATGGTTATGGTGAACGTAGGTTTCATGTATGTAGCTGCTTCTAGCAGTTGATTGGAGGGCAAGGCGAAGACTCCTGCGGGAACAGCGGAACAGGTGAGACCCCGCAGAAGCGCAAGCGACGAGGAGGCTCAGCGGCCGCCCGCGGAAAGCGAAGCCTTGCACGGAAATCAACTGCGGTCGAGCAGGCAGTCCAGATTATATATCCATATTGTTCACCTTTGGACGGGATTCATTTCGTTACGTCCCAGCCTCTTTTTTTTATTATTTTAAAAAAACAACGTTCACTTTCTTGACTTTCACTTTTATTTATTTTATATTAGTTGATATATCAAACATTGATGTATCAACTATTAATTCATCAATAAATATCATAGAAAAAGGGAGCGACTTTCTTGTCACATTCATGTTCTGAAAAAGCAAATGTTCTGTATGCTCTGCAAGAAGTTAATAAACAAATTAATCAAAAGTTTGAGCATTGTACCGGTGTTAGCCAATCACGTCTTGATATTTTACATCAGCTTTATGAAACAGGTGAAATGAGTCAAAAGGCGCTTCAACAGCAAGTAAACATTGACAATGCTGCAATTACAAGGCATTTAAAGCAGCTCGAAGAAAGAGATGTTGTATCACGCCGTAAAAATCCTGATGACAACCGCGTAACATTTGTAAAGCTTACGAAAAGCGGACATGAAAAAATCGGTGCATTTCGAAACGAAAAAGCTCGCTTTATTGATGAAGCATTTAAAGATTTCAGCGAAGAAGAACAGCTGCTTCTTTCCAAAATGCTGGAGCGTTTAAAAGTAAACATTTCGGCCATTGAACGGTCATAACATTTTTAACATAAAGGAGAGTTCATCATGACACAAACAAAAACACTAAACAATGATTTCCAAGATATTATTACAGGGCGCAGATCTATTCGTTATTACGATCCATCTGTTAAAATCAGCCGTGAAGAAATGAAAGAAATTTTAACAGAAGCAACTCTAGCTCCATCTTCTGTTAATGCACAGCCTTGGCGCTTTCTAGTAATTGATAGCCCTGAAGGAAAAGAAACACTAGCTCCGCTTGCTAAATTTAATCAATCACAAGTAGAAACATCAGCAGCTGTTATCGCTATATTCGGCGATTTAAAAAGTGAAGAAAATTTAGATGAAATTTACGACAAAGCTGTTGAACTAGGCTATATGCCACAAGAAATTAGAGATATGCAAATTCCTAAAATCAAAGCGCACTACGCAGCTGCTTCTGAGGAATTAAATAAAGAAACAGTATTAATTGACGGCGGTTTAGTATCCATGCAGTTAATGCTTGCTGCACGTGCTCATGGTTATGATACAAACGCTATCGGCGGCTATGAAAAAGATCAAATCGCCGAAGCATTTGGTTTAGACAAAGAGCGCTATGCACCGGTTATGTTACTTTCAATCGGCAAAGCAGCAAATAGCGGTTACCCATCTGTACGTTTACCAATCGAAAAAGTAGCTCAATTTAGATAATAAAAAAGGTGCTGTGTATTCAGCACCTTTTTTTATTTTATCCTCCACTAACGGGCGGAATGAATGCAACTGTATCTCCCGTTCCAATGGTTTCTTCATCTGTTACAAACTCTTCGTTGACTGCTGTCATCGTTTGATTCAGAGAGGACAGCTTATATGTTTTTTGCACATACTCCTTTAATTCCTTCACTGTTATATCTTTCTTATCAATTGTTACCTGTTCCACTCCAGCCTCTTCACGTATAGCAGCGAAAAATAATACGTTAATCATTTTTACATCTCCTTCAATGGCTTTCCTTCAGGATATTGTTTCGTTTCTAACTGATCTCCAATCCATTTTGTTCCGTCTTCCCAAAATTCCTTTTTCCAAATTGGCACAATTTGCTTAATACGTTCAATAGCATACTCGTTTGCTTCATAGGCTGTTTTGCGATGGGGAGAAGAAACGGCAATAACTACTGCAATCTCTGTTATATCAAGCTTCCCAATTCGATGAGTAATAGCTGTCAAAGCATCCGGCCACCTTTCCTGAATTTCGTCACCAATTTGGCTGAGCATTTTCACTGCCATTGGCACATAGGCTTGATATTCAAGAGAGAGCGTCTTTTTGCCTTTTGTAAATTCTCTTACTGTTCCAATAAATGTTGTAATAGCTCCGGCTTCTCTTCTAGAAACTTTTTCAATTATTTCATCTACCACGATTGGCTGATTTACTACTTCAAATAAGTGCTGATTCATCTTCTTTCCCCCGCTTCTTTCAATAAAAAATTAAGATAAAGCTCTTCTTCTTGTAAGTGAAATATTGGATATGCTCGCTGCACTTCTTTTTTAAGCGGAACGTGACTAATCACGCATATAATATGGGTTAGAGAGGAAAGTAGAGCTAGATCTTCTTCACTTCGAATTAAGACTACTTTTCGATAAGATTCCTTTTTATATCCTTCAACAAAGATGACATCTGGCGAGAAAAATTGATAAAAATCAATCAGTTTTTTTAGACTCCAGTCTTTACTATCTGCCGTAAGCTGTAGAATTCCATCTCCTTCTACACCTGCCACATCAGCACCTGCTTGATGGTGACGCTGACTGTCTTTTAGCTGACTGCTACTATCTGGAGGTCCGCCGTGTCCATGGTGCTTGATAGAACCTACACGTAGATCGAATTGTTTCGCCTTTTTAATTAACTTTTCCACTAAAGTAGTTTTGCCGCTGTTTTGAAATCCAACTACTTGTAAAACGGTGCAACGTGCTACCAAGGCCATTCACTTCCTTGTACGTCATCTAGCAATAAGACATCAACCAGCATTCCTTCCTTGTATCCTCTCGTTCCTCCAGGAAATATAATTAACGTATCCGCATGAGCTAAAGACGAAACCGCACTAGATTTTGTAAAGCTTAATGGAGAAGCAATCAGCTGTCCTTCCCTGTACGAAAGCCTGCCAGATACAAAACGCATAAAAGGATTTGGCTTTAAAAAATCTTTTCCTAACAAAGCTTTTTCTTTCCGAAGATGAGGGGTTCTTTTCCCCGCATATGTACTGATTACCGGACGAGCCAGAAGTTCAAAACCGACGTAGCACGCTGTAGGGTTCCCCGATAAGCCAAATAAAAGCTTCTCTTCCATACGTGCAACTGTTGTCACACTGCCTGGTCTCATCGCTATTTTGTTAAAAAGAACTTCCGCTTGTAATTGTTTATACACATCCGGTAGATAATCATAGTCTCCTACTGAAACACCGCCCGTTGTAATCAGCATGTCTACTTCTGATAGCGCAGATTTTACCGCGCTGTAGCACTGATTTAAATCATCGGGCATAACACCAAAATATTTCACTTTCCCTCCGGCTTTTTCAATTTGTGCACGAAGCATATGAGCATTGCTATTACGAATTTTACCTAGCTGAACAGGATCACTCACTTCCACTAGTTCACTTCCCGTTGCAAGTATTCCAACTATAGGCTTTTTGAAGACAGCTACTTTACTATAGCCAAATGTGGCTAGTAGAGCAGCTACTCCCGGTGTGATATACGTTCCTTTTGACGCGAGCACAGTACCTTTTGTTGTTTCTTCTCCTTGAAAAGAAATGTTATCTCCGCTGTTAAACGAACGCTTGATTTGAACGATGGGCTGATTGTCTCTCGTATATTCTTTTGTTACTTCAAGCATCGCAACTGCATCGCAGCCTTTTGGAATAGGAGCTCCTGTCATAATACGCACAGCCTGCATGGCGTTGACTCTAGGTTCAAAGATAGAACCTGCTCCTATCTCTCCTCGAACAACCAGTTCTACTGGATGAAGTGATGATGCCTCTTTCGTATCTTGTGACCGAACGGCAAAACCATCATATGGAGAACGATCAAAAGCAGGAATATCATGATCTGCCATTAAATCTTCAGCTAAAAATCTGCCGTGAGCTTCTTCAAGCGCAATGATTTCTTGCTTTCTGTTTTTTGCATACTGCATCACTCGCCCAACGCATTCTCCGACAGGGATAGGAGTTCGCTTTTCTTTCATTCTTTTCACTCCTTTACTCATCCTAGTAAACGATAATATAAGCTTCTTGCAAATTGAATATCATTCGTTCCATGAATAAATACACGGCCATCTTGAAAAATTACAAAGCGCTGCTCTGGAAGCTGACATGACAGAAGATATGGATTACGGTCTACTTTCCCCTGTTTTTTTAACCGTTTTTCCAATTCATCGAAGTTGTACAAATGGCGCTGCGAGGGTCTGATTTGAACCGTCTCTCTGCCGCACAGAACTTCTGTTTTAAGCTGATTTTCATACGCTAAGTACGGATATGTTCGGGTCGATCCGCAAGAAGAACATTTATCACTTTTCATTTTGCTCGTCTTAAATTCAGCGTGCTGATTATTCCAGACGTCAAAGGTTAGAAATGTGTGGCGCAAAGCTTCAACATCTTCGACTAAAATTTTTAATGCTTCGGTTATTTGATAGGCTGCCACGATTTGAACAGCTGGACTAATAATTCCTGCTGTCTCACAGGTTGCTCCTCCGACAGGCACTTTTTTCAATATGCAGTGCAGACAAGGGGTTACATTTGGGATAACGGTATAAGTGGTGCCATAACTCCCTACACATGAGCCGTATATCCAAGGAACTTCATACTTATGTGACAAATCATTTAAAATAAAACGGATGTCGAAATTGTCTGTCGCATCGATGATCACATCAGCTGTTTGGACGATACTTTCTAAATTAGCAGGCTGAGCATCCATCACCAGCGCTTCAACCTTCACTTCCATGTTTATTTGACACAAACGATTTTTTGCTGCTACAGCTTTAGGTAGTTTGTTTTGCGCATCTTGTTCTGTATAAAGCTGCTGACGCTGTAGATTACTCCATTCTACATAATCACGATCTACAAGAGTCAATTTTCCAATTCCAGCACGAACGAGGGCTTCTGCGCTAGCACTGCCCAGAGCTCCTGCACCTACAACTAAAACATGCTTGCTTCTAATTTGCTGCTGCCCTTTACTTCCAATTGGCTGGAAAAGCTGCTGACGTGAATAACGTTCTGTCACTCTTTTCTCTCCCTTTCTCTTTCAATCTCTGGCTTCACTATCTATTCCTTCGTCAAAGATATTTCTTTAAAAACATGCTATTATACACATAAAGCTAAGCTGCTTTACAGAGGCATTTTTGCATAAATATACAAATATATTTTGATGGAGGTATTTAATAAATGTCCATTGCCGGTATTGTATTAGCAGGAGGAAAATCTTCTCGCTACGGTCAACCAAAGATGTTTGAAACCTATAACAAGAAATCATTTTACGAATATAGTATAGATGCATTAAAAGAAAATCACGTCACACCTATACTTGTGTCTACCAACCAAGATTTACTCCCTTATTTTCAAAGAAAGGATGTTGCATTTGCAGTTGAAAAATGCCCGTATCAAGGACCTTTGTATGCAATTCATCACGCTTTAACTGCCATCGATTGCTGCGCTGAATGGTTCTTTATTCTTTCTTGCGATATTCCTTTTATTAATGCTAAGTTTGTTCATCACATGATCACACTGACTCAAACGGACTCACCTGACATTGTTCTTCCTGTTCAGCCTGATCACATTCACCCGCTTCTAGCACTCTATCACCGTAGAACGCTTCCTCTTATTGAACAACTCGTTACACAAGGTGAAAGAAGGCTTACACAATTGTTGAATCAGACAAACGTCCTTCGCGTGCCTTTTTCAGCAGAAGATCCCACTTTTATAAATGTGAATCATCGCAGTGATTGGCATGTATAAAGCTTTTTTGAATTATCCACCAATATGAGACATTTCCACTTTTTCAGCGCCTTGGACCTGTCTTCCGTTAGCTCGTTCGTCTGAGTAACGATCTTTCCGATGATTCCAGATATCAGAAATGGTGTCACAAACAGTACGATCAGATGCTTCTGACCGTATCAGTGTCCGGAGGTCATATCCTTTTGACGCGAACAAACAGGTATAGAGCTTTCCTTCAGCCGATACTCTTGCGCGTGAACAAGTGGAACAGAATGAATCTGTGACAGATGAAATGATACCAACTTCCTCTTCTGTCCCGACGTACCGATACCTGGTGGCTACTTCTCCCGTATAATGAGGTAGAATTTCTTCAAGAGGCATTTCTTGTCCAACTATATCAAGAATTTGTTTCTTTGTTATAACCTCATCCATTTTCCATCCGTTTGAATTTCCAACATCCATATATTCAATGAAACGCAGCGTATGTTTTTTGTCTTTAAAATATTGGGCCATCGGAAGAATATCCTGCTCATTCTTGCCTTTTTGAACAACCATGTTTATTTTGACTGAAATCCCCACAAGAGCTGCTGCTTCTATTCCTTCTAATACTCGTTTTACGCTTCCTCGATTTCCATTCAGCTCTTGAAACCTCACTTCATCAAGTGAGTCTAAACTAACAGTTACTCTTGATAACCCCGCTTTTGATAAGGCTTCTGCATGCTTCTTTAACAGTGAACCGTTTGTTGTTATGGCAATATCATCTATACCCTCAATTTGCTTCAGACGATTGATTAGATCTGGCAAGCCTTTTCTTAGCAGCGGCTCTCCTCCCGTTATACGCACTTTTTTCACTCCTAGCGATGCGAATAATCTAGTGAGTCTCTCTAATTCATCAAACGAAAGAATGTTTTCGGCAGGTAAAAATGGATAGTCTGCCCCAAAAATTTCTTCAGGCATACAATATCGACAGCGAAAGTTACAGCGATCTGTTACTGACAAACGCAAGTCTCGTAAAGGACGCTTTAAAGTATCAACTATAGCGTATGACATCTGCCTCATCTCTCCTCTCTCTAGCTGTCAGCTTCTCCACAGCAGATTAACTCTCTCTTAAAATTCTTTCCGGGCATGTATAAATATTCAACGAATTATTTCGAATAAACCCTACCGTTGTAATTCCCAATTCTTCTGCTAGATTTAAAGCAAGTTCAGTCGGGGCGGATTTTGAAAGAACCACTTCACACCCGATCTTCGCTACTTTCAACAAAATTTCTGAAGAAATACGGCCGCTGAAAACGACTACTTTATCTCTAATTGAAATATGGTGTTTTAAGCAATACCCGTATAGTTTATCTAGAGCGTTATGCCTACCAATGTCCATTCTGCTAAGCATAAAACCATTTTTATCACAAATGGCAGCGTTATGAACGCCACCCGTTTCTTGAAACGTAGCAGCAGATTGCTGCAGCTTATTCATCAATTGAAAACAATCCTTACTTGAAAGTTCTACCGATATATCATTCATTTTTTTAGCAGTCAGCGCATCATTTATAAAGACAAACCCTTGTCTGCTCGCCCCGCAGCAAGACGTGATATATCGTTTATTTTGAAGGTTTTGAAAATACGGGTTTAATTTATCTATTGTAACATGAACATACCCTTCTTTTTCTTGAACCCATATGTTTTTAATGTCTTTGTATGCTCGAATAACCCCTTCAGATGCTAAATAGCCAATTACCATATCTTCAATGTATTGTGGGCTACATACCATCGTGACAAACTCTTCTTCATTAATTTTCACGGTCACAGGAAACTCCGTTACAATTTTATCTTCCACGCTTTCCATTTGACCATTTTTAAATCTAAGAACTGTACGCTTCTTAACGGTCGAGTTCATGTGATGTCTCCTTTTTTAAATAATGTTTTTATCAAAAACGAATACGGAAACCGCTATATTTTCTTTTATTTTCATATCTGAAAATAAATTAACCAACTTTGCCCCTACCAATTCTTCTAGCCCTTCCGGCGGATTCGATGCATATACATCTTGGATCATTTTTGTTCGAGCTAGATGAACCATGTCACATCCTTCAGCAGTGCTTGCAATAAATGTTTCTGTCGGAGTTAAATTTCCATACAGTGTTGAGACAGCCATATTTTCAACAAAAACCGTATGTATTCTTTCCGGTCCTTTTCCAAATAAATCTTTTCGAAGCTTCCGAATAATATCATTAAATTCATGAATAGTTTTTGACATAATCAACGCTCTCCCACCGATTAAAATTAAATTGTGCATTTTATTCCTACAGTTTTTTTATCATAAATCAACACTTTAAAAAATAAAAGCCTAAAATCTTTGCAGCAAAACTTTTGAAGAGAGTTGTGCATTTAAAAACGTAGCGATATAATTATAGATAACCGAGATGGAATAATAATAATAATGAATTGTTATTACTCTATCACTTTTTCTTAACGATATAAATGGGCCGGATTGGCATATTAGTAAGACCTGCTAGTAAACTATTCCACCATGATTGCACTTCCCTTATTTGATTAGGCGTGTGTATTCATGGTGGTTTTTTGTTTTTATATAAAGGAGGAAAACAAATGAGTCGTGAAACCATCACTGTTCATATAAATGGTAACGAATACAAGGCAGCTTCAGGCTCTACCATACTCGAAATTATTAATCAGCAAAGCATTGAGCACCCTCAGATTTGTTATGTGCCTGAAGTGGACCCTATTCAAACTTGTGACACATGTATCGTTGAAATGAATGGCGAGTTAGTTCGTTCTTGTTCTACAAAAGCTGAAAACGGCATGAAGATTGAATTACAATCAGCACCCGCAAAAGCGGCACAAACGGAAGCAATGGATCGTTTATTAGAGAATCATTTGCTATACTGCACCGTTTGCGATAATAACAATGGAAACTGTAAATTACATAACACAGCCGAAATGATGGAGATTGAACATCAAAAATACCCCTATACGCCAAAGGCCTCAGAGAATGAAGTCGATATGTCTCATCCGTTCTACCGTTATGACCCTAATCAATGCATTGCTTGTGGACAATGTGTAGAGGTTTGTCAAAATCTTCAAGTTAATGAAACACTCTCTATCGACTGGGAAGCCAAACGTCCCCGCGTTCTCTGGGATGACGGTGTAGCAATCAATGAATCTTCTTGTGTGAGCTGCGGTCAATGTGTAACCGTATGCCCTTGTAATGCCTTAATGGAAAAATCCATGCTTGGAGAAGCTGGATTTATGACTGGACTTCCAAAAGACGTTTTAAATCCAATGATTGATTTAGTTAAAGAAGTAGAACCCGGATACAGCGGAATTTTTGCTGTTTCAGAAGTGGAAGCAGCTATGCGCGAAACACGCACGAAAAAAACAAAAACTGTCTGTACATTTTGCGGAGTTGGATGTTCATTTGAAGTATGGACAAAAGGCCGTGAAATCCTTAAAGTTCAGCCTAGCTCTGATGCTCCCGCAAATGCTATTTCAACCTGTGTGAAAGGAAAATTCGGCTGGGATTTTGTAAACTCTGAAAAACGTATTACTAAGCCTTTAATCCGAAAAAATGGCGCATTTGTAGAGTCGTCATGGGAAGAAGCCCTCGATTTAGTAGCAAGCAGGTTAAGCTCTATCAATCAGCAGTATGGACATGGATCAGTTGGTTTTATCTCTTCTTCTAAGATTACAAACGAAGAAAACTATGTTATTCAAAAGCTGGCTCGCCAAATGTTTGAAACAAATGACGTAGACAACTGCTCTCGCTACTGTCAGTCTCCTGCAACTGATGGATTATTTCGAACAGTGGGAATGGGAGGCGATGCCGGCACGATAAAAGACATCGCAAAAGCTGGACTGGTTATCATCGTTGGAGCTAACCCTGCTGAAGGTCACCCTGTATTAGCAACTCGTATCAAACGCGCGCATAAGCTTCATGACCAAAAACTAATCGTCGCAGATTTGCGCAAAAACGAAATGGCTGAACGCTCTGACATTTTTATCAGTCCAAAACAAGGTACGGACCAAGTATGGCTAATGGCTGTAACAAAATACATGATTGATCAAGGATGGCACAATGAAAAATTCATCCAAGAAAACGTCAACTATTTTGAAGACTTTAACTCTTTGCTTGAAAAGTACACGCTTGAATATGCTGAGCAAATTACGGGTATTCCGGCAGCAACACTCATTCAAATAGCTGAAATGATTCGCGACGCAGATGGAACCTGTGTGCTGTGGGGCATGGGCGTAACGCAAAATACAGGAGGCTCTGATACATCAGCTGCTATTTCAAATCTGCTGCTTGCTACCGGAAACTATCGACGCCCTGGAGCAGGCGCTTATCCGCTCCGAGGCCACAATAACGTCCAAGGAGCATGTGATATGGGAACTCTTCCTGCTTGGCTTCCAGGCTATCAGCACGTCACAGACTCAGTCGCCCGAGAGAAATTTGAAAAAGCATACGGTGTAAAAATTAAAGACAAGCCAGGGCTTGATAATATTCAAATGCTTCATTCAATTGATGAAGGAAAAATGAAAGCCATGTACCTTGTCGGAGAAGATATGGCTCTTGTTGATTCAAATGCTAACCACGTACACGAAATATTATCAAATTTAGATTTTTTTGTCGTCCAAGACATTTTCCTTTCGAGAACGGCTCAATATGCTGATGTTGTACTGCCCGCTGTTCCTTCTCTTGAAAAAGACGGAACGTTTACCAATACGGAGCGACGTGTCCAAAGATTGTATCAAGCATTACCAACGCACGGTGATTCAAAGCCGGATTGGTGGATTGTTCAAGAGATTGCCAACCGCTTAGGTGCGAACTGGACGTATACACATCCTGGTGATATCTTTGCAGAAATGGCTAGTCTATCACCTCTATTCAGCCAAGCCAGCTACGAAAACCTAGAAGGCTGGAATAGCTTCTTATGGGGGAGCTTAGAGGGAAAAAGCACGCCGTTACTTTACGTCGATGGGTTTAATTTCCCAGATAAAAAAGCACGCTTTGCTTTATCACATTGGGTACTTCCTGCCGAATTCCCAGAAGAATATGATCTACACATTAATAATGGAAGAATGTTAGAACATTTTCATGAAGGGAATATGACCAATAAATCGAGCGGCATCCAATCAAAAGTACCGGAAGTATTTGTAGAAATTTCACCTCAGCTTGCCAAGGAGCGTGAAATTGAAGAAGGTTCGCTTGTCAGATTAATCTCACCGTTTGGAGCAGTAAAAGTACAGGCATTAATTACAGAGCGAGTAAAAGCAAATGAGCTGTATCTTCCAATGCACTCTGTTCATAAAGATTCGGCGATTAACTTCTTGACGGGACCTGCAGTCGACCAACGAACAAATACGCCGGCTTACAAACAAACAAAAGTACGGATGGAAGTATTAAACAAAGGTGGAGAAACGCCTTTACCGTCTACAAATCCGCGTAACAAAAAACGTCATCCTCAAAATGGGGTCGAGGTTCAGCGTAAATGGAACCGTCCTGGCTACGTCCATTTAACAAGTAAATAGGAGGAGAAAAGATGGCACAACCTATTACAGAAATTAAGAAACCTCTTCTAAGCGAGGAAGAAGAAAAACAACAAAAATTAGAAGATTTAACTTCTCTGCTGGCAGATAATGAAGAAGCGTTGAACCGTATTCTCGGTATTGTTGGCGAACTTAACGACATGGGTGTTCTTGAAGCTGCTGATTCAATGATTCAAGCGAAAGAAAAAATCTCAAAAATTGCGCTTCATCAAATTTCCAGAGAACCGGTAACCAATTTAATTAATACTCTTATGGGTGCAAGCAGCGGTTTGATGAAGGCAGACCCAGAGGTAACGGCTAAACTTGTAAATAGCGCAACAGCTGGTATGAACGAAGCGAATGAATATGTAAAAACAGGAAAAAAAGTAAGTGCATTAGCTCTTATAAGAGCGCTAAACGATCCAGATGTCAATCGTGCAATTGGATTTGGACTTCACTTTTTAAAAGGAATGGGCAAAGCGTTGGAAGAATAAATGAAGCAGCGACTTGAAAGTTTTCCCCCTTTCAAGTCGCTGTTTTCTTTTTAGGAAGTCAAATTCTAAATGAACGTGATATAGTTATACTAAATTGCTCTACTACAACTAATTGAGGTGACACGATGCAACAATACTTTAAACCCTTATTCGCACTATTATTTTTAATTATGTTTACTGCTGCTTGTTCGAACGAAACAAATACAGATCAATCAGCAGCTCAGCACAAAAACATCAGCTTAACGATATCCGCTGCGGCCAGCTTAAAAGATGCGCTCACTGATATTCAAAAGCAATATGAAAAAAAGCATCCAAATATAGACTTGAAATTTAATTTTGGAGCTTCAGGCTCGCTGCAACAGCAAATTACAAACGGCGCACCTGTTGATTTATTTTTTTCAGCAGCGGAAGACAAGTTTGATGCACTAGTAAAAGCAGGAGCTATCTCTAAGGAAAAGGGTACTGACTTGGTTAGCAATGACCTTGTGCTTATCGTGCCAAAGAATAATACGTCTGCTATCACAAATTTTGAAGATCTATCAAAGCCGATTGTTCAAAAAATTGCACTTGGAATACCAGAATCCGTTCCTGCAGGACAGTATGCGAAGGAGACTTTTGAACACCTGAACCTCTGGAAAAACATTGAGCCAAAAACCGTCTATGCTAAAGACGTACGCCAGGTTCTTTCCTATGTAGAGACAGGAAACGTTGAAGCTGGGGTGGTTTATAAAACCGATGCCTTGATTTCAAAAAAGGTGAAGATTGTCGCTACTGCAGATAATAGCACTCACAAACCAATTGTATATCCTGTAGGCGTTATTAAGGATTCGAAACATCCACAAGAAGCAAATGCTTTTTATCAATTTTTACAAAGTAAGACGGCTCTTGACACTTTAAAGAAATACGGTTTCACTGCAAATTGAGGCCGCTATGATTCAAGAATTTTTATCTCCTCTTCAGCTATCGCTTAAAATTGCATTAGTAGCAGGATTTGTCGTTATTATTTTAGGCACTGTTATAGGAAAACTGTTATCAAGGAAACACTTTAAGGGAAAAGTGATGATTGAAACGGCGTTAATGCTCCCGTTGGTTCTCCCTCCGTCCGTTGTTGGATTTTTATTGATTGTTATCTTCGGGAAACACAGCCTGCTCGGCCGGGCAATTGAATGGGTCTTTCAACAACCCGTTATTTTCACATGGTGGGCAGCTGTTATTGCATCCGTTGTCGTTGCGTTTCCGCTTATGTATCAATCTGCCAAAACAGGCTTTCAAGGCGTAGATTACGAAATTGAAGACGCAGCTCGAGTAGATGGTGCAAGCGAATGGAAAGTCTTTTTCTTTATTTCCATCCCTTTAGCTTCTAAAGCCATCGTAACAGGAGGAGTGTTAAGTCTGGCAAGAGCACTCGGAGAATTTGGAGCCACTTTGATGTTTGCTGGCAATATTCCAGGTGAAACTCAAACTGTCCCTACCGCTATCTACGTAGCAATTGACTCTGGAAACATGAATCTCGCTTGGCTATGGGTTATTTCAATCGTCTTTCTTTCCTTTCTTATGCTGCTTTTTGTTCAGCTTAAACAAAAGTAAAAGGATGCCTCTTTGTGTAAGAGGCATCCTTTTATTTCTTTCCTGCTTTTTTCAATTTTACATAAGTCATAAATTAAAAAGGAGCTAATCAAATGAAGAACATACATTTGATTAACTCCTGTTATAAGTAAGGTAAGCCACCATACAATATGTATTGGTGGAGACGGTGGGAGTCGAACCCACGTCCAGAAATATCGCCACTTAAGCGTCTACGAGTGTAGTTGGCATATTGATAATTCGCGAGCTGTTCTGCCTACCAACAGGCGTCCCAGTCGCTAGTCTGATTATTCTCTTCCTTCGTCCTCAGACGGCGAACTCCGGCGTAGCCCACTTAAAGTGAGTCCCTTACCCTACCACATGGGCGATGGAGGGAGGAACCGCTAAGCTACTATTATGCAGCTAAAGCGAAGTTATTGTTAGATTTGCCAGTTATTATTGGCGTTGATGTTTTAACGAGGCCATCTCCTCGACTCGCAACCTAAGCTCGAACTACCCCTGTCGAATCCGTAACGTCCCCATATAAAAGGGAGTCGGAATGTGTAAGAAAAAATCTTACATCAGATAGCGACTTCAGTGTGCAAAATGAAATCTAACTGATAACAATACTTATTATATCACAAAATGAGCATTTTGCAATTGTAATATTTTGTAATATCACATCTTTTGACGATCACGAAATGCTCGTTCGATATCGCGCTTCGCTTCTTTTCGCTTTAAGTCTTCACGCTTGTCATATTTCTTTTTACCCTTACCAAGCCCTAGTAAAACCTTTGCGTATCCATTTTTTAAATACACTTTTAAAGGAACTAATGAATAACCCGTTTCTTTTGAATAGCCAATTAGCTTGCTGATTTCACGCTTATGCAGCAATAGCTTTCGTGTACGCAACGGCTCATGATTGTATCGATTTCCTTGTTCGTAAGGACTAACGTGCATATTGTGTAGAAATACTTCTCCGTTTTGCACACGAGCAAAAGAGTCCTTTAAATTTACACGCCCATTACGAATTGATTTGATTTCCGTTCCTTGTAGAACAATACCCGTCTCATATGTTTCTTCAATAAAAAAGTCGTGGCGGGCTTTTTTGTTTTGTGCAATTAATTTCCCTTCACCTTTTGGCATAAAACGTTCCTTCCCTTCAGCCGTACTTACGTATATGTATGATATTATGTATCATTTTACTGTATGGAAATCTAAACAACAACTAAAACGTTTAATGGAGCTGTTTTGAAGCAGAAGGAATACCCTTCTGCTTCACTGCTGTCGATTTCGATTATTTACGCTTTTTCTTTTTGCGCTTAACATTTGGGGCACCCTCGAAGAATCTCTTTTTCTTTTTCTTCTTTGGCTTTTGAGTAGACCACTCTTCATTTTTGCTTCGGCTGCCCTCGCGACCTTTTCCTTTGTCATCTTTGCGTGACTTTTGTTTTGCCTTAATCACTTTAGGACGGTCTTTAGATAAGCGTTTGCGACTTTCTTTCATTCCTACAATAATAAAGTCAACTGAACGCTCGTCTTTATTCACATCGGCAACTTTCACTTCAATTTCGTCTCCAATTCGGAAGACATTGCCCGTTTTTTCTCCAATCATCGCATAGTGACGTTCGTCGTAACGATAATAGTCATCTGTTAAGTCACTAACGTGAACTAAACCTTCAATCGTATTTTCTAGCTCCACGAACATTCCAAAGTTTGTAACAGAGCTAATAATACCATTAAATACTTCCCCAACTTTATCAGCCATAAACTCAGCTTTTTTCATATCGTCCGTTTCCCGCTCAGCGTCAACTGAACGACGTTCCATATTAGAAGAATGCTCAGCAACATCAGGCAGAAGCTCGCGCCATTTTTCTTGCGTTTGCTGATCTGTTTTTCCTTCAATTAAATACGTGCGAATTAGACGATGAACGATTAAATCCGGATAACGACGGATTGGAGACGTAAAATGCGTATAGAACTCCGCTGATAAACCAAAGTGCCCTAAACTTTCTGCTTCATATTTCGCTTGTTTCATCGAACGAAGCATAACAGTCGAAATAACCATCTCTTCAGGCGTACCTTTTACTTCTTCTAAAATATCTTGCAGTGCCCGCGGATGAATATCGTTTCCTGTTCCTTTCACCGTGTAACCAAAGTTTGTAATGAACTCTAAGAAACGAGTAAGCTTCTCTGCATCTGGATCTTCATGAATACGATAAATGAACGGTACGTTCATCCAGTGAAAATGTTCTGCTACTGTTTCATTAGCCGCTAGCATAAATTCTTCGATTAGCTTTTCAGCAACCGAACGTTCACGCAAAATAACATCGTGCGGATGGCCATCATCGTCTACTAATACTTTTGCTTCTTTGAAATCAAAATCAATGGCACCGCGATCCATTCTCTTTTTACGAAGAATAGCTGCCAGCTTTTCCATACGCTCAAACATCGGAACAATTGGCTCGTAGCGTTCTAACACTTCTTCGTCTTTATCCACTAAGATTTTGTTAACGTCTGAATACGTCATTCGTTCTGTCGTTTTGATGACACTTTCAAAAATCTCATGTTTCACTACTTCACCCTGTGGATCGATTTCCATCTCACAAGAAAGCGTAAAACGGTTAACTTTTGGATTTAATGAGCAAATTCCATTAGATAAACGGTGAGGAATCATCGGAATAACTCGGTCTACTAAATAGACGCTTGTTCCGCGCTCTGCTGCTTCTACATCAATCGGAGAACCTTCTTTAACGTAGTGACTTACATCTGCAATATGGACGCCTAATTTGTAGTTTCCATTTTCAAGCTCTGTAACCGTTACGGCGTCATCCAAATCTTTTGCATCTGCTCCGTCAATGGTTACAATAACTTGATCACGAAGATCGCGGCGGTTGCCGATATCTTTTTCATCAATCGTTTCAGGTGTATCAATTGCTTGTGTTAAAGCATCAGCAGGAAATTCTTGAGGAAGACCGTGCTTATGGATAACAGAAATGATATCGATCCCCGGATCGTTTTTATGTCCAAGAATTTGAACAACTTTTCCTTCTGCATTCATGCGGCCTTCCGGATAGGTTGTCAGTTCTACTACTACTTTATGGCCTTCAACTGCACCGTTTCTTGCTGCTTTGGGAATAAAGATATCACCTGCAATTTTTTTGTCATCCGCAATCACAAAGCCAAAATTTTTGCTTTGCGTATACGTACCTACAATTTGCTGGGTACCTCGTTCTAAGATTTTTACAATGGTTCCTTCACGACGAGCACCTGATGATTCTGATGACACTCTTGCAAGCACAATATCTCCGTGCATAGCATTGTTTGTTTCAGTAGGGGGAATAAATACATCACCCGCATCTTTTTCTTCAGGAACTACGAACGCAAACCCTTTTGCATGTCCGCTTACTTTCCCTTTGACAAAATTCATTTGTTCCGGCAGCCCGTAGCGATCGTTTCTTGCTCGGATAATTAAACCCTTCTCTTCCATAATAACAAGTGTCTTCACAAACTCTTTGAATGACTCTGCATCCTCAGTATTAAATTCTTTTGCAAGCTCTTGGACAGTCAAAGGTTTATAATTATCCCTTTTCATAAAATCCAATATTTCATTTATATAGGGTTGATTTTCTTCTTTCACATCATGTCCCTCCTTTTTCTTTATTCGTATTATCTCTATCACCAATCAAGTGATTCCAAAAATGCATATACATCCTCGTGAAGCTGATCACGCTCTTTATCAAAGGTAATGGTATGACCAGATTCTTCGTACCATTTTATATCTTTTGTAGGAGACTCGACGCTATTATAAATAATATTGGCGCTGTCTGTATTAATCATATGATCATGACGACCTTGTACAACAAATGTCGGTGCATAAATCATATCAACTGAATTTCGCACTTCAGCGATTAATCCCTGTAAAGACTTTAATGTGTTCATTGGTGTTTGCTTGAACTCTTCCATTTCTTGTTCAATCTGTTCAGACGATTTACCTTCACGCTTTTTATATTCGCGTGCATACGCTAAAACACCTTCATACATGACTTCTTCACTCTTTATATACATAGGGGCGCACATAGGCACAATACCCTTTATAGGTACAGTGTAACCTAATTTCAGTGAAAATACGCCACCTAGTGAAAGACCTACAGCGGCAATACTTTCATGACCTTTGCTTTTCAAAAACTCATAGCCGTCCATGACATCTTTCCACCAATCTTTTGGACCAGTATGAACAAGTTCTTCAGGCGCTACGCCATGTCCTTTGTAATGAGGTGCGTGGCATGTGTATCCTTTTTTCTCTAAAAAACGACCTAACATACGAACATCAGCAGAATTTCCGGTAAAACCATGAAGTAATAAAACAGCTTTTTCGCCGCCTTCAAATGTAAATGGCTTTGGTTGTGCAATTTTCATATATCATTTAACTCCTTTTAGTTATAATATCTGCAGTCCTAATAGAAAAAAACATGTATTTATGTGACGGTCATCACATAACAAGAGATGTGGCCATCCACTTTTACGCTTTTATACTATATTTAGTACTTTTTTCTAAAGCTATATTATATCATTACTTAAAAATGAAATTAAAGTATTCAACACGCCCATTAAAAAACCACCTAATACATAAGTTGGTATACACCAAGTACATATGCATTAGGTGGCAGTCTATCCAGTAACATATTAAAGTTTGAAATAAGATACAGCAAGTGTTAACGCAAAGAATAAGATAGATAACACTACTGTCAAACGGTGTAAAACTAAGTCAATTCCACGTGCTTTTTGTTTCCCAAATAACGTTTCAGCTCCACCGGAAATAGCTCCAGATAATCCAGTAGTTTTACTTGATTGTAAAACGACCACAACAATCAAAGCAATTGAAACAATCACTAGCAAAGTAATCAGCAATGTATGCACTAAGACACACCTCCTACACCAAGTAATAGTCAATCAGCGGGGTTTCTTCATCCCTTCTGATTGGCATTACCGGGGATAAAGTACGCGCACTACGCTAAGGTTAATTTATCATAAAAAACCCTCTCGTACAAGTAATGGCAGTGAAATACACCGGATTTTAACGTAAAAAAACGGATGACAATCGTCATCCGTTTTTTATAATTTCAACTTATTTTTTTAAGTTGTAGAAAGATTTAGCGCCATCGTATACAGCTAAAACACCTAGCTCGTCTTCGATGCGTAGTAATTGGTTGTATTTCGCAATACGATCTGTACGGCTCATAGAACCAGTTTTGATTTGACCAGCGTTTGTTGCAACAGCGATATCAGCGATTGTTGCATCTTCAGTTTCACCAGAACGGTGAGAAACTACTGCTGTGTAACCAGCACGTTTAGCCATTTCGATAGCTTCGAATGTTTCAGTTAATGTACCGATTTGGTTAACTTTGATAAGGATAGAGTTACCTACGCCTTGTTCGATACCTTGAGCAAGTTTTTTCGTGTTTGTTACGAATAGATCGTCACCAACAAGCTGTACTTTGCCGCCAATGCGCTCAGTTAATAGCTTGTGACCATCCCAGTCATTTTCGTCTAAACCGTCTTCGATTGAAACGATTGGGAATTCGTTAACTAACTGCTCGTAGAAATCTACCATTTCAGCAGAAGTTACGCCTGTACGGCCTTCGCCTGCTAAGTCATATTTACCAGTTTCTTTGTTGAAGAACTCAGAAGAAGCTACGTCCATACCTAATTGGATGTCTTTACCAGCTTCGTAACCAGCTTTTGTGATTGCTTCTACGATTACTTCTAATGCTTCACGGTTAGAACCTAAGTTAGGAGCGAAACCACCTTCGTCACCTACAGCTGTGTTTAAGCCTTTAGCAGCTAAAACAGATTTTAACGCGTGGAATACTTCAGCACCCATACGGATTGCTTCTTTGAATGTAGGAGCTCCTACAGGTAAGATCATGAATTCTTGGAAGTCAACGTTGTTATCAGCGTGAGAACCACCGTTGATGATGTTCATCATTGGAGTTGGTAATTGCTTAGCGTTGAATCCACCAAGGTAACGGTATAATGGAAGACCTACGAAGTCAGCTGCTGCGTGAGCTACTGCCATAGATACACCAAGAATAGCGTTAGCACCTAATTTACCTTTGTTTTCAGTACCGTCTAACTCGATCATAAGGCGGTCGATACCGATTTGATCAGTTACGTCCATACCTACTAATTCAGGAGCGATAATTTCGTTTACGTTTTCTACTGCTTTTAATACACCTTTACCTAGGTAGCGAGATTTGTCACCATCGCGTAATTCTACTGCTTCGTATTCACCAGTAGAAGCACCACTTGGTACTAAAGCGCGTCCGAAAGCGCCTGATTCAGTATATACTTCAACTTCAACTGTTGGGTTACCGCGAGAATCTAATACTTCGCGTGCATAAATGTCAAGAATTGCTGGCATTTTAAAACTCTCCTTTATAATTAATTATTTAATTAATGTTTTACCTGTCATTTCTTTTGGCTGTGCTACATCTAGAAGAGTAAGCATCGTAGGAGCTAGATCTCCTAGAATACCGTCTTCACGAAGTTCTAAGCCTTGTTTGGTTACGATTACTGGAACAGGATTCGTTGTATGAGCCGTCATTGGATTACCTTCAAGCGTAATCACTTCATCAGCATTACCATGGTCTGCTGTGATGATTGCTGTACCGCCTTTAGCTAAAATTGCATCTACAATTTTGCCTAAGCACTCATCTACTGTTTCAATCGCTTTTACCGTTGGTTCTAACATACCTGAATGGCCTACCATATCAGGATTTGCAAAGTTTAATAAAATAGCGTCTTGCTTATCGCCTTCGATTTCTGCAAGCAACGCGTCCGTCACTTCATAAGCACTCATCTCGGGTTTCAAGTCATATGTTGCTACTTTTGGTGAATCGATTAAGATACGTGTTTCACCAGGAAACTCTGCTTCACGTCCACCGCTCATAAAGAACGTTACGTGAGGATATTTTTCTGTCTCGGCAATACGAAGCTGCTTTAAGTTATTTTGAGATAATACTTCACCAAGCGTGTTATCTAAGTTAATTGGCTTAAAGGCTACATATCCGTCAACTGTTTCGCTGAAGTGAGTTAGACATACAAAATGTAAGTTTTTCGGATGTTTTTCACCGCGATCAAATGAGCGGAAATCTTCGTTTGCGAACGTATTTGAAATTTGAATTGCGCGATCCGGACGGAAGTTGTAGAAAATAACTGCATCTTCGTCTTGAATTGTCGCAACTGGCGATCCGTCTTCTTTTGTAATAACAGAAGGTAAAACGAATTCGTCATAGATTCCATTTTCATACGAATCTTTTACGCACTCTTCAGCGCTTGTATATGATGGACCTTCGCCGTACACCATTGCGCGGTATGATTTCTCTACGCGCTCCCAGCGTTTGTCGCGGTCCATTGAGTAGTAACGTCCTGAAATTGTTGCAATTTCACCAACGCCGTACTCTTCAATTTTTTCATTAAGTTCTTTTAAATACGTTTCAGCAGATTGAGGTGCTACGTCACGACCATCTAAGAAGCCATGAATATAGACTTTTTCTAAGCCTTCACTCTTAGCTAGACGCAATAATGCATATAGATGTTCGATATGACTGTGTACACCGCCATCAGATAAAAGTCCGAAAAGATGAAGGTTTGTACCCTTTTCTTTTGCGTGCTTTACAGCTGCTAGAAGCGTTTCGTTTTGTTCAAACTCGCCTTCACGAATTGCTACGTTTACACGAGTTAAGCTTTGGTACACAATTCGGCCTGCGCCGATGTTTAAGTGACCTACTTCAGAGTTACCCATTTGGCCTTCTGGTAAGCCTACAGCTTCTCCAGACGCCTGAAGTGTAGCATGAGGATACTCGTTCCAGAAACGGTCGAAGTTTGGTTTTTTTGCATGTGTTACCGCATTACCTTTATCTTCATCGCGTAATGCAAAACCATCTAAGATGATTAATGCTACTGGCTTTTTACTCATTACTTACCAGCCTCCAAAAGCTGTAAGAAAGAATCTGCTTCTAAGCTTGCTCCACCTACTAAAGCTCCGTCAATGTCTGATTGAGACATATATTCTTTAATATTAGCAGGTTTTACGCTACCGCCGTATTGAATACGTACAGCATCTGCAACATCTTGAGAGAATTGTTCTGCAACAACGCTACGGATGTATGCACAAACTTCGTTTGCACCTTCAGCAGTTGAAGATTTACCTGTACCGATTGCCCAGATTGGCTCATATGCGATAACCGTTTGCTTTACTTGCTCATCAGTTAGACCAGCTAATGCTTTTTGTACTTGATTAGCTACAACTGTTTTTGTTTGATCTTGTTCATACTCTTCGTTTGTTTCACCGCAGCAAACGATTGGTGTTAAACCGTGTTTGAATGCAGCAATTGTTTTTTGGTTTACTGTTTCGTCCGTTTCAGCAAACATTTCACGACGCTCAGAGTGTCCTAAAATGACATAGTTCACACCTAAGTCTGCTAAGGCAACAGGGCTCACTTCTCCAGTGAAGGCACCGTTTTCTTCAAAGTGCATGTTTTGTGCACCAATTTTTAAGTCTGTGCCTTTAGTCGCTTCTACTAAACGATCTAAAAATAGTGCAGGTGCACATACTACTGAATCTACGCTTTCAGGAGATGGTACTGCTCCTTTTACTTCTTCAACAAAGCTAGTTGCTTCAGAAAGTACTTTGTTCATTTTCCAGTTTCCTGCAATAATTGGTTTACGCATGTATAACACCGTCCTTTGTTTATTGTGGGTTTTCCCTTCACGCGTTAGATGTCCAAGAGGGTGCTGTTAAAAGTGATTCGGTCCCTTTTATCTCTTGGTCACCCTTCTTCGCTGCTTGATAATGTTTTATATTATCAGTCGTCAGGTCGGTCCTCCGTCTTACTGAAACATAAACTTACTTATCGTTTAATGCAACTACGCCTGGAAGTTCTTTACCTTCCATAAACTCTAGTGACGCACCGCCACCTGTAGAAATATGGCTCATTTTATCAGCTAAATTGAATTTTTCAACAGCTGCTGCAGAGTCTCCTCCGCCGATTACTGAATATGTGTCAGTTGCTTCTGCTAAAGCTTCAGCTACTGCTTTTGTTCCGTTAGCAAATGCGTCTAATTCAAATACACCCATTGGTCCGTTCCAAATAACTAACTTAGAGTTTTTGATTACGTCAGCATAGATTTCACGCGTTTTCGGTCCTGCGTCTAAGCCTTCCCAATCGCTTGGAATGTTTTCAATTGATACAACTTGAGTATTAGCATCATTTGAGAAGTCATCTGCTACTACCACGTCCACTGGCATGTAGAAGTTTACTCCGTTTTTCTTAGCTTTTTCCATGAAAGATTTTGCAAGTTCAATCTTGTCTTCTTCAAGAAGTGATTTACCTACTTCATGGCCTAGTGCCTTAATAAATGTGTAAGAAAGTCCTCCACCGATGATTAAGTTATCTACTTTATCAAGCAAGTGGTCAATTACACCGATTTTGTCTTTAACTTTTGCTCCACCAACGATTGCAGTAAATGGACGTTCTGGGTTTGATAATGCTTTTGAAAGCACATCAAGCTCTTTTTCCATTAAGAAACCTGCTACTGCTGGAATATGTTGTGCAATTCCTTCTGTTGAAGCATGCGCACGGTGAGCTGCACCGAATGCATCGTTTACGTACACGTCTGCTAATTCAGCAAATGCTTTTGCTAATTCAGGATCGTTTTTCTCTTCACCTGGGTAAAAACGTACGTTTTCAAGTACTAAAACATCGCCTTCGCTCATACCGTCGATTGTTTTCTTTACTTCTTCACCAAAAGCTTCGTCAGCTTTTGCAACGTCTTTACCAAGAAGAGCTTGTAAACGTTCTGCAACAGCATTTAGACGTAACTCTTCAACAACTTCGCCTTTTGGACGTCCAAGATGGCTAGCTAAAATTACTTTTGCACCTTGTTCTACTAAATATTGAATAGTAGGAATAGCTGCACGAATACGAGTTTCGTCTGTTACTTTCCCGTCTTTCATTGGTACGTTAAAGTCTACGCGACAAAATACTCGCTTTCCTTTTACATCGATGTCTTTCAACGTTTTTTTGTTCATCGTTAAAAGGCCTCCTTAAGTATTTATGGTACTAAGCAAGTAGGCTTCTATGTAATCATCAATCCACAAACCACCGTACATTTCATTTTATATATTGGCGCCTTTCTATATAAAGTGAAACTCCAGTTAGCTGCTTATGACGCTTTTTCATGTAGAAGCCAATACATAAATCAAGGAAGAGGGGGTATGCCCCTCTCTTCCTTAGCAAGTCTTATTATAGTCGTTCTATTTTCAGATATCCAATAAAAAAGGAAAGTCTAGTCGATTTCTGTCTTATTGAATAAAATAGAAACGAATTTTAAGTTATTCTTATAGTCCTTTAGCAGCGATGTATTGAGCAAGGTCTACTACACGGTTAGAATATCCGCTCTCGTTGTCGTACCAAGAGATAACTTTAACCATGTTACCTTCCATTACCATTGTAGATAATGCATCGATTGTAGAAGAGTTGATGTTACCATTGTAGTCACCAGATACTAGTGGCTCTTCGCTGTAACCAAGGATACCTTTAAGATCGCCTTCAGCAGCTTCTTTAAGAGCGTTGTTTACATCCTCAACAGTTACTTCTTTGTCAAGTTCAGCAACTAAGTCTACTAAAGAAACGTTTGGAGTTGGAACACGCATAGCTCCACCGTTTAATTTACCTTTTAATTCAGGTAATACTAGAGATACAGCTTTAGCAGCACCAGTTGAAGTTGGGATGATGTTTTCAGCAGCTGCACGAGCACGACGGTAATCTTTGTGTGGTAAGTCTAAGATTTGTTGGTCGTTTGTGTAAGAGTGAACTGTTGTCATCATTCCGCGTTTAAGACCGAACTTGTCATTTAACACTTTAGCAAATGGCGCTAAGCAGTTAGTTGTACAAGAAGCGTTTGAAATTACGTTGTGGTTAGCCGCATCGTATTTGTCTTCGTTAACACCCATTACGATTGTGATATCTTCGTCAGATGCTGGAGCAGAGATGATTACTTTTTTAGCTCCTGCTTCTAAGTGTTTTGCAGCGTCAGCGCGTTTTGTGAAGAATCCAGTAGATTCAACAACGATTTCTACGCCTTGTTTGCCCCAAGATAATTGAGCTGGGTCACGTTCAGCAGAGATTTCGATTGTTTTACCGTTTACTACTAAGTTGCTACCATCTACTACTACTTCTGCATCTAATTTTCCGTGTACAGAATCATATTTTAAAAGGTGAGCAAGCATGTTAGCATCTGTTAAGTCGTTAATTGCTACTACTTCAACGTTATCATTTTTTAAAGCTGCACGGAATACGTTACGGCCGATACGACCAAATCCGTTAATACCAATTTTTACTGCCATGGGTATTTCCTCCTTGAATGTAAAAAGTATTTTTTTATATGAGGGATTAATTAAAATCCCTTACTAACTCTTTCGCGGCGCCTTCATCTGTAATGAGAATCGAATCATGCGCTTGTTGCATAAACGCTTTAATTGCCTTTGCTTTTGATGAACCTCCTGCAACAGCAATAACACATTTATTGTTCTTTAAATCATCGAGTTGTATGCCAACTGTTTTAACTTTATGAACAACTTCGCCTTGATGATTAAAATAGTATCCAAATGCCTCACCTACAGCATGTCCATTTTTCACTTTTTCTAAGTCAGCTTGTGGTGTTTTACGGCGTTCTGCCATTGTCATAGCGTCTCCTATTCCATGAACAACCATACCAGCAGACTTAATTAAATGAAGCATGTCTTTAATAGATGGTTCACCGATAATGGATCGGTATGCTTCATCACTAAGCTGATCTGGAACATGAAGCAAGCGATAGTGACTCATGGACTTTTCAGCCATCTTAGCACAAATCGTATTTGCTTGGTTTTGTACATTTTCACCTAGCCCTCCGCGAGCAGGTACAAAAAGTACATCAGGGTGTTTTAAATCAGGTGTCATCATTTCGGCAACGGCGGCAAGCGTGGTACCACCTGTAACAGCAACGGTATTTTTTTTACCAACAAGGCGCTCCTTGATACACGAAACAGATGCTCGACCCATTTCATTTTTGACCCAAGGAGACTGATCACTATCTCCAGATACAACAACAACTTCTGATAAAGAAAACGCCTCTTTTAATGTTGTTTCCAATAATCGAAGTCCTGAAACTTCCTTCATTACTTCTTCTAATTCAGCCAGAAGGAGTTCTCCCTCATTTGTAAGCGTCATTCCACTAGGGTAAATGTCAATCAAATCTTGTTCTTTTAAGAATGTTACTTCGCTTCGTAACACACGCTCTGTTAGCCCAAGGCTTACAGCTAAGTTTCTGCGGCCAATCGGCTGCATTAAACGTATGTATTGCAAGATTTGATAGCGCTTTTGCATAACTGAGAGAAGTTCAGGTAATAATTTTCGTTGTACTTCTATTAAAGAACGCATGTTAAAATCCCCTTAAGGCATAAACTCGCTGGACACATTTTGTCCCATATAGACATATTATGTCCCACCTTGCGCAAAAAAAATTCACCCTGCTACAAAATCTATTCTAACAGGAGTGAATCCTTTATTCAACTCATGTGTTGCCTATTTTTAAAAGTAAGCGTTTTCTTAACGGAATACCTGTTATTTTTCCGTATTCCACTTCTTCTCCATCCATTTCTACTACAGGAATGGCAAGATGATACTTTTCCAGCCACTCATCGTTTTTGTAAATATCTCGTTCAATAAGCTGAAAGGGAAACTCCGACTGCAGCTCTGCAAGCAGCTTCTTTGCATCATCGCATAAGTGACAGCCATTTTTGGTATACAGTACGACTTCCACATTCCCACTCCTTTACTGCGTGACAAAAAGTTTTCGTTGACTGGATGGTAGAACGTTTAATTGATCTCGATATTTGGCTACCGTTCTTCTTGAAATAGTAACGTTATAATTGCTTTGCAAGACGTTAGCCAACTGCTGATCTGAAAGCGGACGCTGTTTGTTTTCTTCTGATACTAGCTTTTTAAGCAGTTCTTTTACGTGAGTTGTAGAAGTCGCTTCGTTGTTGCCCAGTTGAATACTAGTTGAGAAAAAAGATTTCATTGAAAAGGTGCCAAAAGGCGTTTGAATATATTTGTGCCGAGTAGCACGGCTAATCGTTGATTCATGCACAGACGTTTGTTCCGCTACTTCCTTCATTGTTAACGGCTTCAAATACGAAGGACCCTTTTTAAAAAATGCTTCTTGTTCAACGAGTAAGGTATTCATTAATGCGTTTAATGTATCTTTGCGTGTGTGTAAACTTTTCATAATCCATTGAAATTCACGATATTTCTCTTGCAAATAAGAAAACATTTCTTGGTTCTGCCTATTTTTCAGCTGAAGTTTGTATTGTTCATTCACTGAAAGACGAGGTTCCAAATCCTCATTTGCATAAGCAACGACATTTCCATCTTCAATTTTTACAATAAAATCCGGTACAATGAATCGTTCATTGGACTTCATATAAAATGATCCAGGACGAGGATTTAATTTCTTAATCTGTTCATGTAATTGTTGAAGAGCTTCAAGTGAGATTTGACATAACTTTGAGATTTTCATCCATTTTTTATACGCAAATTCCTCAAAGTGATGTGTCAAAATTTGCTCTATTTTTTCTGTCCATTGATTACTTCTTTTTAATTGAAGCATTAAGCACTCTTGTAAACTTCTTGCCCCTACTCCTGCCGGGTCCATCTGCTGCACAAGTTGAAGAGCCTTTTCAACCTGCTCTTGACCTTGGCCAAGCTGGTTAGCAAGTATGATTAACTCATCGTGCAAATAGCCGGCATCATCCAGACTATGAATAACAAATTCAACGGCTGCCTGCTCACATTCATCTAATTTTAACAATGCGGATTGATTCATTAAATGTTCGTACAGCGTTTCTTTAGGAGCTGGTATACTGCTCATATAATCTGTTGAATCAGAAGTTGCATGATTTTTTTGATTGTGAGATGTATAGACGGGCAGCTCTGAAAAATCTATAAGCGGATTTTGAAGCGCCTGCTCATGTAAAAACGCTACAATATCCATCGATGAATATTGTAAAAGAGAAATAGCTTGTGATAATTCTTTTGACATCGTCAGCTTTAACGACTGCTGCTGAAATAATCCAATCTCCATTATTTCTCCCCTCCCCTTCATCTATTTTACTATAAAAACGCTTTCAAAGAGCATGTAACTATTTTTTATATGTAATTTTTTCATCAAAAAATCTCCGTCAACCTTTGCTAACGAAGCGGTTCATCCTATTTTTAATTACTAACCATCAAAAAAGTAATAGAGCTATGTACCTTTATAACTTTTCATTATAATTCGCACCAACCACATGACATGATCCGAGTAATAATCCGACATGACGTTTTCTTCGTCATGTCGAATTTTCTGCATGTGTATAATATATAGAAGAATTACTTATTGAATGGTTTGTGCCATTTGCATAAACTTGTCCAAGTTTTCTTCGTCATTTTTCGTGAAGATGGTTAGCTTCATTGGTTTCTTTCCTTTAACCAACACGACGTTTACCGTATGATCGCCAGATGTGGCTTCATACCAAACAGAATCTTTGAAGATTCCATTCTCTTCAAGATTCTTTTTCTCTGCTGCATTTTTATTAACTGCTGTTGCCGTTTGTTTAACAGATTGAGCGGCCTCGTCCATCGACGTTTCTGATGAGAGCATTTCAATACGCATAAATTGAGAATCATCTGAAGTTAATACTAATGCATCTTTTCCTGGTTCTTCACCCGTTAGTTTATAGCCGTCCATTACTTGGATAGAATAGTCTTGTTCTGGGCTTTTTATTGGTTTTGTTTCTGAAGAAGGCGTCGGCTGTTTATCTTCAGCTGTTTCGCTAGTTGATGACTGACTTCCTGAAGGTTTGGTTGAGGCCTCGCTAGAATCAGCATCTTTTTTCGTCTCTTCTTTTTCAGCGCCTGATGTTTGATCAGATTTAGAAACCGTATCCTGCTGAACATTTTCTGCTTGATCATTAGACTTCGGCTGAGCAGAATCTTCGTTCGTCCCGCATGCAGATAGCAATAGCGCTAACGATGCACTGACAATGAAAAATTTGTTCTTATATTTCATATTTATTCCTCCTCCGTGTTTCTTTTCCTTATATACTGTTTTATAGTATTCTGACAAATTCCGCAACCGGTACAATGGAATTAATTTCTTGCTTCCTTGCGCGTATAAAGGGTTATAGGAGAAAAATAAATATTATTCTTTGAAAAGATGAGCCTTTTTACTCAAAATAAAAAACGTTGCGTAATCCGCAACGTTTTAAGACGCCCTCGACAGGATTCGAACCCACCCTAAGAGAACCGGAATCTCTTGTGCTATCCACTACACTACGAGGGCATATTTGTCACAACTTCCATTATAGGAGAGAAAACTTCTCTTTTCAATAGAATACTACGTTTATTTTTTTTAGAAGGGGGAAAAATTTTAATAATGTCAAAGAGGAATACATAGTCTTTTAAGCGAATATGTGTAGTAGAGGTTCTTTTGTTTGACCTTTATTGACCATACGTGTATTATAGGTACATAACAAATTATTCTTGTTAAGGAGGAATTTAATATGAACTTAATTCCTACAGTTATTGAACAAACAAACCGTGGTGAACGTGCTTATGACATTTATTCACGTTTATTAAAAGACCGCATTATTATTTTGGGTAGTGCTATTGACGATAATGTAGCTAACTCAATCGTTTCTCAGCTTTTATTCTTAGCTGCTGAAGACCCAGAAAAAGATATCTCACTTTATATCAACAGTCCAGGTGGCTCTATTACAGCTGGAATGGCTATCTATGATACGATGCAATTCATTAAGCCAAAAGTTTCTACAATTTGTATCGGTATGGCTGCATCAATGGGTGCTTTCTTACTGGCTGCTGGTGAAAAGGGCAAACGTTTTGCTCTTCCAAACAGTGAAGTAATGATTCATCAACCTCTTGGTGGTGCTCAAGGACAAGCTACTGAAATCGAAATCGCGGCAAAACGTATTCTATTCTTACGCGAAAAACTAAATTCAATTTTAGCTGAGCGTACAGGTCAACCGTTAGAAGTGCTACAACGTGATACAGATCGTGATAATTTCATGACTGCTGAACGCGCTTTAGAATACGGTCTAATTGACAAAGTATTAGAAAACGACCCTAAATAAAAAAAAGCCTTTCCCGCAGCGGGAAAGGTTTTTTTATGCATCGTTCTCTACATAAGCGACTAACGCATCCATTGCTTCTTTTTCATCTACCCCTTCAACAATGAGCGTAATAAGAGAACCGTTATTAATCGCTAAGCTCATTAACCCCATGATACTTTTAGCGTTGACTACTTTCTCATCTTTCTTCAAGTACACATCAGATGTAAAACGAGTTGCTTCTTGCACGAATAGTGCCGCAACACGAGCTTGTAATCCCGTTTTTAATTTTACTTCTACTTGTTTTTCCATGATAAAATCCTCCCCCTTGCAATTCCCCTTATGTGACTGGCTGACCGGCGCGAAGCTTGTCTGCTATTTGGTCAATTTTACGCAACCGATGGTTAATGCCCGATTTGCTAATTTGACCTCCAGATACCATCTCACCAAGCTCCTTTAACGTAACGTCTTGGTATTCTACACGCAAACGAGCAATTTCTCTTAGCTTTTCTGGTAAGATGTCTAATCCAGCTGTTTCATCAATATAACGAATGTTTTCCACTTGACGAATAGCCGCTCCGATCGTTTTATTTAAGTTAGCTGTTTCACAATTAACTAAGCGATTAACGGAATTTCGCATATCTCGGACGATTCTTACATCCTCAAACCGTAAAAGAGCGTTATGGGCTCCAATGATATTTAGAAACTCCGTAATTTTTTCAGCTTCTTTCAAATAGTTAATATAGCCTTTTTTCCGTTCTAATGTTTTACTATTCAATTGAAATTCGTTCATTAAATTGCATAAAGCTTCGTTGTGCTCTTCATACAATGAAAAGATTTCAAGATGGTACGATGATGTCTCTGGGTTATTAATAGAACCGCCGGCTAAAAATGCGCCTCTTAAGTAGGATCGCTTACAGCATTTCTTTTGTACTAGCTCTGGTGAAATACGATGTGTAAACGTGAATCCTTCTTCTACAATTTTTAAGTCTTCCAAAAGCATTCTCGTTTTCTCTACTAATCGAACAATATACACATTGTTTTTCTTCAACCGCATTTTCTTACGCACAAGCAGTTCTACTGACACATCATAATTTTTCTTAAGCAGGACATAAATGCGCCGAGCAATCGCTGCGTTTTCTGTTTGAACATCAACTGTGAATTTTTTATTCGAAAAAGAAAGTGAACCATTCATTCGAATTAATGCAGAAAGCTCTGCTTTTGCACAGCAATCTTTGACTTCTAAATTCGTTAACTCTTTTTTTGTTTCTGATGCAAATGACATAACTTCACCTCCAATCTACATACGGAAATAGTGTTAAACACCCGTATTCGCTTTACCTTGCAGCGATGTCAGCATAGAATACACAAGCTTTGCTACTTTTTTTGTATCATGCCTAATTACGCTGCCGTCATACTGAATAATTTGATCTTCAATCACTTCTAACCCTAATTTTAGCAATACTTCACGATCATATTCTACAGGCTGAGCCTGCTCTACTTGATATTTCTTTTTCAAAGGTGCTGGAATAGGTGCATTATTGACGATAATCGCATCTAAAAATGCACACGGCATATGATTGTAAAGCGCTTTAATATGATCACTTGCCTTAAAGCCCAATGTTTCACCCGGCTGCGTCATCACGTTGCATACGTACACTTTCTTTGCTTTTGTCGAACAAAGCTCGTTACAAATATCCTGCACCAGTAAATTCGGCAAAATACTTGTATAAAGACTTCCAGGCCCCAGTACAATTAAATCAGCGCGTCGAATAGCTTTTATTGTCTCGACAAGCGGTTTCACATCGGCGGGCGATAAAAATACTTTATTAATTTTTTTATTGACTTCTGGAATTTTAGATTCACCTGTTACGATGGATCCATCTTGCATCTCCGCATGCAGCACAACACTTTGATTAGCTGCTGGAAGTACTTTCCCTCTGACGTTTAGTACTTTGCTCATTTCTCGTATAGCATGCACAAAATCGCCAGTAATAGACGTCATAGCTGCAAGCAACAAATTGCCAAGAGAATGGCCTGTAAGCTCATTTCCTGTATCAAATCGATGCTGAAAAAGCTCTTCAACTAGTGGCTCTACATCAGATAAAGCAACTAGCACATTTCGAATATCACCAGGAGCAGGGATTTCAAGTTCATCGCGCAATCGGCCAGAACTTCCCCCGTCGTCTGCTACGGTTACGATGGCTGTAAGATCAAGAGGGTATTCCTTCAACCCTCTTAACAGCACTGGTAAACCCGTTCCTCCCCCAATGACGACAACTTTTGGAAGCTGTTCACTGCTCATCTATGATTTTCCTTTCTCCTCTCAATGTCACGATGAGAAATATGAGTTTTGTATTCATTCTGGAAATGGTGACCTAAATATTCAGCTAATGTGACGGAGCGATGCTGTCCGCCTGTGCATCCTATAGCAATGACCAGCTGGCTTTTACCTTCTCGCTTGTACTGTGGAAGCATAAACGAAAGTAAGTCTACTACTTTTTCAATGAACTTTTGAGTTTCCGTCCATTTTAATACGTAAGAAGAAACCTCTTCTTCAAGCCCTGTTTTAGGACGCATATGATCAATGTAGTGAGGGTTTGGCAAAAAGCGCACATCAAAGACTAAATCAGCGTCAATAGGTACACCATATTTAAAACCAAACGACATCACATTAACAGTAAAAACCTGTGAAGCGTGCGACGAAAACTGAGTTAAAATCTTTTCTCTAAGCTCTCTTGGTTTTAACTCTGACGTCTCATAAATAAGCTGAGCTCTTCCCTTTAACTCCTCAAGAAGCTCACGTTCCATACCAATTCCTTCTAAAGGTAAACCCGAAGGAGCTAGCGGATGTGAACGTCTCGTTTCTTTATAGCGTGTCACCAATACAGAATCTTTTGCATCTAAAAATAAAATTTGTGGCGTGACCCACGTTGTTTCACTCATGTTATCTAATGCTTCAAACAGGCTTTCAAAAAACTCTCTGCCTCGCAAGTCCATAACAAGAGCAACTTTATTCATTTTATTCCCTGACTCTTTCATGAGTTCTAAAAATTTCGGTAGCAATGTAGGGGGTAAATTATCTACACAAAAGAACCCTAAATCTTCAAAACTCTGAATTGCTACTGTTTTTCCTGCACCTGACATTCCAGTAATAATCACTAATTGAATATCGCTTACAGACCCAGTACTCATTTTCCATCCCCCTCAATCTATGCATACATGTCTATTTATCATTAACAAGGATCAATTCGATAAGATAATAACTCGAAATCCGTTGTATACGTAAAGTTGCCATAAATAACACCCGACCCTTTTGCTACATAATCGATAATGTGATGATCTCCCGGTGCCATCGGCAATTCACTTACTTCACTCAAATTATGCCAACCGAGTTTGCCTTCTTCTGATTCTAGCACATTTGTCCCATCAAAATCTGTAGCAAAAAAAGTAAACATCATCCATTCAGATGAAATTTGATCGTTTTCTTTCATCGTAAAAGTAAAGATACCTTTTACAGTGGGATTTTTCAAATAAATTCCCGTTTCTTCACGAAATTCTCTTACAACAGAGTCTTTTACAGATTCTCCTTGCTCCATTTTCCCACCCGGGGCCACCCACCAGTTTCTTCGTGGCTTTTGAAGCAACAATACTTTATCGTCTTTCATTAATACACAATTTGTGACCCTTTGCATGTTTTCCACCTCATCATATGTATACTGACATTTTCTTTTATTATACTACGAAACAAACTTCTCTCACAACGGAGATGAACTAACTATTACTAAATTTTCTGAAAATAGACCCTTGCTGTTATATACGTAAATTCAATCTGTTATAGTCACAAAAAAGAGGCATAGGAACACGTCCTATGCCCGACATACATATATTTTATAAAAGGGGGTCAATTACTATCTATATAGTACCCCATCAATGTTTCACAGGTGTTACAGAACAGTTAAAACCGAATTACGTTTTGTAAAAGATTGATTTCAGCCTTATTGCTGAATAGCTTTTAACTTTTCTTTTAACTCTTCTACATAGTGCTGAGCCGCTTGAGCAGCAATGCTGCCATCACCTGTAGCTGTTACAATTTGACGAAGAGCCTTTTCACGAACGTCTCCAGCTGCGAACACACCTGGTACTTTTGTTTCCATTTGCTCGTTCGTTTCAATATATCCTTCTTTATTTGTGATGTTTAGACTTTCGAATGGTTTTGTTAGTGGAACCATTCCAACATAAATGAATACGCCGTCCGCACCGAACTCGCGCTCTTCACCTGTTTTTGTGTCTACTAACGTTACGCTGCCTACTTTACCGTCTTTTTCATTTACTTCCTTGACCGTTGTATTCCAAATAAAATCAACTTTTTCGTTGTCAAATGCGCGCTGCTGTAGGATTTTCTGCGCGCGAAGCTCATCGCGTCGGTGAATAATTGTTACTTTTGTTGCGAAGCGTGTTAAATATACGCCTTCTTCAACCGCAGAGTCTCCACCGCCTACAACAACTAGCTCTTTACCTTTAAAAAATGCGCCGTCACATACAGCACAATAAGATACGCCGCGGCCGCCTAGTTCTTTTTCTCCTGGCGCGCCTAATTTTTTATATTCCGCACCAGTAGCAACGATTACTGAACGTGTTTTATATTCTTTGCTGCCTGCACGAACTGTCTTGTATTCTTCTCCGTCGATGATTTCTTTAATATCACCGTACGCATATTCCGCACCGAATTTTTTTGCATGCTCAAACATTTTGTTAGAAAGGTCAGGACCAAGGATATGATCATAACCTGGATAGTTTTCTACATCTTCCGTATTAGCCATTTGACCGCCTGGAATTCCGCGTTCAATCATTAGTGTTGATAAATCTGCACGAGATGTATATACAGCAGCAGTCATACCTGCTGGGCCTGCCCCAATAATAATGACATCATAAATTTTTTCTTCTGTCATTGCTTTACACTCCTTTTAGGAAATTCCTTCGTAGTTGATTCCAAATTTATGGATAATTATTTCGTTATCACTATCCTAATATGTTCTTCCTATTATCGTCTATTTTTTTGCTCAATTTAATAACGTATTCACAATTTTACTGTACTTTCTAACTGTTGCAGCGGAAATGGAATATTGTTTTGCCGCATCAGCTTGAGTAATAACCTGCCTTTTTTCTTTCGCCCATATATATGTGACGGCTGCAGCCCATGCATTTACGTTCACATGCTGAAAATCATAGGATTGTTTATATACCTGTACATATACATAAAACCAAAAGCTTAAAAGATCCTGGGTATCACTTTCAGCCTGCGATTCCATCTCCAGTTCAATAACATCTGCCACCTCAAAAATCACATGTTGTTTATCCTGCCATACGTACGTATATACTTCATCCAAAAGTGTACTCATATGTATGGACGACTTGATTTCTTCTAAAAGAAGCAGACGCTGCTGTTCAGGAAGCTTTTTTGCCATATACAAGCTGTAAAGCTGATCGTGAACATTTTTTGTTGCACACTTCTGTTTCGCTGTAACATCCACTTTCGATTGAAAAACCTTCGCAGCTTTTTGACTGATGCGCCAAGGCTCCTCTCCTTCTTTATCAGGAACGTCTTCCAATGCCAGCTTCCACATTTCTTTAGCGAACGCTTCACGTCCGGTATAGTAAGAGGCATATGAGAGCCAATAATGAAATGAGTTGTCTCCTTGAAATCCTTGTGTATAAAGCTTTTTTAACCATCTGTATGATAGTTTGTATTGACCAATCAACGCAAATGTTGCTCCGAGCTTATAGCGGTGTTCAAATGACATCGGATAAACGCGGCTAAGCCCGTCTGTAAGCTCCTCAACTTCTTTATGCTTATGGCAATAATAATAGAAAATCAGCTGATTGCATAACGCATGAAGATTTCCAGGGTTTTTCTCTAATACTCCATTCAGCAAATCCATTGCCTCATCAATTTTATTTAAATAAAAATAAGCTAACGCTAAATTATTATATGCAGACCAGAATTCTGGATACTCATCAATTATTTCAGTTAACAAATCCACTGCTTCTTCAAAATTCGTTTCTTCAAGCAGTCTTTTTGCTTGTTCTTGTTTTATAATCAGCATGTCGCCTAGCTGATTTTTAGGCTCTTCATCTTCTTCATCCACATCAATTGATAGTAAATCTAACAGATCTGTAGCCGATCGAAAGAGGTCACCATTTGGAAAATGCTCAATGTAATACATCGCGTATTTTTTTGATTCTTCAAACAGTCCAAGATGCGCATAGCTGTTGGCTATATAGTAGTAACAGCTTCCTAATGTATCGTCCATATGATGAATCACATGGAGAAAAAGCTCGTTGGCATCTTGATAATCTCCCCGCTCCGTTAAAGCTACTCCAACGTGTGTAAGAAGCTGTGGATTACGGGCATTTTCTTTGTTTGCACGCGTTAAATACTTGAGCGCTTTATCTGACTCCTCTTCTTCAAACGCCTGCAGCGCTTTTTCGAAATAGAAGTCACCCGTTTGCGAAAATGGAATTACTTGTGCCATTTTTTGAATTACTTTTGAGTGTTTTTCCATTAAGCCCTCCAAATAAGTTGATAATTTCGACGTTCGTAGTATATCACATTTGCCAAGAAGTTTAATACCTCTATTCAAAAAAGGAGCCTGCAAGCATCCGTTTCTTGACGCAAATAAGAGAAGGTTTTGCCTCTTTTATCTAAAATGAGACAACTCCTTCTCTCCTTTCACTATGTGGCTATTAGCTAGAGTGACGCTCTTTTAATACTGATAGGACATCGTCTAAAGGCAGCTTTTGCTCACGAAGTAAAACAAGTACGTGGTACAATAAATCTGCAACTTCCCACTTCAGCTCATCATGGTCACGATTTTTTGCTGCAATAATCACTTCACCAGCTTCTTCTCCTACTTTTTTGAGGATTTTATCTACGCCTTTATCAAATAAGTACGTCGTATAAGCTCCTTCTGGCATTTCAGCTTCACGCTTAGCGATTACTTCTTCTAGCTCATTAATAATAGCAAACCGATTATCGTTTTGTTTATTTTCACCAAGAATTGTTTCATTAAAACAGCTGTAAGCCCCCGTATGACAAGCAGGACCTTGAGGCTCCACTTTTACAACAAGAGAATCAGCATCACAGTCATATGCCATGCTCACAATTTTTTGTGTGTTCCCAGAGGTTGCGCCCTTGTGCCACAACTCTTGTCGAGAACGGCTGTAAAACCATGTTTCACGTGTATCAATTGATTTTTGAAGTGATTCTTCGTTCATATAAGCCAATGTTAAAACTTCTTTGCTCACAGCGTCTTGTACAATAGCTGGTACAAGTCCACCACTGTTGAATTTAATGTTTTCAATCGTCATCGAATGCTCACTCCTTGTTGTTTTGCATAGCTTTTAATTTCTTTTACAGATGTTTCTTTATAGTGAAAGATCGAAGCCGCCAAAGCCGCGTCAGCTTCTCCTTTTTCAAACGCATCGACAAAATCTTGACCATTTCCTGCGCCGCCAGAAGCAATAACAGGAACGCTCACCGCTTGGCTGACTGCTTTGGTTAATGCTAAATCAAATCCTGACTTTTCGCCGTCTTTATCCATACTCGTTAACAAGATCTCACCCGCACCTCGCTTCACTGCTTCTCTTGCCCAGTCAATTACTTCCCAGTCCGTTGCGTTGCGGCCTCCGTGTGTATAGACTCGCCATGATTGTAAGCTTTCATCGTACTTAGCATCGATTGCTACCACAATACACTGAGCTCCAAAAAAGTCGGACCCTTCTGTAATCAGTGCTGGATTGAGTACGGCCGCTGTATTTAATGACACTTTGTCTGCACCAGCACGAAGCATTCTCTTCATATCTTCTAGTGCATTAATTCCTCCGCCCACCGTAAAAGGAATCGCTAGCTGAGATGCTACTTCTTCTACAACATGTACCATCGTTTTGCGTCCTTCATGAGAAGCAGAAATATCTAAAAAGACTAATTCGTCTGCGCCTTCTTCATCGTAAAATTTCGCCAACTCTACAGGATCTCCTGCATCTCGAAGTTCCACAAACTGAACTCCTTTTACCACGCGGCCGTCCTTTACATCTAAACAAGGAATGATTCGTTTTGTAATCATTAAGCTTTCACCTCTTGAAGTGCTTCAGCTACTGTAAACTTATTTGTATAAAGTGCTTTCCCTACAATCGCACCAATAACGCCGTCAGCTTCATATTTCTTTAGTGCATCTAGATCAGCAAGTTTACTAACTCCCCCTGATGCAATCACACCTTTTCCAGTAGCCCTAGCCATTTCAACAATTCCTTCCACATTAGGACCAGACAGCATACCATCCGTAGAGATATCCGTGAAAATAAATGTTTCCGCGCCAGCATTAGCCAATTCTTTTCCTAGTTCTGTCGCTTTGATTGTAGATGTTTCCACCCAGCCTTCCGTCGCAACATAGCCATCACGTGCATCAATACCAATAGCAATACGCGCACCATATTCCTTCAGCATTTTTTTCACAAATTCAGGATTAGAAATAGCTGCACTTCCTAAAATAACGCGGTCAATTCCGTTTTCTAAATAGTAAGCAACGTCAGCTTCTGAGCGAATGCCTCCTCCAATTTGCACACGTACATCTAATTTCTTTTTCACACCTAGCACAAATTCATCATTCACGCGCTTGGCCGCTTTTGCGCCGTCCAAATCAACCATGTGAATCCACTGAGCACCTTCACTTGCGAATTGTGTGGCCATATCTACCGGAGAATCTCCGTACACCGTTTCTTTTGTGTAATCTCCTTGAAGCAAACGGACGCACTTTCCTCCGCGCATATCAATGGCTGGATATATTTCAAATTTGCTCATACGATGGGCTCCTTTTCTCTACGAAGTTTGCATAATTTTGCAGCATTTGCATTCCGATTGCACTGCTTTTTTCAGGGTGGAATTGAGTGCCAAATACGTGTTCTTTTCCAACAACTGCTGGAACTTCAACATCATAAGGACTTGTTGCTAAAAGCACGTCTTGGTCATTTGTTTTTACGTAATAAGAGTGAACAAAGTACACGTGGCCTTCACTGATTCCATCAAGCAGAGCAGACTGCTGATGAAAATCTAAAGAGTTCCAGCCCATATGCGGGACTTTATATGTCTGTCCTTCGGCAGTAATGCCGGGAATACGCTCGACTCTCCCTTTTAACAGTTCCAGCCCTTTTGTTACGCCGTTCTCATCGCTTTCTTCAAATAACAGCTGCATACCTAAACAAATTCCAAGCAAAGGCATTCCTTTTGATACTTCTTCTTTAATAAAGTCCGTCAGCTTTGTTTGATTCAGCTGTTCCATCGCATCTTTGAATGCTCCAACTCCAGGAAGAATCAGTCCTTTTGCCTTTCTTAGTTCTGCAGGATCTGCGGAGATAATATAGTCATAGTTTAATCGTTCAAGAGCTTTACTTACGCTGTATAAGTTTCCCATCCCATAGTCAATAATGCCAATCATTTACAACATCCCTTTCGTCGAAGGCACACCTTTGACACGCGGATCAATCGTTGTCGCTTCGTCCAAAGCACGTGCTAATGCCTTAAATACCGCTTCAATAATGTGGTGTGTATTTTTACCGTAGTGTACGATTACATGTACATTCATGCGAGATTCTAATGCAAATTTCCATAAAAATTCATACACAAGCTCTGTATCAAATGTACCGACGCGCGACGCGGGAATGTCACCTTTAAATTCAAAATGAGGACGATTGCTTAAATCTACTACAACTTGAGCCAACGCGTCATCCATTGGTACAAAAGCATTTCCATAGCGTTTAATTCCCTTTTTATCACCGAGCGCTTCTTTGAACGTTTGACCAAGGCAAATACCGATATCTTCCGTTGTATGGTGATCATCAATCTCCGTGTCTCCATCTGCTTTTACATCAAGGTTAAACTGTCCGTGTTTTGTAAATAAATCGAGCATATGATTTAAAAAAGGAACGCCTGTATCAATGTTCGCTTTTCCTTCTCCATCGATTCCAATCGCTAATGCAATATCCGTTTCGTTTGTTGTACGTTTAATACTTGACTCTCTCATTGTGAAACTCCTTTCAACTGTGCATGTAATAAGTAAAGAAAACAACATTTCTACTCTTTTCTTTTAATCTCCACCTTATTTTTTAAAGCGTTCTTCAACCGCCCTTGCATGAGCTTCTAGCCCTTCTAAACGAGCAAACGCTGCGATTTTCGAGACATTTTTCTGCAGGGCTTGTTGGCTGTATGAAATGATGCTAGACTTCTTCACAAATGAATCAACTGATAAAGGACTTGAGAATTTTGCTGTCCCATTTGTTGGAAGAACATGGTTTGGTCCCGCGAAATAATCGCCAACAGGTTCTGAGCTGTATCTTCCTAGAAAAATAGCACCGGCATGACGAATGGAACCTAAAAGTTCAAGTGGACTTTCAGTCATAATTTCTAAATGCTCAGGAGCTAATTGATTAACAGCCTCAATCGCTTCTTCTAATGACCCGGTCACATAAATAGCGCCATGGTTATCAATAGAAGGTTTTGCAATTTCTTTACGAGGTAAAGATTCTACTTGTCTTTCCACTTCTTCTTTAACAGCTTCGGCTAATTTCATAGAAGGTGTAACTAAAATACTTGAAGCTAATTTGTCATGTTCTGCTTGAGACAATAAATCAGCGGCCACTTCGTTCGGCTTAGCCTTATCGTCTGCTAGTACGACAATTTCACTAGGTCCAGCAATTGAGTCAATGTCTACTAAGCCATATACTTCTCGTTTCGCTAATGCAACAAAGATATTACCAGGCCCTACAATTTTATCGACGGGTTGAATTGTTTCTGTTCCATAGGCAAGTGCTCCTACTGCCTGAGCTCCCCCTACTTTATAAATCTCTTTGACCCCAAGCTCACTCGCTGCTACCACTACTCCAGCAGGAAGCGCGCCGTCTTTTCCTGGAGGTGAAACCATCACGATACGTTTTACACCTGCCACTTGAGCAGGAATGACATTCATTAAAACGGAAGAAGGATACGCCGCAAGGCCTCCCGGTACATAAACACCTACTGCATCTAAAGGCGTTACTTTCTGCCCTAAAATGGTGCCGTCTTCTTTTGTTGTCATCCAAGACTGCTCGACCATTCTTTCGTGGTAATCACGAATGTTGTCAGCAGCTTCACGAATGATTGACAGCATATCTGAATCAACCAGCTCATAAGCACGCTTCTTTTCTTGTTCTGTCACAAGCAAAGAAGAAAGCTCAACGCCGTCAAATTGGGCTGTATACCTTTTTAAAGCTTCGTCTTTTTGCTCTTGCACCTGCTTTAAAATATTTACGACAATTTCTCTTTGAGCACTCGTCCCTTGATCAATCGTACGCTTTAAGCTCACTTGTTCTGTTACACGTGTAATTTTCAATGTATGTCACCTCTTTTATACAGGTTGAACCACTTGGGCTAAACGATTCACTAAATCATCAATTCGTTCGTCTTTTAAACGATAGCTCACAGGGTTCACAATCAAACGCGATGTAATATCTTCAATGTGCTCCAATTCAACAAGTCCGTTCTCTTTTAGTGTTTGTCCCGTTGATACAATATCAACGATCCGATCAGCAAGGCCGATTAAAGGCGCTAATTCAATCGAACCATTCAATTTAATAATTTCTACTTGCTCTCCTTGCTCCCTGAAATAAGTAGATGCTACATTTGGATATTTGGTTGCCACTTTTTGAGCAATTTCTGATTTTTTAGCATTAGGCAAACCGGCAACGGCCAGATGACATTTACTAATATTTAAATCCAACAGCTCATATACATCTCGTTCTTCTTCTAACATTACGTCTTTGCCTGCAATACCAAGATCCGCTACTCCGTATTCTACATAAGTAGTAACGTCCATTGGTTTTGCTAAAATAAAGCGCATGTTCTCTTCAGGAATGTCTACAATCAGCTTGCGCGAATCGTCAAATTCTGGCGGCAATTGAAAGTCTGCTTGACGCAAAAGTTCAGCTGCTTCTTCAAAAATACGTCCTTTTGGCATTGCAATTGTTAATAGTTCACTCATTATTGTCCCCCCTTGCCTCGTTTTCCAATTAGAAACGTGACTTCTTCAAACTGTGCAGTAAATACATCAACATCATCAACGCCTGCAATTTCCTGAGTCACTACCCGGTATCCTTGCTTGCGCTGTTCAGCAGCTAAAGCTAATGCCTCATCTAAACGCTCTTGACTATATAATATGCCGTATACTGCTGAAGGCTCATATACTTCTTCGCCCAGCGCTTCAATTAAGCGGTCGAGCTGAATTCCAAATCCTGTAGCTGGTGTTTTAGACGCAAATTTTTCAAGAAGCTGGTCATAACGTCCTCCATTACCGATATGGAAACCAACGTTTTCAGCAAAGACTTCAAATAAAATACCTGTGTAATAGCTCATATGACTGACTAAGTTAAAATCAATTTTAATTTCATCCGTTACACCGTACGCATCAAGCATATTCCATAGCTTTTTCAAATCACCGGCGGCTTTTTTACCAGCTTCGTTCTCAACTAGTTCAACCGCTTCTTCAATCTTCTTTTCATCTCCGCGCAGGTTAAGCAGCTGAAGGAGACGCTGTTTATCAATAGAAGATAGATTCAAATCTTTTACATGATTACGATAGCCCACGTAATTTTTCTCATATAAAAAGCGGCGAAGCACGTTAGCACGTTCTTCATTTCCGACAATTTCTAAAAAAAGCGAATTAACAAACCCGATGTGGCCAATTGCCACTTTAAATGATTTAAGTCCCGCTCTTTTTAAGGCGCCGATCATGAGAGCAATGACTTCAGCATCGCTGCTCATCGTAGCGTCTCCAATTAGCTCAACGCCTATTTGTTCAAACTCCGCCGGGCGGCCACCCTCACGCTGCTGAGCTCGGAATACATTTGCTTCATAAGCTAAGCGCAAAGGAGAATTATTTAAAAGTTTTGAAGCGGCCACACGTGCAAATGGCGTTGTTACATCCGGTCGCAGCACAAGCGTATGCCCTTCTTTATCTAAAAGTTTAAACAATTGTTGATCTAAAATAGCTGATGCGCTTCCTACCGTCTCGTAGTATTCCACAGTAGGCGTTGCCATATATTGATAGCCCCAGCTGCTGATTTCATCTGCTAGCTGATTGCGAACTTGTTTTTTTCTTTCAAAAAGAGCTGGCAGGGTATCTCTCATTCCAAGGGGTTTTTCAAACATAAATAACTTTGACATTCCGACACGTCCTTTAAGCTTGATTTTATCTATTAAGGAACCATTGATAGGTTGATTTCACTTTATCACGCTAATGCATTAGCGAAATAACAAATTAAAGTTATTGATAGTTTACACCCGATAAAGTCAGCCGTCAACCGCCAGCTGTTCAAATTTACAAAAAAAACCACAGCTTAGTTCTTGCTAAGTTGTGGCTTTAGGTTCTGCTTCCCTGCGCTTTTCCATTTCTTCTTTTGTATAGATGACACGCATAGGGTTACCTCCAACAAAGAAACCGGGTGCTACATCTTTATGAACCACCGTTCCAGCCGCTACAACCGCTTCATTGCCTATTGTTACACCTGGAAGGATGGTGCTATTTGCTCCAATCATCACTTCATCCCCAATGATGACATCTCCAAGACGATATTCCGTTATCAGATATTCATGAGCGAGAATAGTTGTATTGTATCCGATGACCGTATTGCGTCCTACTTGTATTTTTTCAGGAAACATAATATCGAGCATCACCATAAGGGCAAAGGATGTTTGAGGTCCTACTTTCATCCCTAAGCACGCTTTGTACAGCCAGTTTTTCATCGAAAGAAAAGGCGTATAACGAGCGCATTGAATGATTAGGAAGTTGCGCACTACTTTCCAAAAAGGCACGGTCTTATAGACATGCCAAAGGGAATTAGCTCCTTTAACCGGATAGCGCGTCGTTTTTCTCACTGACGTTCTCCTTTTAATATATCAATTAAATCCGTCATATTCTCTAAAATAATATCAGGATTATAATAAGCGATATGATCTCTTCCTTTTGCACTCCAAGCAACTCCAGCTGTTTTCGTATAAGCTCTTTGGCCAGAAACGATGTCGTGATGGTTATCTCCCACCATCAGCGCTTCTTCAGGTTTAGCATCAAGCAGCTTCAGTGCTTTTTCTACTGGCTCAGGATGCGGCTTTGCATTTGTTACGTCTTCAATTGCAACAATTGTATCAAAGAACTGATCTAACTTTGTTAACTTAAGCCCCATCATGACCGTATTTCTTTGCTTTGTTGTGACAATACCTAATTTATAATCCTGCTCGTGCAGCCATTTAACTGTTTCAAGTACGCCTTCAAATTCTTTAACAAGCAAATCGTGATTGGCTAGATTATGCGTGCGATACATCTCAATCATTTCGTTTACTTTCGTTTTATCCATTTCTACAAACGTGTCGTATAAAGGAGGTCCCATAAACTGTAAAATATCTTCACGAGTATATTGTTCAGGATAATAGTGATTAAGCGTATGAGTAAACGAGGCAATAATTAATTCATTTGTATCAATTAACGTACCGTCTAAATCAAACAAAACCGTATTAATCGTCATTATTCATTTCCTTCCCTTGCGTCAAATCAAGTTTGTGTAAACCTTGTAGCTTTTCTTCATTTACGCCTTAGATTGCGCTTCTTCATTCTCTAAGTATTTCTGTTTACTCATTCCCGTCACGCGGCGGATAATAATTAAAATAATGGCTATTACAATCAGTGCAAGTGAAACAACTTGAGCGATTCTGAGTGTATGCGTCAGCATTAAGCTATCCGTGCGAAGCCCTTCTACAAAGAAGCGTCCAACTGAGTACCAGATTAAATAAGATAAGAAAATTTCTCCTTTTCGCAGACTGGTGCGGCGAAGTACCATCAACAAGATAAATCCGGCAAAATCCCATAATGATTCGTATAAAAACGTAGGATGATAATATGTACCGTTAATATACATTTGGTTAATAATAAAATTTGGAAGGTGCAACCCTTCTAAAAAAGCACGGGTAACCGGCCCCCCGTGTGCCTCTTGATTCATAAAGTTTCCCCAGCGCCCAATGGCTTGGCCAAGGATTAAACTAGGCGCAGCAATATCAGCCAACTTCCAAAATGAAATCTTTTTTACTTTCGAATACACAATGGCAGTTAATACGCCTCCGATTAAGCCACCATGAATGGCAATCCCCCCTTGCCAAATCTGAGGTATTTCATTTAAATGCTTTGAATAGTATCCCCATTCAAAGGATACATAATAAATTCGTGCACAAATAATAGCTATTGGCACAGCAAATAAGATAAGATCAACAAATGTATCTTTTGATAAGCCTCTTCTTACGCTTTCTCTGGTCGCAATATAAAGACCTAATAGAACACCTGCACCGATAATTACGCCGTACCAGTAGACCGTTAGAGGGCCAATTTCAAGGAAAACGCGATCTAACGGCTGAATAGTTGCTTCCACAAGTTAACACCCTTTCTTATAAATCTTCACGATCTCCTTCTTCAATTACATCTGTTAGACGTGCAGAAAATTGTTCTGCTGCGTTAATACCCATACGCTTTAAGCGGAAGTTCATTGCTGCCACTTCAATGATAACAGCTAAGTTTCGTCCCGGACGTACTGGCAATGTAATTTTTGTAACGTCTGTATCAATAATTTTCATTTTATCTTCTTCTAAACCAAGGCGATCATAATGTTTCTGCTGATCCCATGTCTCTAACTGAATAACAAGTGAAATTCGCTTATAGCTTCGTACAGCTCCTGCGCCGAATAGCGTCATCACATTGATGATCCCTAGTCCTCGAATTTCAAGCAAATGCTCGATTAAACCAGGCGCGTTTCCTACAAGCGTGTCTTGATCTTCTTGACGGATTTCCACACAGTCATCGGCTACTAGGCGATGTCCCCTCTTAACAAGCTCTAGAGCTGTTTCACTTTTACCAACGCCGCTTTTTCCCATGATTAATACACCAATTCCGTATATATCAACTAATACGCCGTGCAGGGCAGTAGTAGGTGCTAGCCGGCTTTCAAGAAAATTCGTTAAATGGCTGGAAAGTCGCGTTGTTTTAAAGCTTGAACGCAGCACAGGAACTGATTCACGCTCTGAAGCTTCGATAAGTTCTTTCGGTACATCCATTTCGCGCGAAACAATGATAGCCGGCGTGATATCTGTACACATCTTTTCCATTCGAACTTTTTTTTGTTCATCATCTAACTGTTTAAAAAATGATAGTTCTGTTTTACCTAACAGCTGGATACGTTCTGCTGGGTAATATGTAAAATAACCTGCCATTTCAATACCTGGACGTGAAATATCACTCGTTGAAATAGGGCGGTCGATTCCTTCTTCTCCGCTAATAAGCTCTAATTTAAATTTCTCAATGATGTCTTTTGTACGTACTTTAACCACCGTGCATCCTCCTTTTATGAACAGTCATATACCTGTTCATGTCTACAGTATATCCAACTCTCGCTTTTATGTCGCGTTTGGTTCTACTAGCCTTTTTATTTTATCATTAATACGGAAAGAAAAGAAAAAAAAGATGGCATAGGCTGCATCGCCTTACCATCTTTTTTAGAAAATTAAATATTGCAAGAAAGTTATCTTCTATTTTGAAGCGGTTCAACAATCACTCGTTGAATAAGCGCATTTAAAAGCGACATGATTACTGAGGCTAAAAGCGCTGTACCAAACCCGTCAATATTAAAAGAATCTCCCATAACACTTTGTGTAATCATCAGCGTAATGGCATTAATGACGAATAAAAATAGGCCAAGCGTAAGAAATGTCACCGGCAGGGTAAGTAAAATTAAAATCGGCTTAACAAACACATTCAAAATCGATAGAATCAAGCTCGCGATAATAGCTGCACTGACTGATTCTAAGTGAAAGGTGTCGATATAACCTGCGATTACGATTAATACGAGGGCATTGATTAAAATACTAATGATTCCACGCAATAACATTTTTAGAAATCTCCTTCTTCATTTGGAACTAAAAACACAAAAATCATATATAAAATGACCGGGGTACCTACTGTAAAAAATAAACTGATGATAAACAATACGCGCAGTAGTGAAGCATCTATTCCGATATACTGAGAAATACCGCCGATAACACCCGCAAGCTTGCGATTTGTTCGCGAACGATACAACTTTCGCACGTTAATCATCTCCTTTGCTTTTTTACTAAAACAAGCGTTTTCTATTTTATAACAATTGAGCCCGTTTTGGATTCAGCTAACAATTTATAGCCTTTAGGCGAAGCGACATTGGCTTTGAAACGAAGTTGTTTCATCACCGTTTCTTTTTTCTCATCTACTATTTCCATCTCAGGAAGTGTACATGTAAAATTCCCAAAGTTAGATTTCAAATCTCCATCAACGGAGAGGTGGGGCGGCGTATAGAGCGTAATGCTCCCCGTAGTCGTTTTGAAAAATGCTTTTTCAATGCGCTCTCCTTTTAAATACGTATCAATATCTCCGTTAAATGTTTGAACGTCAATTTTCTTTGTGTCCCCATCAAATTTAACCGTTCCATTGATTGTTTCAAGCTCACATTTTGAAGCGAGTATTCGAGAAAGTTCCATATGCCCATTTGATGTCTCCATTTCAAGAGAATGGCTATTCACATCGTAAAAGCGGATGGTACCATTAGCTGTTTTGGCTTTCAGGTCTCGTACGCTTAGTCTTTCCCCATCGATTGAACCATTAAACATACGGAGCTTGACGCGTTCATATTCCATTTCTGGAATATAAATAATCGCTTTCACCTTCATTTGCTTTTGCTGAATTGCAAAGCGCAATTTGCCATTTTCAATGGAAAATGCCGTATGCTGCAAGAAAGTGCGGCGCGCTTCATCCGAATTCTCTACTTTGTAGATAGCAGCTTCACACTCTATTCGTACTTCTGTACTCCCCCAAGGTCGGAGTTGGACGCTTCCATTTGCTAAATCTACATCAATCTCTTGAATATATGCTTCTGATTGTTGAAAGATGTGCTGAACGTCAATCGAAGGACCAAAGTTAAAATCTAAATCTCCTTCTTTTACTTTTTTTACCGTTTGATCTACAAATGTAAATAATTTTTCCTTTAAAGAGCTTTGAGATGACTTAGAAGCGTACGTTTTTTTCTGTTTTCCTCCTACATAAGGGGATAGCTCAGCTTTATCAGGCGTAGCATAGGAAGAATCATTAGCTGAGTCTTTTTCCAGTGAATTTAGCAAAGTTAAAGCCTCATCTACGCTAAGTTTTCCTTCTTCTACCATCTGTAAAATTTGTTTGCGCTTTTCACTCATACGTTCCATCTCCTCTTTACGTTTTAGTCATTTAACTTTTATCTGCTTAATATTTGTATCCCTTTTACAATATTCCATACAAATACAACAACATTAACTAAAGAAACAACAACTAAAGCTACAATTAAAAGAATAAATACCGTTCCACTAGAGCCAGTAAGAGCAGGAAGCAAGAAGAATAAGAACAAGATCGCTGTAGCGATAGGTAATAAATGTGACAAAAATGCAGTTTTTGCATGTTTCTTTACTTCTATGTTATGAACAACAAAATAAATAATAATAGGTAATAAAAATGGTGCAAAGAAAACGCTAAAATAATTTAAGGAAGATAGTACGCGATTTCCTTCCATAATAATCAACTCCTTATATCATGTATTACGGTTTAATGAGTTAAAAAGTTTCATTCTTTATAAAAAAGACACCAATGCTGGTGTCTTTTAACGAGTTAATGCCTCTGCTTTTTCAACTTTTTTCTCCATACGCTTACGGTCACGTTCTAAAATTGGCTTCAAATAATGACCCGTATAGGATTCTTTTACTTTTGCCACTTCTTCTGGCGTACCCGTAGCCACAATTTGTCCGCCTTTATCTCCACCTTCAGGCCCTAAATCAAGCAGGTAATCAGCAGCTTTGATGACGTCTAAATTATGTTCGATCACTAGAACCGTATCTCCATTTTCAACTAAACGCTGGAGCACTTTTAATAATCGTGCAATATCATCGACATGAAGACCGGTAGTCGGTTCGTCTAAAATGTACAGCGTTCTTCCTGTTGAGCGGCGGTGAAGCTCTGAAGCTAACTTTACACGCTGTGCCTCTCCACCGGATAAAGTAGTAGCCGGCTGTCCAAGCGTGATATAACCAAGTCCTACATCGTAAATTGTCTGCAGCTTCCGCTTAATCTTTGGAATGTTTTCAAAGAAGTGAAGCGCGTCTTCAACCGTCATATCCAACACATCTGAAATGTTTTGATCTTTGTATTTCACTTCTAAAGTTTCACGATTATATCGTTTTCCGTGGCAGACTTCACAAGGGACGTATACATCTGGCAAGAAATGCATTTCAATTTTAATAATACCGTCTCCTCGACAAGCTTCACAACGGCCGCCTTTCACGTTAAAGCTAAAACGGCCTTTTTTATATCCGCGCACTTTTGCTTCGTTTGTTTGGGCAAATACATCTCGAATGTCATCGAATACACCTGTATACGTTGCAGGGTTCGAACGAGGCGTACGGCCTATTGGAGACTGATCAATATCAATGACTTTATCTAAGTGTTCAATGCCTTTGATTTCTTTATGTTCTCCTGCTTTGCTTTTTGCTTTATGCAGCTTTTGCGCCAATGATTTGTGAAGGATATCATTTACAAGCGTACTCTTACCTGATCCAGATACACCTGTAACAGCCGTGAACATACCTAACGGAAGCTTTGCTTTTACATTTTTTAAATTGTTTTCTTTTGCTCCTATAATTTCAATCATCCGATCTTTATCTATTGACCGTCTTTCTGCTGGAAGAGGAATAAACTTCTCTCCTGATAGATATTGACCCGTTAAAGAGTTTTCATCCTCCATCACTTCCTGAGGCGTACCTTGAGAAACAACGGCACCCCCGTGTACGCCGGCTCCTGGTCCGATATCAATTAAATAATCAGCTGCCATCATCGTATCTTCGTCATGTTCTACAACAATCAACGTATTTCCAATGTCGCGCATATCTTGCATTGTGCGAATTAAGCGATCATTGTCACGTTGATGAAGACCGATAGAAGGTTCATCTAAAATATAAAGAACCCCCGTCAAGCGAGAACCAATTTGAGTAGCCAAACGGATCCGCTGTGCTTCTCCTCCTGAAAGAGTTCCAGCAGAGCGGTTCAATGTTAAATAATCAAGTCCCACGTTAATGAGAAAGCTTAGACGCTCACGAATTTCACGCAGTATCATATCCGCAATCTTCATGTCTTTTTCAGATAGGCTGAGACTTTCAAAAAAATCATATGCTTCTTTTACTGAAAAGCGTGTTGTATCTCCTATATGCTTTTCGTCAATAAGCACCGCTAAGCTTTCGCGTTTTAAGCGATTTCCTTTACATTTTGGACAAGCTTGCTGAGCCATGTACTTTTCCATTTGCTCACGGATATAATCTGAACTTGTTTCATGATAACGGCGTTCTACGTTCCGAAGCACGCCTTCAAATTCGATATGATTTTCTCTTACTTGGCCAAAATCATTTTCATAGCGAAAGTAAATTTTTTCTTTACCGCTGCCATATAATACTTTATCAAATAAATGTTCCGGGATATCTCGCACCGGCACGTCCATATCGATGCCGTAATGTGTACATACGGCTTCAAGCAGCTGCGGGTAGTATTGAGAACTTGTTGGCTCCCAAGGTGCAATTGCGTGCTGACGAAGCGTTAAGTCATAGTTAGGAATAACTAAATCTTTATCTACTTCCAATTTCGTTCCTAACCCGTCACACGTTGGACACGCCCCGTACGGACTATTAAATGAAAACATGCGGGGCTCAAGTTCTCCAATGGAGAAACCACATTTTGGACAAGCATGATGCTCACTAAAAAGCAGTTCTTCTTCACCTATCACGTCAATAATTACTTTCCCTTCTCCAAGGCGAAGAGCTGATTCCAAAGAGTCCGACAAACGAGCGGCTACACCTTCTTTTACAACAACGCGATCAATCACTACTTCAATGGAGTGCTTTTTGTTTTTTTCCAGTTCAATTTCTTCTGTTATTTCACGCATTTCTCCGTCTACTCGAATGCGAACGTACCCTTCCTTTTTAATATCTTCTAATACTTTTACGTGGGTGCCTTTTCGGCCAGATACCACAGGGGCCAGTACTTGAAGTTTTGTGCGTTCAGGGTACTCTAAAATTCTATCTACCATTTGCTCAATCGTTTGAGACGTAATTTCAATTCCATGATTAGGACAAATCGGCTTTCCTACACGAGCAAACAAAAGGCGCAAATAGTCATAGATTTCGGTCACAGTTCCGACGGTTGAACGAGGGTTTCGGCTCGTTGTTTTTTGATCGATTGAAATAGCAGGCGACAATCCTTCGATCGAATCTACATCGGGCTTATCCATTTGACCTAAAAACTGTCTTGCATATGCCGAAAGCGACTCGACATAACGTCTTTGTCCTTCTGCATAGATTGTATCGAAAGCCAAAGAAGATTTACCAGAACCTGATAACCCTGTTAACACCACTAATTTGTCTCGTGGGATTTCAATATCGATATTTTTCAAATTGTGGGCTCGTGCACCTTTTACCACGATTTTTTCCATCGCCATGTTTTATCACCCTTCCGCTTTTAATTCTAGAATCAAGTCACGAAGCTCAGCTGCGCGTTCAAAGTTAAGCGCTTTGGCTGCTTCTTTCATTTCTTGTTCCATTTCTTCTACGAGCTTTGCTTTTTCTTTTTTGTTGAGCTTATCAAATGCCGGTGCTTCTTCATACGTTTCTGTATCTTCTGCTACTACTGTTGCACGAATTGAGCCTCGAACTTCTTTTTGAATCGTTGTTGGTGTAATACCATGCTCTTCATTGTAAGCTTCTTGAATACTTCTACGACGCTTGGTCTCATTGATAGCAATGTCCATGGAGTTTGTGATGCGATCTGCATACATAATGACATGTCCATTAGCATTTCGCGCAGCACGTCCGATGGTTTGAATAAGCGATCGTTCTGAACGCAAGAATCCTTCTTTATCCGCGTCTAATATGGTTACTAACGAAACTTCCGGAATATCTAAACCTTCACGAAGTAAGTTAATTCCTACAAGCACATCGTATTTTCCAAGCCGCAGCTCTCGGATAATTTCAATACGCTCGAGCGTCTTCACCTCAGAGTGAAGATATTGAACTTTAATGCCGATTTCTTTTAAGTAGTTCGTTAAATCCTCAGACATTTTCTTTGTTAACGTCGTAACGAGTACTCGTTCATTTCGCTTAATCCGGTCGTGAATTTCTCCAATTAAATCGTCAATCTGCCCTTCAATTGGTCGAACTTCAATATTTGGATCCAATAATCCCGTTGGACGGATAATTTGTTCAATCACATCAGGTGCCTTCTCAAGTTCGTAAGGACCTGGTGTTGCGGAAACATGAACAATTTGGTTAATATGCTGTTCAAATTCATCAAATTTAAGCGGGCGGTTATCTAATGCGGACGGCAGGCGGAAACCATGGTCCACTAACACTTGTTTACGCGCTTGGTCTCCATTATACATTCCTCTAACTTGAGGAATCGTAACGTGTGATTCATCCACAACAAGAAGGAAATCTTCCGGGAAGAAGTCCAGCAGTGTATAAGGTGTAGAACCAGCGGGACGAAGCGTTAAATGACGAGAGTAGTTCTCGATTCCCGAACAAAAGCCCATTTCTCTCATCATTTCTAGGTCGTAGCGCGTGCGCTGCTCCAAGCGCTGCGCTTCTAAAAGCTTTCCTGCTTCTTTTAGCTTCTCTAGCTGTTCTTCTAATTCTTTTTCAATGTTTTGAATGGCAACACGCATTTTTTCTTCTCTCGTGACGAAGTGAGATGCCGGGAAGATAGCTACATGTTCACGATCTCCAATAATTTCTCCTGTTAGAGCGTCAACTTCTCGAATGCGGTCAATTTCATCCCCGAAAAACTCGACGCGAATACAGTGTTCATCTCGAGATACAGGAAAAATCTCCACAACATCACCGCGAACGCGAAACGTTCCGCGCTTAAAGTCAATATCATTTCTTTCGTACTGTACATCCACTAGCGTACGAAGCAGCTGATTGCGCTCTTTTTCCATTCCTACTCGAAGAGATACGACCATTTCTTTGTATTCTTCCGGAGACCCTAATCCATAAATACAGGACACGCTGGCAATAATAATGACATCTTTTCGTTCAAAAAGAGCAGAAGTTGCCGAGTGACGAAGTTTATCAATTTCATCATTAATGCTTGCATCTTTTTCAATAAATGTATCTGTTTGAGGTACATAAGCTTCAGGCTGATAGTAATCGTAGTAACTGACAAAGTATTCGACTGCGTTATTGGGGAAAAACTCTTTAAACTCACTGTACAATTGACCAGCAAGCGTTTTGTTATGAGCCATAATTAATGTCGGCTTATTTATTTCCTTAATAACATTAGACATGGTGAAGGTTTTTCCCGTTCCTGTAGCACCTAACAAAACTTGATGCTGCTTACCTTCTTTAATTCCTTTCACAATCTTTTCAATTGCCTTTGGCTGATCACCTTGCGGTTGATATGGGGATACTAATTCAAACTGATCTTTCAAATGAAGGCCTCCGTTTCCATTTTCTTGTTTTATCTATTTTTTATTACGATATGTAAAAACCGAAAACACGAACTGATATTCGTATTTTATCACTTTATAATCATAAATGAAACTAATGAGTATTAATCTTATATAGTGTTTGTTTGTTTTTATTTTTTACCCTGTTACTTTATTACCCACTAAATTCTTATACTACCCTTTTCGAAGGGAATACAACTCTTTGGATGAAAGCAATAAAAGAGAGTAAGCTGCGTAATTGTTTGAAAAAGATAGGCTTTTGCGCCAATTTCTAAATTATGATACAGTATAAAAAATATGTACTGAGAGGGGTTTAGTATGGCAAGCGTTGATCAAGTTCTTATAAATAACTCCTTTACAACAGTTGAAGAATCAACTTCTTTAGCTAAAGTGAAATCTGAACTTTCAAACTATGATTTCGTTGTAGTCACAGCAAGTACCTTTTATGTAATACAAAAAGATGAACGATACCTTTTAACAGGTCATGACGAGGCATCGTCCATTAAAAAAGTAATAGCGGACACAAATTGGCCTTCATCTTCTACTTCTACGTTAGCCAATTTACAAGCCAACACAAACTGGAACAGACCAGTCCTCATTCAAGCAGAAAACCAAGAAACCACAATAGGACTTGTAACACCTTCACAGTGGATTACACATTTGCATAGCCAAAATGAGATATTAGCTTCCTATTTTGATACATTGGCAGAAACCATTAATGATGCAGTGACAGCGGTCGATAATGAAGGAAATGTAATCTTGTGGAATACTGCTGCGGAACATACGTATAAGATTCAGAGAGATGATATTATTGGTAGAAAAATCGGAGAGCATTTCAAAGATGAATCCATCATTCTACATACGATTCTAAATGAAGGGCGCCCTGTGCGCGGAACGTATCATCGTCCTAATGAACAAACTCACGTGCTCATCAATGCATCTCCTATTATAAGAAACAATCGAGTCATAGGTGGAGTCGCAACTGAACATGACATTACCAATATTGTAAGATTAAATGAAGAAATTGATGTGTCTCTTCTCATTCCGAAAGATAATCCATTTTCTTCTTTCGCGGGTATCAGTCCTGAAATTAAGCAAGCTGTTGACATTGCCAAAAAAGTGGCATCTACAGATATGCCTATTTTATTAACAGGAGAACCTGGTTCTGGGAAAGAAATGCTGGCTCAGGCCATCCACTACGGGGGATCCAAACATAAAGAACCTTTTTTATCTTTAAATTGCGCCACTATTCCATCTGGACTCCTGGAAATTGAGCTCTTTGGTCATCAAAAAGATGTCTTTTCAGAAGATCCAACGACCATTGCGGGAAAACTGGAGCAGGCTCATAACGGGACGTTATTTATTGAAGAAATTGATAAAATGCCTCTTGAAATTCAAGTTAAGTTTCTCCGTTACTTGGAAGAACGATCCTTTTATCACGTTGGAGGCACGGAAGAAATTCAAGTCCAAACCCGAATTGTAGCCTCTACCACGACACCTTTGGAAGAGTTGCTAAAAGCCGGTGAATTCCATGAAAATCTTTACTATTTGCTGACCGTCATTAATATTATCATTCCGCCGCTTCGAGACCATAAAGAAGACATTGAAGCATTGACTCAGCAATTTGTACAGGAATTTAGTAAAAAGTATAAAAAGAAGGCCCCTTTCATCAGCTCTGAAGTTCTCGAAGCCTTTATGCAATACGATTGGCCAGGCAATATTCGCGAGCTGAGGAATACAATTGAACGAATGATTTTTCTAAGTGATCAGTCGTTGATTACCCTTACGCACCTTCCTGACAATCTGAAGGATGCAAGTTCCTTCACAGAAGTTCAAAAAGAAGAAGATTCTCTCCAAGAAGCTAGGCTAATAGAAGAGACTCTTCAAAAAACCTATGGAAACAAAAGTGCAGCAGCAGATCTACTTGGCATTTCACGCGGCACCCTTTATAACAAAATCAAAGAATATGGATTAAACTAATCAAAAAATTCGACACAAGCATCTTTAGCTTCGTGTCGAATTTTTTAATTTCCCTTAGACTGAACTTATTTCTGTTTTCTCGCTGTCATCTTCCCTTGTGTAAATAATAGAAGATAATCATACCCTCCGGCTTTCGAGTCCGTTCCGGACATATTAAAACCTCCAAAAGGATGAACGCCAACTAATGCTCCTGTACATTTTTTGTTAATATATAAGTTACCGGAGTGCATAGTAGCTAACGCCCTCTGAATTCTCTCTTCGTTTTCAGAGAAAAAAGCTCCCGTCAAACCGTAGTCAGTTTCATTGTAAATCTCAATGGCTTCTTCCCAGTTAGCTGCTTTTGTCAATGCAAGGACGGGTCCAAAAATCTCTTCTTGCATAATTCGTGCTTTTGAATCCACATCTTTGAATACTGTAGGTTCTATATAGTAGCCATTTCCGGGAGCTTTAGCTCCTCCGGCAATAAGCTTTCCTTCCTCTTTGCCAATTTCAATGTAGGCTAGTACTTTTTCATACGCTTTTTGATCAATAACAGGCCCCATAGAAGGATTGTCTTCAGGCAGTCCGACGGTTAATTCTTTCGTTAGTGCGGCTACCTTTTGGGCAACCTCTTCATAAACAGATTCTACAATAATCGCTCGAGAGCCAGCGGAACACTTTTGGCCTTGAAATCCAAACGCAGATGCTACGATCGCTTGCGCTGCCGCATCTAAATCTGCCGTTTCATCTACCACAATGCCATCTTTTCCTCCCATTTCAGCAATGACGCGTTTCATCCAAATTTGTCCAGATTGTACTTTTGAAGCACGTTCATAAATGCGACATCCTACTTCTCTTGATCCTGTAAAAGAAATAAAACGAGTTTGAGGATGTTCGACTAAATATTCTCCAACTTCTATGCCATCTCCAGGGATAAAATTCAGAACACCAGACGGAAGACCGACTTCCTCCATTAATTGAACAAATTTCGCAGCAATAACCGGTGCAGAATCAGCTGGCTTTAAAATAACTGCATTTCCAGATACAATTCCAGCTACAGTCGTTCCAGCCATGATGGCAAGCGGAAAATTAAAAGGTGAAATGACTACTCCTACGCCTAAAGGAATATACGTCATCTCTGTTGTTTCACCTTCTACTGGCTTTAAAGGCCGATGCTCATTCGTTTCACTTAAACGAATCATTTCTCGCGCATAAAATTCCATAAAGTCAATAGCTTCCGCTGTATCCGCATCTGCTTCTGCCCAGTTTTTCCCCACTTCATAAACGAGCATGGCAGAAAATTCATACTTTCTTTCTCTCATCAGACCTGCTGCTTTGAATAGATAATCAGCACGTTCAGCAGGCGGGACGTTCTTCCATGATTGAAATGCTGCTGATGCTTCTTGCATTGCCCGCTCAGCATAAGCTTTAGTGCCACGGCTTACTCTGCCAATCACTTCATCTACCTTTCCCGGGTTCGTAGATACAATCACTTCTTCTGTTGAGATTTTATCTTTTCCAATCGTGAGAGGATATGTTTGTCCCAGTTCTTTTTTCACTTTCATTAACGCCGCTTGCATCGCTTGTTTATTCTCTTCTAACGAAAAATCAGTAAACGGTTCATTTTTAAAAACTGAGATTTTTGTACTTACTGTCATTTCAACCAGTCCTCTTTAATTAGAAATTTATTTCGCGAAGTTTTTCAGCACGAACCATACGTTGGCGGGACGCTCTGCTAGGCGTCTCATGAAATACCCAAACCAATCAATGCCGTAAGGAACATAAACCCTGACTTTATAACCTTCTTTTACCAGACGGTCCTGCAGCTCTACGCAAATTCCATAAAGCATTTGGAACTCAAATTGGTCATTTGAAATACCATTTTCTCTTACTAATCGTTTTGTGTACTGAATCATTTCTTCATCATGACTTGCTACAGCTGTATAGTGCCCATTTAATAAATGCATTTTAATGATTTTTTTATAGTTTTCATCTACGTCTTTCTTTTCCGGAAATGATACTTCTGGTGATTCTTTATAAGCTCCTTTTACTAGACGTAAATTGGCTTGATATTGATGTAAGTCATTCATATCTTGTTCTGTACGATAAAGATACGCCTGAATCACAATTCCAACATTATCGAATTCTTTGCGTAATTCTTTATACATATCAAGGGAGATTTGGCAGTGCAAGTAGTCTTCCATATCAATTCGAACAAAAATATTATTCATCTTGGCCGTGTGTAGAATTCTGCGCATATTTTCCATACAAAGCTCTTTGCTAATATCCAATCCTAAAGAAGTCATCTTTAATGATAAATTTGATTGAACGCCCGATTCTGCAATGGCTTCTAGTGTCTGAATGCACATGGCAGTAGACAACCTGGCTTCCTCTTCTGTAAAAACAAATTCTCCTAAATGATCGAGTGTAACAACTTTTCCACTATTGTTAAGCTCCTTGGATGTTTGAATTGCTGATTCGGTTGAGTCTCCAGCAACAAAACGAGCTGCCCCCATCCTCAATCCATACTTTTTAGCTAATTTGTTCATTGAATGATTTTTGCCAAGCGACTGAAACATCGTTCTCATTAATACTTCCATCAATCCTAAACCTCCTTTTATTTTTTAAAATTAAAAAATAAACTAAATTTTCAGATTAATAATTTTATTTTTCTATACCCTTCTCACATTTCTGTACACTCATTTAAATAAATTTATACATAAGTGTTTAAAATATTTTATTCATGAACACATTTGTCTAATTAACTTGATTATACTCGTTCATTAAATGAACCGAAACAATATTGTTATAAGTTCTAACTCATTTTTTTTACATAAAAAAGCTCTCCACGTTGTGTAGAGAGCTTTTGTGTACAGTTTAATAATAAGCGATTAACTTATCATCAAAGCAACAATCTTTATTTTCCAGCTGCTAACATGCTTTTTGCATATATAAAACCGATGGCTGCTGAAAGTAAATCTATTAAAATAATAAGCGGATAATCTGCGTACCCTTTATATACAGAAACAGCTATCAACAAAAGCGTCAGCGCTGTGGCAACATATAAGTTATATGTTACTCTAGCAAACAGAACAAGCAATATGGCGGGTAGAAAAACTGCGGCAATCGTTTTGATTTCCACAAACATTTCTCCTTTTTATCCGTCTTTTAACCAGCTTGTGAATCACGTTTTGTATAATTGTGTACAAACAAAATACCTAGTTCATGATGTTCGTTGTCATACAATGCTCGCTGAGTAAAGCGAACTTCTCCATTTTCGTCAATAACTTCTAGCTTACAAAAAGCACGGTTATTAACTTGTAATGCTTCATAAAATTTATGGACTTCAGATATAGCGATTCCATTTACCTTAATAATCACTTCTCCTACTTTCAAACCCATTTTCTCTGCCGGAGAATGAGGGATGATTCCTAATACAACCAAACCTTGTGTACGTTTAGTAAATAGTGCGGGCGCTTTTTCATCGCTTCGACGCTGCTGCAAACGAATCCACTCTCTTCCTATGATCGCTAGAATAACAACAGCTACAGCGGCAAGAGGATAAAAAATAGCAGCAATCGTAATGATCGTTAATCCCACGCCTAATGCTAATACACGCTTACCGGTAAATTCAATAGATTTAAACGGCACCATACTTTGAATTCGCTGATAAAAACCGATAGCAAAAGGAACAAAAAACAGGCTAAATGATGTTCCGTCAATAGATAACACAGGCCACCATGGAAACACAGACGTAATGGCGCTGCCTGGAATTAAGACAAAAAGCGGGACAACCCATAATTTTTGAGAGTAATGAGCTCCGATTTCCTGCCCTCTTTTACTTTTCACAATGGCTGGAGACGTACCTTTTGCTCCAAATTTCCAAATTAAATATCCTTCTGCTAATACAAGCAGAGACATTAAAATAGTAAGAGAAGGTAAATCTGCGTTATGAGCTTGCACAGACCACGTTTGAATAAATCCTTCACCGAAACCAGATGCAGGAATAAGCAAGGTTGCAAGCACAGCCAGTCCTACCGTATAAGAAGGAGAAAGCCATTTAAACGTCCAAGGGCCGCTTATGATAAAAGTTAAAACAGCTACAAGTACAATCGTTCCTATAGATACATAGACACCTAGCAACACGGTAACAACGGATAAAATCAACCCAATAATGATACCTGGAAAAAATAAATATTTTGCTTCTAAAATAAAATCAAACACGCGAACATGAAAATTCTGACGCTCTCTCTTGACGCGAGAAAGACCTACAAAAAACGAGACGAGCAGAAATAAATAAGTTAACGGATGTAAAAACAAACGCCCGATACCTTTTAAGAGCTCTAATGCAAAATCCATTTTTTCACCACCTGTATTTTTCACATTTTTATTACAACATTTACGATTGATTGTTATGTATCATAGGCTTCTTTATTTTATCAAAATGCATCACTAACCGACAATGTTGTTTTTACTAAAAAAGTTCCGTGCTTTGGAAAAGCACGGAACTTTTTCTACTTCTTATTGACTAGCTAGCTTTAAAGCCGTTTGAAGCTGACGATCTTCATCTTTTGATTTGATTTTTTCTAGCAGTTTTGTTTGTAAAAGCGCTGCTGTATCTTCATCGATTTCACCTGTAGCTTTTTGCTTATTGGCTTTTTGGAATGCAGTTACAGCTGTTTCTGTCTCTTTACTAAAATATCCGTCTGTACGTCCAGGTTCAAAGCCAAGGCCTTTTAGCATCACTTGAGCATTCTTCACTTGGTCACCTGCCATATCACGTGTTAATGGCTTTTTATCAACTTGAATTGGATTTGCATAATAATAATCCGGCTGCTTGACTTCTACTGTTGGTTTTATACCTTTTTCGTTAATCCAGTTTCCATCAGGCGTTAGCCATTTATAGAACGTTAATTTTAAATTACTGCCGTCTTCCATTGGAACAGCTTGTTGAACCGTTCCTTTTCCATAGGATTTTTCACCGACTAGCTTGTATCCTCCTGCTTCGTTTAATGCCCCGGCAAGAATTTCAGAAGCGGATGCACTTCCTCCATCAATCAAGGCCACAATTGGATAATCCTTTTGCTTTTTCATTGAAGAAACCACTTTTTGACGTTCACCGTTACGATCTTCAATTTGGATATATGGCTTTTTATTCGTTACTAATTTATCGAGCATTTTTTCAACGCTCGTTAAATAGCCACCAGGATTTCCACGAACGTCTAGAACTAAGCCATCAATATTTTTATTTTCAAGTTTTTTCAACTGTTTCGTAAATTCGTCTCCCGTTGACTCAGAGAATGACGTAATTTCCATGTAGCCAATTTTTTTATTGTTTACATTTTTAACAGAAGAATAGACGGTTTCAATTGGAATCTCATCTCTTACAACTTTTACTTTCATCGTTTCTTTCACGCCTGGTCGTTGAACATCTAATGTCACGGTAGAGCCTTTTTTACCGCGAATTTTTAATACCGCTTCATTCAATTCAAGACCCGCGATACTTTTACCATCGATCTTTAAAATCTGATCATTTGGTTTTAATCCTGCTTTTTCCGCAGGAGATTGTTTAAATGGAGCTACGATTGTTACTTTTCCATCTACCATGCTTACTTCAGCGCCAATTCCCTCAAACGATGAATCAAGAGACTGCGTGAATTGCTGTGCCGTTTTCTTATCCATGTAAGATGAGTGAGGGTCTCCTAAGGTTTGTACCATTCCTTGGATTGCGCCATCTAATAATTTTTTGTCATCTACATCTTTGTAATATTTTGAAGATATCAGTTCATAAGCTTGCTTGATTTTGTCTAGCTCTTCCTTTTCCACTTTACTATCATTTGAAGAAGTTGTAAGGGGGGTACTGACCGTTCCAGCATTTGCATACTGAATGCCAAAATATGTACCTGCTGCTCCAACAACTAAGGAGAGTGCCATTAATAGTGCAACGATTTTCCGATTCAAGTTCTTTCATCCTCCTCAACCTTAAGCCATCTCTTCTTATTATAATAGATACAACCAAAACTATGTAATAAAAAGGATGCATGTGTTATTTGTAGCAAAAGGCACCACACAAATCAAGTGCGATGCCTTTTTGTTAAACTATATGTTGAGCTTGTACCACGTATGCTAGGAACTTAAAATTTAATATAACTTTCAGGGTTTACAGCGGAACTTTTGCCTTTCCAATCGCCTTTATGCAATTCATAATGCAGGTGAGCACCAAACGAACGCCCTGTGTTCCCTATATAACCTAATTGTTGACCTTTATTGATAGATTGACCACTCGAGACGCTGTAGCTCTCTAAATGAGCATAAACTGTAACCCACGTCTGACCTTCTACATTGTGACGAATAAATACGGCATTACCAAAAGAAGAAGAATGATATGCTCTAATTACCTTTCCGCTTGCTGCGGCTACAACTGGCACACTTTCTCCTCGCTTTCCAATATCAATACCGTAGTGTCCTCTTCCAAACGTTTCTCGATATCCAAAATGAGATGTTACCGGGCCCTTTGCCGGCCTCATAAACGACCCGCTTGTAACAGGGGGTGCCTCCTCTGTTGCCCCAGCTTTTTCAATTTCTTGCTGTTGAGCTTGCGCTGTATTTTTTTGATCAGCTAAAATAGAAGCTTGCTCTTCTAATCCAACGGCTTCTTCATTAAATTCTTTTTCCTGATCTTTGAGTGTTTGCATGAGCTGATTCTTTTCATCCACTTGTTTTTGCAGCTGCGAACGAAGATTTTTAAGTTCTTCAAGCGCTTTATTTACTTCTGTTAGCTTGTTTTGAACTTTTGTTTCTTTCTCTTCTTTTGCCTTTTTATCGGCTTCATGCTGCATTAACAAATCGCGGTCAGCCCCTACAATTGTCGAAACCGCACTCACTCTGCTAATAAAGTCTCCGAAGCTTTCAGAGCCTAGCAGTACATCTATGTAATCCACAGACCCGCCGTTTTCTTGTAAAGCACGAGCACGCTTTTTTAATAGCTCATTTCGTTTTTCAATTCGTTTTTTTACAACGTCAATTTCGTTTTTCAGCTTTTCGATGTCTTGCTTTGCTTTTTCTACTTCAGCTTCACGACTGCGGATGTCTTCATTTGTTTGTCCGACTTCTGAATCCAAGCGCGCAATCTCAGCTTCTTCGTTTTTTTGCTTTTCTTGAACTTCTTTTAATTTCTCTTTACTTTGATTAATATTTTGGTTCACATCATCACTTTTTTTCTCTAAATCACTGAGTTTAGTAGTGCTGGTACTTTCTGCATAAGCAATTTTTTCATTACCTATCCAAGCTGCACTTAGTCCAACTAAAACTGCTGCTGTCATTACTAATGTCTTACGTGTCATTTGTTTCTCCCCATTTGCACATATTTCCCCGTATAAACGGGCATTAGCAAGACCCCCATTAGCACTTTTTTCTATTTTTTATGTGTAATTACACAACAACCTCACATTTGATAAACATCAAATGTGAGGTTGTTGTAATCTATTATGTTAAAAATCTATTCTTATTTTCGTAAGAACTTACGGATGGATAATGTACTTCCCCACATCCCAATTAGACCGCCGATTACTAGTAATAATAGCGACACTTGAAGCACGAATGGAAAGGCAGGTAAAAGTTCAAAGAATCCATCAAACTTAGGTTGAACTTCATTATATAAAACGCTGTACACGCCGATAATAACTGCAATTGGCACAATAGAACCAAGCACTCCTAAAAACAGACCTTCAATAAAGAACGGCCAGCGAATAAAGGAGTTTGTGGCTCCAACTAAGCGCATAATTTCAATCTCTTCACGGCGAGCTACAATCGTAATTTTAATTGTATTTGAAATTAGGAACATTGCTGTAAATAGAAGCCCTAAAATCAGTACTACTCCGATATTACGAGCTACTTTCAGCACTTTAAATAACTTTTCAACTTGATCTTGTCCGTATTGAACTTTTGCTGCATACGGATATTTCTCAATTTGTTTAGCTACTTTTGCGACATCAGTCGGCTCTTTTGTTTTAACAACAAATACATCATTTAATGGGTTTTGCTGTTCAAACGGTTCAAAAGCTTGTCCTTCATCACCCATACTATTAATTAAATCTTTTAACTCTTTATCTTTAGAAGAAAACGTCACCGTATCAACTTGCTTAATTGCATCTAGCTTTTCTTTCATTGCTTTTCGATCATCTGCTGTCGCTGCAGCATCAACGTGAACGCGAATTTCCACATCATTTTCAATCAATTTAGCAATGTGGTTTAAATTCATCATCAACATAAAAAATACGCCTACAAGCAAGAGCGTCACGGTAACCGCACTTGCAGATGCGAATGTCATCCAGCCGTTTCTTCCTAAACTTTTAGATCCTTCACGTAAGTGGCGACCGAATGTTCTAGCCTTCATATCCGTATTCACCTCTTACTTCATCGCGCACAACATTTCCATTTTCAATCGCAATTACGCGCTTTCGAATTGTATTTACAATTTCACGGTTATGCGTTGCCATTAAAATAGTGGTACCGCGTTTATTAATCTCCTCAAAGATATCCATAATTTCCCACGAAGTCTCCGGATCAAGATTCCCTGTCGGTTCGTCGGCGATGACAACCTTAGGACTATTCACAATCGAACGCGCAATAGACACACGCTGCTGCTCTCCTCCAGATAGTTCATCAGGGAAAGAATCCATTTTACCCTTTAACTTAACAAGCTCTAGCACCTCTAGCACTCGCTTTTTAATTTCTTCGGGACTTTGCTCAATTACTTCTAGTGCAAAAGCAATGTTTTCATAGACCGTTAATTTTGGAAGCAGCTTGAAATCTTGAAAGACTACACCAATATGACGTCTAAAGATAGGAACTTTGCTATCTTTTATTTTTGCTACATTTGCACCGTTTACAATGATATTTCCGGAAGAAGGCTTTTCTTCACGATACATCATTTTAATAAAAGTGGATTTTCCTGCTCCACTTGGTCCTACGATATAAGCAAACTCACCTTGATTAATCTTGATGCTAATGCCATTGATTGCTTTTACACCGTTCGGATACGTTTTATATACATTTTGCATTTCAATCATAAGTAATCACCTAATCAAGTGTGTTATTTTAATACTATGTAAAACTTGTCAAAATACGACAAAACTCTACAATTCAAACCAAAAATTCGACTCTTCTCACGCGCTTTCTCATTATAACATCACTCTTCGTGAAAATAAGCCCCAAAAATATTACATTTTTATTTCAAATATGACATAAGTAGGATATTTTTAGTAAGGCATGAGAATTTATCCTTATTTTTAATTTTGTTATTTTTTACTGTTTATTTGCTTCTTATGAATATCGTTAGGCAGAGCACATTTATGTCTACTTTTGTACAAACAAGGTATGATAAATAAGAAAAAAGATGAGGAGAGGTAGCATGATCACCATTTATGGAAGTTCACGAGAAAACGGAAATACGGAAGAATTGGCTAAAGCAGTCTTGAGTGGGATCGATACTGAAGAAGTTTACTTACGTCAGCATACCATTCACCCTATTACTGATATGCGTCACGATGAACATGGATTTACTAATCAACAAGATGATTATTATGATATAGCGAAAAAAATGGCAGCACACGATACTATTCTATTTGTTACACCTCTCTACTGGTACGGTATGAGCGGATTGATGAAGAACTTTGTGGATCGTTGGTCTGAAAGCCTCAGAGATTCAACCATTAATTTTAAAGAACAAATGAAAAACAAGCGCGTTTATGTATTAGTAGTCGGAGGCACAGGCGCATCTGTAAAGGCCCTTCCTCTTATTATGCAATTTCAATACATTGTCGATTTTATTGGTTCTTCCTTTAGCGGGTACATTATTGGAGAAGCAAATGCACCTGGAGACATAGCGAAAGATGTCAAAGCTCAAGAGCAAGCCATTGTCTTAAACCAAGAATTAAAGCAGCTTTAACACAAAAATAAGACGGATATCCGTCTTATTTTTTCTTTGCCAGCCAAGCAGCAACTTTTTTGGCATCTTCTTCATTAATTAGTCCTTTTGGCATACCGCCTTGACCATTATTGATAATGTTTTCAATTTCAGCTTCCGAGTGCTTGCTGCCTACATGTTGCAAGCTTGGTCCATTCGCTCCTCCTAAATCTACTCCGTGACAGCCTGTACAGTTTTTCTTCACAATATCTTCTGCACTCGCTGAAGATTCACCAGCAGATTCATTTTTAGAGCTTCCTCCGCCTCCTCCGCATGCGGACAAAACAAGCGCTAGACCGATTGTTAACGTCAGTAATACTTTTTTCAAGCCTTCTCCCCCTTGTTGTAGAGTTTTCACTCTATTATAACCTACTCCAGAATGTTTAAAACACTCTGTTTACAAGGACTTTGTTTCAATTTCATGAATTCTCTCATCACACTTATGTATACGATTAAGCAATTGATTCGTTTCCTAAACGTTTTTTGTATACTACGCGCGAAATTGTCACACTGAGCTCATATAAAAGAAGCAGCGGGACAATGACTAAAATATCCGAAATAAAATCAGGAGGAGTAATAAGTACGGATATCACAATTAAAGCAAAATATGATAGCTTCCTTGCTCTAGCTAACCTTAATGGATTTAGAACCCCTAGACGCGTTAAGAATAAGACAACTAAAGGCATTTCAAATAAAAAACCAAATGGTAAACAAAGATTAAGCATAAAACGAAAATAATGCTCAGCCGTAAACATCAGTGAAAACTGATCATTCGACAGGCCCGTTAAAAATGCTAAAACCATTGGAAATAAAACAAAATAACCGAACCCCAGCCCGCTTACAAACAAAAGAAAAAAGAATGGAATGAAGGTAATCAGAACCTTATATTCTTCCTTTTTTAACCCCGGTGAAACAAACCGAAATACTTGATAAGCAGCTACTGGAAGCGTAAAAGCAAGCGCAAAAACAAATGCAATCACCATATAAATCCATAAGATTTCACTTGGTCCAAGTACAGCAAGCTTGCCGTCCAAATCTTTCACTAGCCACTGATAAATATCTTGTACAAATATAAAACTGACAATAAGTAAAACTACAAATGCACAAAGTGTTTTAATAATACGAATCCGCAATTCTTCAAGGTGCTCCATCAAACTCATTTCTCCCATCGTATTCCTCTCCTTTCTGACAAGTAGAAATAGACGAGTTTCCTCGTCTATTTCTTTACTTACAATGTCGATTCATTCTCTTTTTGTTCAGAAACGGTTGCTGCCTGCTTTTCTTTGACACTTTCATCATCTGATACGAGCCCTTTTGCAGCTCCTTTAAATTCAGTTAATGTTCGCCCAAACGCCCGTCCAACTTCCGGCAGCTTAGACGGCCCAAAAATAATTAAGGCAATGACTAAAATAATAACCAAACCAGGAATTCCAATATTAGAAAACATACTTGACCTCCTTTCTCTTACTTAGCTCTCTAATGCTTTACTTTTTCCTTCTTTTTCAACTCTTGTTTTTCATGTGCTTTCCCGTGTGCCCGCATACGATCTTCCTCTACTTCCTTAGAAATTTTTAATCCACGCGGCACGTTATTTACTTCAACTTCCGTCATACCTTTGCCATCTTTTTTATATTGAAAGGAAGCTCGTGTTGAAATTTCCGCACCAGGTTCTGTTACAAAAGGCATAACGCGATAATCAGCTTGCCATATATCAGGAGTTACCGTACACCTTACATATCCTCTGTAATCATTAAAGAATGTGAGGTGTGGATTTTGACTTAAAATTTTATCCGTGTCTGCTCTTTTATCTGCTCCGTTCCCTCCGGAAGTGATGGAGGTGCCGACGAACTCTGCACCAATAATTCTAGAATTAAGATTGGCAAAATCCGTGTGTAAATTAGAAGCCCAGTTAGCGTGTACATCTCCAGTTAGTACAATGACGTTGTCCAACTTTTTCTTTTCAATAAAATCAATGACACGCTGACGATTCGCCGTATACCCATCCCATGCATCCATGCTGTATGTAGGCTTAGCCACAGTTCCAAATTTTCTTGGCGCAAAGAAAATTTGTTGAGCCAGTACGTTCCAGTGACACGCTGACTTTTCAAGATTAGTAAAAAGCCATTTTTCTTGTTCACTCCCCAATAGCGTACGTTTGGGATCAAGTGATTCTGGCGTTTGCGGCTTTGTTCCGTCTCCGTTTGCTTGATCGTCTCTGTATTGACGCGTATCCAACACTTGAAAGGAAGCTAGTTTCCCATATGAAAAGTCACGATATAATCTCATATCCGCTCCGTGGGGCAAGGATGTTTGACGCAAAGGCATATGTTCGTAATAAACTTGATAAGCTGCCGCGCGGCGTTGAATAAACGCTTCTGCTGATTGGCCTTTTTCAGGAATTACATTTGCATAATTGTTTTCTACTTCATGGTCATCCCACGTCACAATCCACGGAAAAGCAGCGTGAGCAGATTTCAAATTAGCATCTGACCTGTACTGAGCATGCCTGTTTCGATAGTCTTGAAGCGTTTGAATTTCTGCGCTGCTGTGAGTACGAACGTTTCCGCTTGCAGCTACGTACTCGTTTGGTCCATATTCATAGATGTAATCGCCCAAATGAACTACAAAATCTAATTGTTCTTTAACCATATGTTCATAGGCTGTGAAGTAACCATGTTCATACTGCTGACATGAAGCGAACGCAAACGTCATGCTGGCTACTTCTGCATTTGCTGAAGGAAGTGTTTTTGTTTTTCCAACCGGGCTTAACTCATGACCGCTTTTAAATCGATAATAGTAAATATGGCTTGGCTTTAATCCTTTTACATCAACGTGAACAGAATGAGCAAGTTCAGGTCTAGCCATTTCTGTTCCTCGTTTGATGATTCGATGAAAGTCTTCATCTGCAGCAAGCTCCCATTTTACTGGAACGGGTTGATTAGGCATTCCCCCGCCATTCAACGGGTCTGGTGCTAATCTTGTCCAAAGGACAATGCTATCTGCTAAAGGATCTCCTGATGCGACCCCTAGAGTGAACGGGTAGCTCGAAAATTTAGGCGCTGCAGCTGAAACCTCTACTGCATTTAAACCGATAGACTGAGCAATCGTTAATCCAAGCGATACTCCAGCTACTTTTCCAGCTCCTTGTAAAAAACGGCGTCTATCAAACCCCTTACTCGAAGAAAAGCTATTCTGTTTTACTTGCTCTATTAATTCGTTTAACGATTTATTTTCCACTGTACATGCCCCTTCCTCTTGGTTTAGCTCAAATTATAAAAGCGATTTGTAAAAGAGGTATAAAGGATTGTAAAGAAGCACTTACCGCAAAACAGGTATTTTTAACCATTTTATTTCATTGACAAAATAAGCGAACTGACGACAGCAATCTTTAAATTTCTGCATTTTCTTAATTTTCTTTTTAACAATAGTTCTTTACGCTCGTTTTTCTTCATCCAAATTTTACAAAGTCCCAACAACTAAAAAAAGGAAGCATACCTAGGTATGCTTCCTTTTGATTAAATATGAGAACGTAAATACGCATCGATAAACGGATCTAGATCTCCATCCATTACACTTTGCGTGTTTCCGACTTCGGTATTTGTACGGTGATCTTTTACTAATGAATACGGATGGAATACGTAAGAACGAATTTGACTTCCCCATCCAATATCTTTTTGTTCTCCGCGAATTTCAGCTAGCTGCTCTTGCTGCTTTTCAATTTCTAATTGATACAACTTAGATTTTAACATCTTCATTGCTTGCTCACGGTTTTTAATTTGTGAACGTTCCGTCTGACAAGATACGACTACATTAGTTGGAAGGTGAGTAATACGAACAGCTGAATCTGTTGTATTGATATGCTGACCTCCGGCACCGCTTGCACGATACGTATCAACCTTCAAATCTTCCGTACGAATATCAATTGAAATTTCATCGTTAAATTCCGGCATAATGTCGCACGATACGAATGATGTATGACGACGGCCCGATGAATCAAACGGAGAAATACGAACGAGACGATGAACGCCTTTTTCAGCTTTTAAATACCCGTACGCATTATGGCCTTTAATTAAAAGCGTTACACTTTTAATACCAGCTTCATCTCCAGGTAAGTAATCAAGCGTTTCTACTTTGAAACCCTTTTTCTCCGCCCAGCGCGTATACATACGTAGTAACATCGAACCCCAATCCTGTGATTCTGTTCCACCAGCACCTGGGTGCAGTTCTAAAATGGCATTATTTTTATCATACGGCTCGCTTAAAAGCAGCTGTAATTCAAAGTCATTCATGCCCGAAATAAGCTCTTTTAATTCACCAACTAGTTCTTCTGCTAAATCTTCATCGTATTCTTCTTTTACAAGTTCATAAGATACTTGTAAATTTTCGTATGTTTCATCCAAGTGGTTAAATTGATTTACTGCATCTTTCAAACCATTGGCTTCATTAATAACAGTCTGAGCTGCCTGCTGGTCATTCCAAAAATTTGGATCAGCCATAGTCTCATCTAATTCATCGATACGAGCTTGTTTTGTATCGAGGTCAAAGAGACCCCCTAAAGTCCGCTAATCGCTTAGCTGTTTTGTCAAGTTCTTGCTTAATTTCTACTAAATCCATGAGTTAAACACCTCTATTTTATTTTTGACGCACAGGAAGGAAATGAGAAGACTCATTTCCTTCCTGTACTAGTTCATTCTATACTAATTGACTCTTACTTTATGATTCTTTACCGCAGCAGTTTTTATACTTTTTGCCACTTCCGCAGATACAAGGATCATTTCGGCCAACTTCTATCGCATTTACTTTTGGCTTCTTCTTAGCCGGCGCGTCTCCTTCTTTTGGATGAACAGCCGCCTGACCTTGCGCTACCTCTTGACGCTCAAGGTTGTTGTTAATTTCTGCTTTCATGATATACTTCGTCACTTCTTCTTCAATGGTTGCAATCATATTTTCAAACATCGCAAAACCTTCCATTTGGTATTCGCGAAGAGGATCTGTTTGGCCGTACGCACGAAGGTGGATACCTTGGCGAAGCTGATCCATCGTATCGATATGATCCATCCATTTAGAATCAACTGCTCTAAGAACAACAACTTTTTCAAATTCACGCATTTGTTCTTCAGGGAGCTGCTCTTCTTTTTCATTATAACGAGCTTTTGCATGATCTACCAGCAGTTCTACCATTTCTTCAGGCTCTTTACGGCGAAGATCTTCTTCTGTGACTTCACCTTCCTCAAGAACATTAGCATTTACGTAATCAATAATCGCTTGTAAATTCCATTCTTCTTCTAATTCTTCACGCGGTGTGTTTACTTCAACCACACGCTGTAGCGTTGATTCAATCATACGTTCTACAATCGCACGTAGGTTGTCTGAATCAAGCACTTCAAAGCGCTGTTTGTAAATAACTTCACGCTGTTGACGAAGCACGTCATCATATTGAAGCAATTGTTTACGCGCATCGAAGTTATTACCTTCAACGCGTTTTTGAGCGGATTCAACAGCTCTTGTTACAATTTTACTTTGAATTGGCTGTGAGTCATCCATACCAAGGCGATCCATCATTGCCATCATATTATCTGAACCAAATCGGCGCATTAATTCATCTTCCATGGATAGATAGAATTGAGATACCCCTGGGTCCCCTTGACGTCCAGCACGTCCGCGAAGCTGATTATCAATACGGCGTGATTCATGACGCTCTGTACCAAGTACAGCAAGACCCCCAGCTTCAACGACACCTTCACCTAGTTTGATATCCGTACCACGACCGGCCATATTTGTTGCGATTGTTACCGCACCTTTGTGACCCGCATTTTCGATAATATCCGCTTCACGCTCATGCTGTTTTGCATTTAAAACGTGATGGCGAATGCCTTTTTTCTTTAATAAAGCTGATAAAATTTCAGATGTTTCAATCGCAACTGTACCAACAAGAACAGGCTGTCCTTTTGCGTGACGCTCGGCAATATCTTCTACTACCGCATTAAACTTGCCTTCCATTGACTTATAAATTAAATCCGCTTTATCGTCACGTGAAATTGGCTTGTTTGTCGGAATAACAACAACGTGCATATTGTAAATATTACGGAATTCTTCTTCTTCCGTTTTAGCTGTACCCGTCATACCTGATAATTTTTCATACATACGGAAGTAGTTTTGGAATGTGATCGTAGCTAACGTCATGCTTTCATTTTGAATCTCAACATTCTCTTTAGCTTCGATAGCTTGATGCAAGCCGTCGCTAAAACGTCTTCCTTTCATTAAACGACCAGTAAACTGGTCAACGATTACGACCTGATCTTCATCAATTACATAATCCACATCGTTTTGCATCGTTACATGTGCTTTAAGCGCTTGATTGATATGATGGTTTAGTGCTACGTGTGAAATATCAAATAAGTTTTCAATGCCAAATGCCCGCTCGGCTTTTGACATACCTTCTTCCGTTAACTGAACACTTTTTGTTTTGATATCAAAAGTAAAATCGGTTTCTTTATCAAGCGTGCGAACGAATGCATTAGCTTGAATATAAAGCGCAGTTGATTTCTGCGCGCTGCCGGATATAATAAGCGGCGTACGTGCTTCATCAATTAAGATAGAGTCAACTTCATCGATTACGGCAAAATGAAGCGGACGTTGAACCATTTGTTCTTTGTAAAGCACCATGTTATCACGTAAATAGTCAAATCCGAGTTCATTATTTGTACTATACGTAATATCCGCTGCATATGCTTCTTGCTTTTCTTCACGCGTTAAATGGTTTAGATTTAACCCTACTTTCAAGCCTAGGAATTCATATAAACGACCCATTTCACTAGCATCACGGCTCGCTAAGTATTCATTGACTGTTACTACATGTACACCTTTTCCTGTAATGGCATTTAAGTATACAGGCATAGTAGCTGTCAACGTTTTACCTTCACCCGTTTTCATTTCCGAGATATTCCCTTCATGCAGAGAAATACCCCCCATTAGCTGAACTTTGTACGGATACATGCCTAACACACGTTTCGCTGCTTCACGTACAACCGCAAAAGCTTCATCTAATAGGTTATCGAGCGATTCGCCATTTTGGTAGCGTTGTTGAAATTCAGCTGTTTTTTCACGAAGCTGATCGTCCGTTAAAGACGCTATTTCAGGACCTAACGCATCAATTTGGTCCGCCATTTTTTCTAAACGGCCGATTTGGCGCTGATTGCCGTCAAACACTTTTTTAAATAATCCAAGCATATTAAAACGCTCCTCTATTTATAATCAGTACATTTTATACTATTTTCATTCATATCTGTATCTTTCATTATAAAACATTCTGAGTAAAATTGTAACATTGCAGCTAAACAAGTAGCAACTTGTACCCTTTTTCGTCTGTCTCTTTACTAGTACTACTCTATTAACGAGTTATTTTCTATTGTGATTTCCCCTGCCTCACTCTTACAATAAAAAAGGGGAATGTAGAATGAACGTTCAATTGATTACAAAAGAACAAGCTTGGGAAGTCCGACATACCGTCATGTGGCCTGATAAAGATTTCAGTTATATTCAGCTGAAAGATGATCCATCAGGCATGCACTATGGACTGTTTGAAAAAGGAGAGTTAAAATCAGTTGTTTCCTTATTTATAACAGGTGATGAAGCTCAATTCCGGAAATTTGCCACTCTCAAAGAAGAACAAGGAAAAGGGTATGGCAGTCATTTGCTAAAAGAGGTGTTGCTCAAGGTAAAGAGCCTTGGGGTACGAAGAGTCTGGTGTAACGCACGAGAAAATAAAGTCTCTTTTTATCAGGCGTTCAACATTAAAAAAACGGCTCGTGTATTCACCAAATCTTCTACACGCTATGTAGTGATGGAACTATTTTTTTAAGCAGCTAAAAAGCAGCGTGCGGAGGCACACTGCTTTTACTTTACTGCTCTTGCTTAAGAGAGCCTATAATCTTAGTTTGGTTCAATCAATCCATATCGTCCATCTTTTCTTCGATATACAACGTTTGTAATGTTGGTCTCAGCGTTTGTAAATACAAAGAAACTATGTCCTAACATATTCATTTGCAAAATAGCCTCTTCACTATCCATTGGCTTTAAATTAAATCGTTTTGTACGAACTAGCTCTAATTCATCTTCTTCAGTTGCAACAGCTACGTTCGCTTCGCTTTCTAATGCTGCGAACAGATACTTCTCAGCGCCTTTTTCACGCATTTTTCGATTTACTTTTGTTTTATGTTTACGAATTTGACGCTCTAATTTATCTAGGACAAGATCGACAGCTGCATATAAATCACTGTGTGTCTCTTCAGCTCTCAATACGAGATCATTCATTGGGATTGTGACTTCTATTTTTTGATCGTTATTGTAGACTTTTAAGTTTACATTTACGTCAGCAGTTGGTGTTTCGTCGAAATAACGCTCTAACTTACCAAGCTTTTTCTCTACGTATTCCCTAATTGCTGGAGTCACCTCAATGTTTTCACCGCGAATGTTATACATCATGTTCGAACTCCTCCTTTAATCCATTGCTATACCTCTACAATTCTACAATACCCGACACAATCCCTTCCTAAACTATTAAAATTTTTTGAAAATTTAGTGAAAATTTTTGGAACCTGAGAAAAGTTTATGAAAAAACCAAAAAAATAGACCTTCTTCATAAGAAGAAGGGTTGTATTTTTTTACGCAGAATTAATTTTTTTTATCGTAAAACATCCCATCAAACGATTTCGTTTCGTAAGGGTTTACATAGCTGTTATTATGCTTTTTTTTCGTTTTTAACAAACGGAGATCTACCATAATTTGATGCCGAATTAAGATCAGCTTTTGATCAATTGCCTTATTCATTTCGACAATTTTCTTACCCATCGATTCATTATCCCTACTTTTTGGCGGCAGTTTCTCTATGAGGTCACGTCTTTTTAATAGAAGATACTCTAACTTTTGAATGCCTTCTTCTCGATTTTTGTCAGAAAATGTTTGAGTAAGCCGATAAATCTCATCAGTTAGCTGATATAGGTCGTTAATCATATTTATGCTTGACCGCCGCTTCCATGGACTTGCTGGCGGTGAAGCTGCACAACTTGCTTCCATGTATCGCGGAATTCTGTTACATATTGTTCGGCTTCATCCAAGCTTGCTGTGTCATTTTTTGTATTTGCTTCAATTAAACACTGGTTAATATAGTCATACATAGCCATCATAGACTTAGCAACTTGCACGTTTGTATCAAGGGTAATCATTAGTTCTTGAATAATATTTTGTGCTTTTAACAGATTCGTATTTTTCAGCTCAATATTTTTTTCCTGTATGCCTGTTCGTGCAAGTTTGATAAATTTTAAACACCCGTTATACAACATAAGCGTTAAATCTCCTGGAGAAGCAGTCTGAACAGCTCCTTGCTGATACGCTTGATACGGATTATTTGCTGTCATAAACTTTCACTCCTTCTTAACTAAAATATTGCGATAACTGCGCGCTTTGAGCATTTGCATTTTGAATGGCTTTTTCCATTGCTGTAAACTGACGATAATATCGGTCTTCTATTTGTGTGAGCCTGCTTTCAAAACTAGTGATTTGGCTATTTACGCTTTTTAAATTACGCCCAAGCAAAAATTGTTCACTTGTCCATGTTGAACGGCCAGCGCGCTGCTCAACTTTGGATACGGTTTGAGTAATCGTATCTCGTAAACGTCGTACAATCCCTTTTTCACTTGTTGTACTTCCACTTTTCATAAATAAATCCATGACTGACTGCGGGTCTTTTTCAATTGCTTCTTTTAATTTAGTTCCGTCACCTTCTATGACTAGCTTGCCTCGATCGCTATAGTTTGCGCTAGTTGAAATACCGATGTCGGTTAGCTGCGAAAATGCTCCGCTCACTCCTGATACAAAGGCATACCAGTTAGAACGCATCTGGTTTAGCCCGCTTGATAAAATTGAGTCTCCTTTTAACAAACCGCTTTTCGCCTTATCATCCCATTGCTCAGCTTGTTTATCCGTTAGTTTTTCTCTTTCTTCATCAGTCAAAGGCTGATAGTTCCGGTCTCTTTCTTCCGTAATCTTTCCGTTAATCTTCTCAATCAGTTCATTGTATTTGGTCACAAAATCTTTAATTGTATCAAATACTTTCTGCGTATCATTGCTTACATTAACGCGCACATCTCCTGTAAAATTATTTTGGAGGGTATAGGTAACACCTCCCGTTGTAAACGTATTGGATTTACGGGTTGTTTCTAGACCGTTTAGCGTAAACTTTGCATCTGTTCCGCCGGTTTCTTTTTGAGTATCTAATTTTAAGAAACTTTTTAAAAACGCTCCTGAAAACACCATCTTTTGACCGCCTGCACCACCGGCTTTTGACAAATCTCCTGTGTCTTTGCGAGTAAAGACAACTTTATCTGTTCCTTCATCGTAAAAGGCTGAAATACCTACTTTTGAATTACTAAGTTGGGTCAAAACAGTATTTAATGACGCTGAACCATCAAATTCAAATGACATACTGCCGTCTTCATTATCTCCTGTTGCTTTTCCATTACTGTCATACGTTGTAATAGAAAACTGGAGGACATTTTGCTTATACGTAAATCCTTGAACAGTGCTACCGTTTGCTAACGTGGAACCGAATGTCATTTCGCCCGTATTCATATTAACGAATACATCATTCTCTCCTATTAAAGTAGGATCGCCTGTAGTTTTTATATTAAATTCTTGAGAAGATTCTTTATTTTTCACTTGAATAGAAGAAGGCAGGCTTCCCTCAAAAATGGCTCCTTTGGATAACTTGGAAGTCTTTGTATCAGCACTTATTGTAATATCAGGTTGCTTGACCTCTTTTCCACTCCACGCACTGCCAAGCAAGGTTTTTTGCTCCCATAAACTTTTAGTAGGGTCAATAGTGCCTTCTGAAGAGCCTTCTGAAATTTTCCCACTACTGATATTTTGCGCAGCAGTCGCCATTATCACGTTTGAAAGTGTATAAGACGCGTTACCTGCTGAGGAAGTAGCTGCCGCTTTTACTTTCGTTTCATCTGCTGAAGATACCGTTTTAGACGAATAAGAAGACTGCAAGGTCATATTAAAAGCGAGATTATTAAATTCTGATAATAGCAAGTTCATAGAGCGATAATCATCTCGCTGCCACTCTAACGTTTGCTTTTGTTTTTTCATTTTATCAATAGGCATACGTTCAGCCTTCATTAAATCACTGACGATTTGATCAATATCCATTCCGCTTGCTAACCCACTTACTCTTACCACTTACCATCACCACCATTTTTTTATTCATCTATTCATCAACTGTTAGCCATAAAATATGAGTGTTTTTTTTTCGAATCACCCTATTCGTTTATAGGTTCAACACTTCTCTATTTTGTATCGGTAAAACAGAAATTTTTTTCATAGGTCAAATGGTGCAAGATAGAAAAAGCTCACTTATTTTAGAAAATAAGTGAGCTTTTTATTATTGACTAAACATGTTCAGTTGGCGAGATAAGTTTCTTTGAATATCTTTAGGGATAAGGTATGGTGCTAAATTTATAATATCTCGTAATGAAGCAATGGTTACTGAAGCGGATAAATTTATATATTCGTCCGTTGTATCTGCTTGTTCAAACGAAATGGAGTCTGGTAAGTTAGTGAGTAGAGTAATTTCATTCATTTCTTTATCAACCGTCACATCAGAAGACTCATCAATATTTAAACGATCCCACACAAGAGACATAGGAATCGGCATTCTTCCTAAATGCACGCTGTTCACTTTTAAAACAAGCTTTCCGTTTTCGGCTTTTGGCGTTACATCCACTACAAGCTGCGATTCCATAAAAGATACCACATGTTTATTAATATAAAATTTCATATGTTCCGGGAGTAACTCAGCTTCTGCTCCTTCAATCGTTTTATCTTTTTCAGAAAGATAGCTGCGCAAATAATCATTAACATCGCTCTCACTTAATCGGTATCCTAAAATAGGAGATCCACCGTTAAGTTCTAGTGACGTCGCATGCGCCGACTTTTCTTGTGCTAATGAAGATAAGGAAGCAGTTTGATCAAGCCTTTCAACATTCTTAACTGGACTAACTAAAAAATACAAACCAAATAAAAGAATAATAAATAGAAAAATAACAGCTATAAACTTCTTCAACTATACGCACCCTCTCAAACATTTTTCTTGGAATATAATACCGATTTCTCTTTTATCATACAAGATAAATAAGATAGTTGTCGAAAATCCGCATAAAATTTACGTATATAGCAGAAATTCCACGCAATAAATAAGTCGAAAACGACTAATCTAAGTCTTTTAAGACTTAAAATACTGTATGTTTAGTAACTTAAAGACTGATTTTAATAGTAATTTGATAATTGGCACACTTCTTGCTTATTATAAAGGTAAGGGGAGGAATTTCTATTTATATTTTCAGAATTTACTTTATTTTCTAATAGTCTTTCGATAATTTTAAAGGAGTGAATACGATGGGAAACAAAACAGAATCACACGGAAAGTTAAAGCAACGTCACGTTTCCATGATTTCCATTGCAGGTATTATCGGAGCCGGCTTGTTTGTAGGAAGCGGATCCGTTATTAACGCAACAGGCCCAGCAGCAGTAGTTTCATATGCAGCAGCCGGACTGCTAGTCGTTCTATTGATGCGTATGCTCGGTGAAATGGCTATGGTAAACCCAGATAAAGGCTCATTCGCAACATATGCTCAGCAAGGAATTGGCGCGTGGGCAGGTTATGCTGTTGGATGGCTTTACTGGTTTTTCTGGCTAATTGTAATTGCGATTGAAGCCACTGCAGGAGGAGCAATTGTTCATGAATGGCTCCCTTCCGTACCAATTTGGCTTTTAAGCTTAATCTTAACCTTTGCATTAACTTTAACAAACTTGTTCTCTGTCAAATCATTTGGAGAATTTGAATATTGGTTTGCTATGATTAAAATTGTGGCAATCGTTGCTTTTATGGGGATCGGTTTAGCTATTATTTTCGGATTAATCCCAGGTACATCTTCACCTGGTCTAGCTAATTTAACGGGCCACGGAGGCTTTATGCCAAAAGGCACGAACTCTATCTTTTTAGGGGTTATTACCGTTATTTTCTCTTATTTTGGAGCTGAAATTGCAGCTATTGCAGCTAGTGAATCAGAAAATCCAGCAAAAGCTATCACAACTGCTATTCGCAGTGTCGTATGGCGAATTTTAATTTTCTATATTGGTTCAGTTGCTATTTTAGTAACTCTTTTACCTTGGAACTCAGCTGATTTACTAAAAAGTCCATATGTAACAATGTTAGAAATGGTCAATATTCCAGCAGCTGCACAAATTATGAATTTAGTCGTATTAGTATCCGTTTTGTCTTGCTTAAACTCTGCTTTGTATACGAACTCACGAATGATTTTATCATTAGCTCAAAAAGGACAAGCTCCTCGCGTTTTAGCAAAGGTAAGCAAATCAGGCGTGCCGGCAAGAGCCGTATGGATTAGCACAGCTGCCGCATATGTATGTGCTATCTTTAGCTTCGTTTCGCCGGATAAACTCTTTTTATTCTTAGTTAATGCATCAGGAGCCATTGCTCTTATTGTATATTTAGCTATCGCTATTTCTCATTTACGCCTGCGCAAGAAAATGATTCAAGCTAACCAGCCAATTAAAGGAATGAAAATGTGGTTGTTCCCGTATTTAACATACGCAACAATTGCTGTTATTACCGTGATCTTCTTATCAATGGCATTTATTGATTCGATGCGCTCACAGTTTTTCTTAACTCTTGGATTAACCGCTGTGGTTCTTCTTTCATACTCGTTCATCAAAAAAACAAACAACAAGCGACCTGACGATCAATTTTCCGAATCAGAAAATATTGCAAAATAAAAAAGCCGCATCTGCGGCTTTTTTATTTTGCTTTTGATTATTTCTCAACCGATATGTCACGATGAAGATTTCGAAGCGGCTGAGGAGGGCAAATACGTCGCGTTGCGTAAGAAACGATAAAAATAGTTAACAACCCGCCTACCATCGCAAATGTACGAAACGGAAACATGACCACTCCGTCTTCAATCATCGGATACGGAAGCAGCGCTTTTAAATGAAGCAGTGGTTCTCCTCCACCGATTCGAAGAACAAGAGACACAATAAACCCAGCCAAAGATCCGTGCCAGTTAGCTCCTTTAAAGAATAAAGCACAAACCAACTGCGGAAAAAGTATGCAATACACGAGGTCCCCTGATAAATACCATAAAGAGTAGACACTCTCAGAGTTTAAAGCAATTAGAGTTGCTCCCGTTCCAATGATAATGATAGAACGTTTAATAACTTTATCTAACTGCGCCTGTGTCGCATTTGGTTTTACAATCGGACGATACACGTTCCAGGCTGCCATCCCCGAAGCTGAAAGTAACGAAGCCGCTACTGCAGCCATGACGGCAGCAGCTAGGCCTCCAAGCGCAATCGCTCCTACTAAATCAGGCGTTAGGTATTTAAATACATACGTTAAAATCATGGACGCGCTCTCAGGGCTTGACGCTCCAAATGAAGACCAGTCTGCACTATAACCTATCATTCCTATTAAAGTTGGAGGCAAGGCCGCTAACGCGCAAAAGATGCCGGCTGTAATAGATAGCCACATTGCTGCTTTTTCATTTTTAGCAGATAACACGCGCTGAAAATAAATTTGCCATGGAATACCACCAAAAATAAGTAAGAATGTGCTATCCCACCATTGCCAATATGTATTTCCCCATTTCGGATCTTCCCAGCCTTTTAATGGAGGAAATAAATGAAGAGAACCAGTCATGCCTTCTGAATAAGTAGAAAAAACGGCTCCCACCCCTCCCGTATTCGAAAATGCAAAGGGAAGCACCAGAAATAGGCCTAAAAACATAATAGAAAGCTGTAAGATATCGGTATGTGCTACTGCCCACAAGCCGCCAATCACGGTGTATGCAATGGCAATAAGTGCGGAAAGAATGATGGAAATTGAAAAACTGAGGCCTAAAATCACACCGAATGTTGTTCCTAAAGCAGTTAAGATAGCTGCGCTCCAAAACAGCTCTCCCAGTATAGCTGGAAAATAAAGAACCGTAGCCATTTTCTTACCGAAACGAGATTCTAGAGGATCGAGCATTGTCATAAACTCAAACCTTCTCATCTTTCTAGCAAAAAAGATACCGCCTAAAATCAAGCTGATTGAATAACACCATGGGGCTTGGGTCCATGTCAGCCCTGAGGAATAAACGGTTTCGGCCGTTCCAGCAATATACCCTCCACCTACCCAAGTGGCGGTCATTGTGAACATTGAAATCCATAGCGGCATAGATCTTCCTGCAACAAGCATATCATCTGATTTTCCTTTTTTACTTGCAGCGGCTCGAGCACCAATAAAATAAATAACACCATACATAATGAACATTAAAATGAGGCCTGGCCAATAGAGATCTGGATTATAGAGAGAATAGATAAATGCGACAACCATAAAGATGGAAAATCCTATAATAGTTGTCCATAAGGGGGTTAGTAGACGGTTGTTCCTGTTTGATTTCCCTGAAAAGTCAGAAGTCTCATTCGACTTTTCAGGCCTGGCTTGTTGTGTGTCTGAACGAAATGGCTTTTTAGCATTTTGCATCGTCTCACATCCTTTAAATTGATAAAGAAATCTAAAGACATCATTGTCCTTTATTCCTTTTTCCTACCAGCATACAATTAAACCTAAAAATAGATTTTTTAGAATAAAATATAAATAGTTGGATTATAAATACCAATGTGAAGGGGAGAAATTACGTTTATATAGTTATATTAAAATAATTTAAATTTACTTTTTTTACTATTTTGCTAAGAGCTCATAATTGTTTTCATCTTTTATCTAAACTCCTTTCTTAATTTCCACATTCAAAATCCTTTGTTTTTCAAGGTTTGTATGCAAGCAGATATAGTACTATGGTTAATATATCTGAATGTTTAGTATATTGTCAAAAAAGTTTGAGTGTTTTCATATAAAAAAAGAATAATATTCTCATAGCTCATACATAAAAAAACCTTTTGTATCAAGGGACATAGCAATCAGTGATTTTTTATCACTTTTTGTTAAATTTTTTCTTAATATCCGAATGATTAGTCTCTTACAGAGAAGATAATCTGATAAATTCAGAACATTTGGAGTTTTTTTGATTTGACTAAATTAAATAACCGATGCTATAATTCGAATTATTAAGAACGTTAAATATAAATTTAACAAATTCTATTATTTGGAGGTCGATGCTATTGGAACAAACACTTACGCTTGAAAAAATGCACATAAACGGCGAATGGGTTGAAGCACGCAGCGGCGAGAAAAGAGAAATTATAAATCCTTTTAATCAAGAGGTTATCGCTGTCGTTACAGAAGGAAATCGTGCTGATACTGTAGAAGCTATTGAAGCAGCTAGAAAAGCTTTTGATGCAGGTGAATGGTCTAAATTTACAGCGGCCCAAAGAGGTTCTTTACTATTTAAAGTAGCGGAAGAAATTCGTAATGATCGTGAAGAACTCGCTAAACTTGAAACCTTAAATACTGGAAAAACCCTCGTTGAAAGCCTGGCAGACATGGATGGAATTGCTGATGTCTTTCAATACTATGCTGGATTAGCAGATAAAGATGGTGGACAGATGATTGAGTCACCTAATCCCGATTCTGTTAGCCGCGTTGTCCGCGAACCTGTAGGTGTATGCAGCCAAATTACTCCTTGGAATTACCCTTTATTGCAAGCCTCTTGGAAATTGGCTCCGGCACTTGCTGCTGGGAATACAATTGTTATTAAACCAAGCGAAATCACCCCTTTAACAACTATTCATATGATGAAAATTTTTGAAAGAGTTAGCTTTCCAGCAGGCGTCATTAACATTGTACTCGGCCCGGGTGCGACCGTTGGACAAGAAATGGCAGAAAGTCACTTAGTAGATTTAGTTTCCTTTACAGGTGGCGGTGTATCTGGCCGTAAAGTCATGCAGGCTGCCGCAGGCAACTTTAAAAAAATTGCTCTTGAACTCGGTGGGAAAAATCCGAATATCGTCTTTGCTGACGCTGACTTTGACACTGCGGTTGACTATGCATTAAATGCGGTCTTCTTTCATGCCGGTCAAGTTTGTTCAGCTGGTGCGAGATTACTCGTTCAAGATGATATTCACGATAAATTTGTTTCAGCAGTTATTGAACAAGCCAAAAAAATTAAGCTAGGGGACGGCATGGATGAAGCCACTCAAATGGGACCCGTTATCTCAAAAGAACACCTAGCTAAAGTGGAACATTACATTGAGCTTGGCAAACAAGAAGGTGCTTCTCTTGTTTTAGGCGGCAAGCGTCCAACTCAGGACTCTTTACAAAAAGGCTTATTTATCGAACCAACTATTTTTACAAACTGTCATGGGGATATGAAAGTTGTCCAAGAAGAGTCATTCGGTCCGATTATGACAATTGAGCGCTTCAGCACTGAAGAAGAAGCGGTATCACTTGCTAACGATACAATCTATGGATTAGCTGGAGCTGTTTGGACACGTGATATGAATCGAGCTGAACGTGTAGTGAAAGCACTCCGTATGGGAACAACTTGGATTAACGATTATCATCCCTACTTCCCGCAGGCTCCTTGGGGAGGTTATAAGCAATCTGGGATTGGACGAGAGCTTAGCCATATCGGGCTAGAAGAATATACGGAAATTAAACATATTTACACGAATACAAATCCACAGCCAATGCGCTGGTTTCAATAAAAATTAAGGGGGAATTTAAAGATGTTTATGCGATTTGAAAGAATGGAACGTTTAAAAAGTTTTGAGATGCCAACGGTTGTAAAACATGGAATTGGTGCTGTAAAACACACTGGAGAGGAAGTTAAAAATCTAGGTGTATCTAAAGTTTTATTGGTAACAGACCCAGGTGTAAAGAAAGTAGGTTTAGCAGATCCTGTAATCGCTAGTTTAAAAGAAGCGGACGTAGACGTTATTCTATTTGACCAAGTAGAAGCCAACCCTTCTATTCATGTAGTAGCGGACGGCACAAAAATGTACAAAGAAAATGAATGCAACGGACTAGTAGCTGTTGGGGGCGGAAGTTCAATGGATACGGCAAAAGCTATTGGTGTAGAAGTAGCCCATAATGCTCCCGTCTTAGATTATGAAGCAGCTGAAGGGAAAAAACCTTTAACAAAACGTATTCCTCCTTTAACAACAATCCCTACAACTGCGGGTACAGGAAGTGAAGTCACACAATGGGCCGTCATTACGGATCCTGTTCGTGAGTTTAAATTTAATACAGGTGGACCTTTAATTGCTGCTCACTTAACAATTATTGATCCAGAACTGCACGTATCTATGCCTTCACATATTACGGCCGGTACAGGAATTGACGCATTAGCTCATGCAATTGAATGTTATACATGCCACTTTGCACAACCAATGACAGACTCTGTTGCTTTATTGGCTATTGAGTACGTTGGAAAATACTTACGACGTGCAGTTGCAAATGGACAGGACATCGAAGCACGCTATGGAATGGCGCATGCAGCTATGCTTGCTGGCCTTTCATATGGAAGTGAATCTGCAGGAGCAGCCCACGCGATGGCTCAAACATTAGGAGGCATTTATCCAATTGCCCATGGCCCTTGCGTAGCAGCAATGCTAGGTCCTGTAATGGAATATAACTGGATGGGTGAGCCTGAAAAATTTGCGCGCATAGCTCAAGCTTTAGGAGTTAATACACATGAATTAACTCTTGAAGAAGCAGCTCAAGCAGCTGTTCGTGAAGTATATCAACTAGTTAAAGATGTACAAATCCCTTCTTTAGAAGAACAAGGTGTTCCAAAAGAAGCGGTTTCTCGCTTAGCTCAAGAAGCATTTAATGATCCACAAACAGTTGGTAACCCTCGTGATTTAACTGTAAAAAGTTACGAATGGATTTATAACCGCTGTTTTGAAGCTACGCCATTAACCGTATAAAAATGATAAAAAGGCTGTTGATTTTTCAACAGCCTTTTTTATTTACTCTTTCGCTAATTCTTCATTTAAAATATCGATGATTCTTCGGTCGTCAAAAACTTTCACTACTTTTTTTAAGAAATGATAATACTGTTTTGACTCTATAATCTGCGCTAAATTACGCTTTGCTTTTACTGCGATCTCCTCAGGCACATCTTCATCATTTAAAAGAATCTGCAGCTTGTTTTCCGCTTCTTCGATTGCCTCTAAGTTAACTGAAATTTCTCTTTGCCACTTCTTACAGAAAAATGAAAAAAAGGACTTAGAAAAATCTTTTTCTGCTTCATATAAGTCTTTTCGAACACCTTTTTTCCACACTTTGTGGACCATATCAATATTTTGCAGTGAACGAATGGATGTACTCATCGTTGGTTTACTCATACCCAATTCTTCACTCATTTGATCTAATGTAACAGGCTCATCCATAAAATAAAGCATGCCATACAGCCTTCCTACTGAAGGTGTGACACCATATAAATCCATTGTATCAGCTAAAGCGCTGACAACCACATCTTCTGCTTCTTTTAATAAATCATGATACTCTTGAACATCACTCATTTACTCTTCTCCTCTTTTGTTAAATTTATTTGAATTATACTTAATAAATTTAATGATACACGATAAAAAGGAAAAAAACAGAAATTCAGTTCAATTTTTTGATAAAAAAGAAGCCTTCTCTTAAAGAGAAAGGCTTAAGACATAGTGGGGAATACTATATGTTTATCTTTCCCGATTTAGATATTATTTATACCGTATATTTTTGATTATTTTCAAACTGATCGTTTTATTTCTTTTTCGGTAATTGTTTCAGCATATCAATAGCATGTAATGTAATTTGAGAAGCACTTTTATTTTCGTTACGTATTTCTTCATAAACCTCTTGTCTATGAATATCTACAGACTTTGGAGCTTGAATTCCTAACTTTACTTGATCACCATTAACTGCAAGGACGGTCACTTCAATTTCATCACCTATTTTGATTGTTTCATTTAACTTTCGAGTTAAAACAAGCATGGACTCACTCCTTATCTCTTCCTCTTACTCAAATAACCTGTGCTTCGTTTCGTAAGCTGTATTCATTAAAATCACTTGCTTAGCAAGCTGTTGTTTTGTATTAATAATAACAGGAGCCTGCAAATTAGCCGTTATCTTTTCCACAGAATCTGACATCGTAAGCAATACGTAAACAGCTGCATCTTCCGCTTGTTGTAATTGAAGCTTTTCGATTTCCTGAGGTTCTAGTTGAAAATCATAATCTAAAAAAAACTGAAATGGATCCGTGATAATAAAAGCTAATTCTTTGGTTTGAATAGACTGCATAACTTGGAAAGCTTCGGCTTCCGGAAGTGGTAAAATAACAAATTCAGTTTCTTCCAAAAAACCTGGAATCCCTTGATTGAATGTCAGTGTTTGCTGATTATCTATTTCTATATCTCCATGATAGCTTGTTGAAATTTTCATCTCATCACACCTTTGCTAATTGATTTTTTCTTGTTATCTTTTTTCATTGTAAAAAAGTTCCTTCTGTCTAGAAGGAACTTTTTAACGCAAGAAATCTAGCAGCGTAGGCTGAATAATTTGAGCACCTACTCCCAAAGCAGCACGATGCACGCTTTCTTGTACGGTTAAATCCGTAATGACTTTTTCAATATCTGCATCTTCATTATTTGAAAGCATCTTAGTAGCCGTAATTTCCTGTGAATCAAGGCGGTTTTCAATCAACTCAAGCCGATTGCTCCTTGCTCCCAATTCAGATCGCTCTGCTAATAGCGTAGACAGCTGCGTGTCTACCTGTGTAGAGAGATCTTTTAGTGAGTTTACATCGTTTTGTTCAAAAGCTGTTTGAACATTGTTCATTAAGTCGAATGCACCTTGTCCAAAAATGTTTTCAGGATGAATATTGACTCTCAGCTGGATACCTTTTGATACTTCAACTGAAAAAGGATCCAGGTTAATATTCGATTCTATCATACCGGTTGCATTCTCACTTATAGGCGGTGCTCCTACATTTACACCGTTAAAGATATAGTTTCCTGCCACCTGCGTATTGCCTACTTGCATATAATCCAGCTTTAACTGTTCAATTTCACGTGCAATCGCTTGGCGGTCATCACTTTCATTCGTACCGTTTAACCCTTGCACGACCAGCTCTTTAGTGCGCTGAAGAATGGAATTGACTTGTTCAAGTCCTGATTCTGAACTATCAAACCAAGACTGGGCTTCTGTTAAATTACGTTTATATTGATTTACTTCAGAAAGATTAGAACGATAAGCCATTCCTTTAGTAGCCACTACCGGGTCATCCGAAGGACGAGTAATTTTCTTTCCCGTTGATAATTGGTTTTGAAGTGTTTTCAGCTTAATAGCTATTGCTAATCTGTTTTAACGAATTAACCGCTAACATTCCTTGTGTGACACGCATCTTTACCTTCCTCCAGTTCCAAGACCGTTTACAATTTTATCAAGCATTTCATCAATCATAGTCACCATACGGGCACTAGCGTTATATGCATGCTGAAACTGAATCATATTGGTCATCTCTTCATCTAATGAAACTGCACTGGTAGACTGGCGCCTTTGCTCCACAGCTCCCTGGAGAGTTTCTGAATTACTTTTTAAGCGATTAGCTTGTTGGGCATCTACTGACATTTGGCCAATGACAGATTGATAAAAGCCATCTAATGAAACATCTCCGTTCCCGGAATTAATAAGCACCTTTTGACGAAATTGAGACAATAGCTGAGCATTTTGTCCATCTCCTTTGCGGCCAGTTCCATCATCCCCAGAAGAGGCCGAAGAAGCGGCAGCAATATTGTTTGTGTTTTGTTTAATTTTATCAGCAATAACAATTCCAGTTGCAGCTCCTTCTTTCTGAGAAATCTCATTAAAAAAGGACATACCAGTATCACCATCTAGCGTGACACCTTGTTGGTGCTTATCATTAAACCAGTTTACGAATTCATATGCCATTTCATCTAAATCATCAATCATTGAAGCGTAAACACCTGTTTTTTTACCGCTATTATCCATATATCCAGAAGCCTCAATTAACCCTTTAAGTTTTCCTTGAGGAAATGACTCAGGGTTCCGTATCTCATCCCCTATATGAATTTCCGTCACATAGGAATCTTAATTTGTTGTCAAACTGATGGCATTTACTTGATGAGTTTTCCCATCTAAAAGAGTAAGAGGGCCTTGAGACGTTTGAAGCTGAACCGTTACCACTCCTTCTGACGTTGCAGAAGCGTTCCCGCTGCTTTTTGTATACTCTAAAAAAACCGGCATAAATTTAGAAATCTCATCTAGCAACCGATCTCTTTCATCATACAAATCATTAGGCAAATAGCCATTCGGTTCTACGTTTTGTATTTGTTGGTTCACATTATTTATTTGCTCTAGCAAAGAATTCACTTGTGTTACGGCTACGTCACGCTCGTTTTGTAAATCACCTTGAATCGTTTTTAAAGAAGTAGATAAATAAGAGAAAGTATCGCCTACTGCTTCAGCTCGTTCAATCATAACAGACCTGGTTCCTGCTTCTGAAGGGTGTGAAGCTAAATCTTGAATGGACTCAAAGAATTGATTAAAAACAGCTGAAAGTCCATCTTCAGTAGGTTCATTCATAATTTCCTCCATTTTTTCAAGAGCACCAGCGCGTGTATCCCAATACCCCACTTTAATGGTTTCATCTCGATACTGGGTATCTAAAAATGTATCACGTATTCGCTCTACCGTGCTGGCTTCTACTCCCATTCCTATTTGACCCGCAGTTCCAGTCTGATTCATCCCTGGGGCTGGATAGGCTGGGAACGTTTCTAAACTTACTCGCTGACGCGTATAGCCCGGCGTATTTGCATTAGATACGTTATGGCCAATCGTGTAAAGAGTCGCTTGTTGGGCGTCCATTCCTCGTTTAGCCACCTGCAAACCATGAAATGTTGAACTCATTCTGCTTTCCTCCGTTCTTTATGCCTTCGAATTAAAAATAGAGTTGGACTGAAACGATCTATTATTTGTTTTTGTGTAATTGAACGAATCCTCTCGTTTCGATGGAACAAGAAGGTCTAGTTCGGTATGAATCAGCTGCAAAGACTGTGTGAGCAGCTGATTGTTTAAGTCATTTGCATACTTTATATCTTGAATTATATCTATTAGCTGTTTTTGAAAGGGTATCAAGATGGAGTATTCAGAGAATGAGCCTGCTATTTCTTCAATGGAGTGAGCAGCATGTCCGCTTTTTTCCATCGCTTCTATACGTTTTGTTTCCAATGCAGAAATAGCAGCTATATGAGATTGCTCTTTTTGTAAAGAAGCCGTCAATGCCTTTACATCTTGTTTAATAATAAAATTCGTTTTCTCTTTAACAATGACAGACAAACTTTTGTGAAGCGTTACTTGTTTTTCTAGTATCGTTTGAATTTCTTGCACGTTCAATCAATGTCAGTCCTTTTATTTTTTATAGAAATCTACAATACTTTTAGCAATTTCTTTTCCGTTAATTTCGTATGTTCCGCTGTTAATTTGCTGTTTTAGTTTCTCCAATTTTTCAAGTCTTTCTGGAGATGGTTCATTTTCCTGAAGTTTCTTCGCCTCAGATGAAATATGAATCTGATCTTGTGGGTTTTTTTTAGAGACCTGTTCTGTTTTTTCTGATTGTTTTTTGTACGGATTTATTCCAAATAAGTTCGATGGATTAATCTTCATCTCTCTCACCTCTTTTTATATTTGTATCCGTTATCTCTATTCATTATATCGGAATTTCCACCTAAACCTTTAGCATCGGCAAGGAAGTTGAGACCATTTTCACAGTCCACCTTAAACATAGGTCTATAGATAGAGCATCTGCAAACGCTCAGCACACTTTTACTCTTTTTTCCTTTCGTTAGAACGATAGGTGGGACGCGTCGGCTCTTCATTTGAACGAATCATCTCACGATTATGCTTTTCTAACCCATGTTTAATTTCTTGAGAACATGAATTGCAAAGTTTCCCTTCTCGAATCTGAGCGTTGCATTGCATGCATGGATAGCTTATATTTGGAAAGTTAGTTAGCACTAAGCGACCTTGTCGAATAAATTGATGAATTAACGAATCTGAAACGCCCGTTTCTTTCATCACTTCGTAAGTCGTTGCTGTACGATTTGCTCTTTTCTTCAAGAATGAAGAAACACGTTGAAATAGAGCTTCTTCTTTGTCAAAACATGATTTACATATGTTTATTGATCCAATTTTTACAAATAAATGACCGCATTCCCTGCAATTATCTAACGTTCCCATATTCGAAACTCCTCATTTGTTTTTTATTTTACTATCGGTCAAAGTTTCAAATTATACATCTTCATGCACGAATTAAAGTGAGCGAACGAACTGAACGTGCCCCAGCTTCCTGCAAACACTTTGCTGCTTGGCGCACGGTTGCTCCTGTTGTATAAATGTCATCAATCAAGAGAAATTCTTGATTCGTAACCATTGAAGAATCGACTACTTTAAATTCCAGCCTTTCTGTCAGCCGACTTCGCCTATTTTTCTTTGATTGCTTTGTTCCTGAACAACGAACAAGAGGCATTTCTATGTTGTCACTAATCAGTTCAGCTAGCGCTAAAGATTGGTTAAACCCTCTTTCGTATAATCTCTCGTCCGTTAAAGGTATAGGAACCAGTATAGCTTTTGGATTACATTCTTTTTTATAGAACTTATACCACTGCTCCTTGAATGCTTGGATAATTTCATAGTCTCCTTGAAATTTAAAACGTTCTATTATGCTTTGCATAAAATCATTGTACGTATAAAGAGAACGGTTAAAAAAAGATGCATCATTCCATTTCTGACAGTCCTTACATGTGTCTAGCTCATAATGAGAAGGAGCCAGGTCTGCAAGAGAGCGGCCGCACCCCCTGCAAATGCTACTGGTGATGATGGGACATCTTTGCAAGCAAACAGTGCAAATCCTGTCCGTTGAAGAAGGTTTTAACAATGACCTCCAATCGAAAGAAGAGACAAGAGGTTCAAAACAAATAAGACATATTGTCATCGATCAATCAGTCCTTCCTTATAAGCTAGAGCATTCATATATTCAATATGTTCTTTTGCTTTTCGCATAGACAGAGATTGCCCATAATGAAAAAAGGCCACGTCTCCCGTTGGAAATTGAGCACTCCTCCCTACTCTTCCTGAAATCTGAACAAGAGCACTTTCAGTAAAAATCGTTTCTTCTGCTCCCAATACTGCAACATCTATGTTGGGGACCGTTACGCCTCGTTCTAAAATTGTTGTCGTTACTAAAATAACTAGCTGCCCTTCTCTAAATTTCATTACTTTTTCTTTTCGCTGGGAATCTTCAGCATGAACACCTTCTACCTTTTCAGTCAGCTTTCGAATCATGTCTGTGATAGGGACAATCCACTTAACTTGTGGAACGAAGATAAAGCATTGTTTTCCTTCCTCTATTCTTTTTTTCAGCCATTTCTCGACATTAGCAGGCAAAATACCTGATTTCATTTTTTTCTTCCAATTGCCACACCATTCAAACCGGGGAACAGGAATAAGCATTCGGTGATAGCGGGCTGGAATTTTAACTACTTGTTTTTTTCCTTGCTCAACGTCTTTTTTTAATAATTCACTTGGAGTCGCTGTTAAATAAATCTTTGATGCAACAGGTTTAGCTGCTTTTGCAACAGCATAGTGCAGCATAGGCTCTGTTGAATAAGGGAATGCATCTACTTCGTCAATAATCAGCACATCGAATGCTTGATAATAATGCAGAAGTTGATGAGTGGTAGAAATGATAAGAGAGGATTCATGAAAACGGTCTTCGCTACCTCCATACATAGCCAGCACGGACGTATCGGGAAATGCCGATTGAATTCTTGGTTTTAGCTCAATAACTACATCTGTTCTTGGAGTAGCAATACAGACTTGCTTTCCGCTGTTCAACGCTGATTCAATACCTTTAAATAAAATTTCCGTTTTTCCTGCTCCGCAAACAGCCCAAATTAACAGCTCTTCGTCCTTTCTTATAGCTTGAATGAGTTCATTTGAAGCACGTTCTTGGGCTTTAGACAGCGTTCCTTTCCAATTCATCACGCTGCTTTTTGGCAGGACATTGCTTGCTGGTCCTTCCCAGTTTATAAAGGGTGTGCACTCACTTACTTTGCCCATTACAATACACGCTCGGCAATAGTAACACTCCTGGTGACATTTACTGCATGGAAATGAAGCAAAATAAAAGGGGCTATCACTTCCACACCGGTTACATTTATATTCGTTTTCTTTCTGGGTAAGTGCTTTTTGATAGGAAATATATCCGTTTAGATAATGTTCATGAATGAGAGATAAAGGATAGGGAGTCTGAGTTAGTAGAAGCTGCTTTCCGCTTAGAGAGCGTTGAAGATCTAAAGAGTAGGGGTATGAAGGATTTAAAGGTGGAGTTCTCCACGTATCGATTTTTGAGAGAGGAAAAGCAGCTGGGCTAGGTACTTGAACGGGATCTAGCAATTCTTGTTTAACAGTAAAAAGCATATCTTCATTCCTTTCCATGTTTATCGTACACATCTATATACGCAAAAAAAGGTGTTTTTTCCTGCAAAAAAACCAAATCAAATGATTTGGTTTTCGATTACTTTTTATACCAGCCTATACCGATGGCACCTTCACCTAAATGCGTGCCAATGACAGCGCCAAAATAAGAAAGGCTCCATTCAATATGAGGATATTCTTGTTCTAACTCTCGTTGAATTTCTTTTGCTTCATTTTCACGATTAGAATGAATAACTACAGCTTTCATAGGTACATTTTCTTTTGCATCCTCATGAAGAAGCTCCGTGATTCGTTTTAATGCTCGCTTACGCGTGCGAATTTTTTCAAACGGAACAATTTTTTTAGATTCAAAATGGAGCACGGGCTTTACTTGAAGCAGACTTCCGATAATAGCCTGAGCTGCATTTAGGCGACCTCCACGCTGTAAGTGCGATAGATCATCTACCATAAAATACGCACGCATCGATAGTTTCATCTCTTCAAAACGCGCAATGATTTCGTCAGGGTGTTTATTTAATCGGACCATTTCGGCTCCTTCAATTGCATAAAAGCCTTGAACCATACAGCTGATTTCTGAATCAAATACGTGCACATCAAAGTCTTCTACCATGCTACCTGCCGTCAAAGCACCCTGATACGTTCCGCTAATTCCACTAGATAATGTAATAACGATAGCTGCATCGAATTGATCTCGTTTTAACTGTTCAAACAACTCTACAAATTCTCCGATAGCAGGCTGAGAAGTGGTTGGAAGATTTTTTGCTTCTTTAATTTTTTCAAAATATTGATCTGCAGTCATATCTACTTCTTCACGATATGTTTCTTCACCAAAAATAACGCTTAGCGGTACCATATGTATATGATAGTTTGATCGAATTTCCTCTGATATATAGGCGGTACTATCTGTAATAATTGCTGTTTTCATAAGATAGGGATCCATCCTTTGTTATATAAAATAATTTCACTCTATTCTACAACATTTAGGATTAAAATGCATGTAACGAGAGGTTTACCTATTAGTAAAAGCTCCCTCACGTATACACATTAATTAACAAACCTTGAATTTCTCCAACCCGCTTGAGTAAATTTAAACTGTCTTTTTCTTTTTGAAGGATATCATTTGTCAAGTCAACTAGTTTCGTATCCACTTCTTTCACTAACTTATATACTTTAGTCGTTCCTCTATGATTAAATCCTCTTTCTTCATGCAGTTCAAAACCATTTTTAACGACTTCGTTCATAAACTGCTTCACAAGCGTCTTGTATTTCCGCAAAGAATCAATAGTTTGACTTTTCACTAACTGCTTTCCCTGTTCTTCAATTTTATTTATCACTTGAGTTAAATGTTCATAGGTCAGTTCTTTTTGTTTCTTGACCATTACTCCTGTAAATGAAACCGAACCACTTACTTCTTTTTCTCTAATGAGATTCACGGAAGAAGAAAGACCGTTAATTCGCTGTACCTCCACTATGTATCTCTCCTTTCTCTGTTAGTATAAACTCCATTCAATTTAGACTTTTAGATGTGCTAGCTTGATTAGGTGAAAAGTTTCGAGAGGCATCTGATGCGTGGATATGATGATTATCCTTTAGCTAAGAGTGATACTTATATGCTGTTCATAAGAAGACAGCTTGTTTTTTTCGGGGCGAAGAGGTAACTTTAGGCGTTGCTTTTAACACTTCATTCCAAGCGTTAGAAAGCTTCTTCATCATTTGTTGAACTTCACATAAAATAAACGTATCTTTTTTAAAATTAGCCATAATTAATCGCTCAGACATATAGTTGTAAAGGGTATCTAACTGCTCTGCAATGGTACCTGCTTGATATGTTAAGCCAATTCCTAGCCGATATAAAATATCGTTGCACTGTTTAATTTTTTCATTCGCTGTAAAATAATCGCTGTGTTGAATTGCTATAACAGCTTCATCAATATTTTGAATAATTTTTTCATACATCATAGCTGTTAGCTCTTGCGGAGATTTATGATAGATTAATTCTTCCGTTATAAAATTCAGCTTCATCACCTTCTTGTCTTCTTTAAATCAGTTTTCTATTTGTTTCACTAAAAGCTAACTCTTAAATTTTTAAAGGACACCAGTTAAGGTTCGAATAAATTCTTCTACGGCCTCATATGTATCTGAATGTATTGAAGACCTTCTTTTACAAGAGCATGCATCAACTTGATGAACATTGGTTTGAGGTATGGATGCTTTCGTCGAAGGTTGTAGGATCCTTAAGATTTCCTTTATGCTTAAGCGAAGTTGAAGGACGAGTAAATGCGTAAAGGTATCACTCTTCGCCTTCCTAAAAGATATTTTCTTCCCTTAACCTATCGGTTGTTTTCCTCTCTCATTAAACATGACTTTTTACCCACAATTTCAAAAAAAGTTATAAAAAGAAAAAAAAAGTCCGATATACCTAGCGGTATACCGGACTTTTGAACTTATCTTACTTCTACCCAACCATTTTTGATTGCAACAACAACAGCTTGAGTACGATCATTTACATTCATTTTTTGCAAAATATTACTCACATGGTTTTTAACGGTTTTTTCACTAATATATAATGCTTCTCCGATTCCTCGGTTACTTTTACCATCAGCTAACAGTTGTAGCACTTCGCACTCACGACGTGTTAACAAATGTAGTGGACGGCGAATCTCAATTGGTTCGTGCGGATAAGAAGACGATTGTCCTTGAGCTGCTAGTCGACGGTACTCTTTTACTAAACTATGCGTTACTTTCGGGTGTAAATATGAACCACCTTCTGCAACTACTTTCACCGCCTCAATTAACGCATCCGCATCCATTTCTTTTAGCAGATAGCCTCGTGCACCTGTTTGTAAGGCATGAGTTACATATGTCTCATCATCATGGATAGATAAGATAATAACTTTAGCGTCCGGATTTACTTCTACAAGCTTTTTCGTAGCTTCTACACCATTTACAGCCGGCATGTTAATATCCATGATTACAACATCAGGTTGATGTTCTTCTACAAGGTCAATAACTTCGCTACCGTCGTCACCTTCTGCAACTACTTCAAAATCTTTTTCGAAATCTAAAATTCTTTTTACTCCTTCACGGAATAATTGGTGATCGTCGATTATGATAATTCTTGTCTGCATGTTTGATTCCTCCCCAAATCGAACAACAAATGTTTTACTCTATATTGACCCCTATTTATATACATATCTCTGCCTTTTTAAGCGGCTATAATCGGTACTTTAATCATAACAAGCGTGCCTTGGTTAATTTTCGAATGAACAGAAATAGTCCCATCTAACAAATCAACACGCTCTTTCATTCCTATTAAGCCGAACGAATTCTCTTTTTTCTCTTCTTGATTAAAACCGCAGCCGTCATCTTTGACAAGCAAAATAGCGTGTTCATTGTTGAACTCTATCTTCACTTGGATTTCTGTCGCGTCTGCATGTTTTAATGCGTTCGTTACAGCTTCTTGCACTAGACGAAACAGTGCTACTTCTAATTTTGAAGCAGTTCGCTTCTCTTGTCCAATGGAAATAAACGTAATCCGAGGCTTGCCTTCGTTATAATCTTCGATTGTATCAAGATATTTACGCAGTGTCGGAATTAGACCTAAGTCGTCAAGTGCCATCGGTCTTAAATCATATATAATTCGACGCACTTCGTATAGGGCAGAACGAACCATTTTTCGTAAATCTCGAATTTCTTCCATTGCTTCTTTTGCACTACGTTCCCGGTAAATTCGGTCAATTAATTCCGATCTCATCATAACATTTGCAAGCATTTGAGCTGGGCCGTCATGAATCTCTCTTGACAAACGTTTCCGTTCCTCTTCCTGAGCTTCAATAATCCGAAAGCCAAAATACTCTTTTTGAATAGCATCTTCTACTATTTCCCCTACTTGTTTTAAATCACTTGTTAAATAATTTAACACAACGGAAATTTGACCTACTAGGTGATCTGCACGTTTAATCGTTTCTTCCAATGTAAGCAAGCGTCTTTCTAGTTCATCTCGACGATTACGCAGCTGATATTCGCTTTGCTGATTCATCAGCAGCTTGGTTTGTAATTCGTGTGCTTTTTCATAAGCGTCTTTTACTTCAGGCTCTGAATAAATTTGAAAATGTCGGCTCACATCAGACAAACGCTTTCGAGCCAACCTTGCCTGAGTTTCCAATTTATCGCCTTGCTCTATCGTCTCAAGAACTTTTCCTTTTAACACTTCTAACTCTTCTTTAATTTGCTGATATTCTTGTCTGGCATCTTCAGAAAGGCGATAGACTTCATTTTTACTATCTCCCACTGTGCCAATAATCTTCTCAAAAATTTCATCAAGTGCCTTGCTTGTTAATTTATGTTTCGACATTTACTCACCCCAAACTATACTCACATTCGGAGAAATGTCTATACGTTCATGCTATATATAGTATTCGTATGACCTATCTGAATTGTGAGGATAAGATCCATATTTTCTCCCTATCTGACTTTTTATATCCAAAAAGTAACGGTTGTTTTTAGTACCCTCAAACTCGACATCAATCAACGCTTGACTCGCGTTATTTGAATAGATTACCATTTACGCTCACTCTTCAACAGTGACTAACTTCCTGTTTAAACCATTTCATTATTTAGCTATACAAGCCTGCACACTCTTTTATTATAACGTATATTCTGTATGGCTTGTTTAAGTGATGTTGAATTTGATTAATTGATGTCTTTTCATAAACATTTTATACTAATAGCAAGTAAACAGTACGTAAATACCCGTTTTTCTTCTATTTATAACGCTAAGGAGGATTTTTTGATTGTTATCACAATATTATACCGTAAAACAAGAAGGTTCACATGAAATCACTATTCAAAAATCTAGATTCATTTGTCATATGAAACGTGTAACAACTGAGGAAGAAGCTCAGCAATTTATTCAAGACATTAAAAAACAGCACTGGAATGCTACTCATAACTGTTCAGCTTACCTAATTGGAGAACGAGATCAATTTCAAAAAGCAAACGATGATGGAGAACCAAGTGGAACAGCAGGCGTACCAATGTTAGAAGTGCTTAAAAAGAGAGGCTTAAAAGATACAGTGGTCGTCGTTACGCGCTATTTCGGAGGCATTAAATTGGGCGCAGGTGGCTTGGTACGCGCGTATGGAAAATCCGTTTCCGAAGCGTTAAATGAACTAGGTACAGTCAAACGAACTCTCATGGCGGTTATGCATACAACCGTCGACTATACATGGCTTGGAAAATTAGAAAATGAGCTTCGCAGTTCCGTTTATCTATTAAAAGAAATCCACTACGCAGATATGGTAGAGATTGAAACATTTGTAGAGGAAGCTCAAACAGAAGCATTTACTGAATGGATGACCGAGCTAACAAACGGCCAAGCAGATATTCGAGCAGGTGAGACGACCTATTTAGAAGAAGATGTAGAATGAATTATTTACTCTTATTAAAAAACATTGTACAATTGATAAATAGCGCAACTATTCTGATGGTTGCGCTACTTGTCAATGAGTAAAAAACCTCGTACAGATGCATAGCTTTGACGAGTTTGATTCATACATTCCAATTTATAACACATACTAAGTGTCACAATAAGTGTTCGAATATACGAATAAAAGGAGAAACCGTATGGCTCAATATAGACGTTTTCAAAAAAGAGTAAACAAACGGAAAAGAAAACGAAGGCTTTTTACATTTTTTCTGTTACCTATCCTTATTTTAGGGCTTTCTGCAACCGCTTATGGCTCTTATTTATTTGTTAAAGCTAAAACAGTAGCTTCTGATTCTTATGAAGGACTCGGAGATCGCGATAATTCTCCTATGCGTGATCGTAAAATCGATCCCAAAAAAGATGATATATCCATTTTATTTATGGGCGTAGATGATAGTGAAACCAGGAAATTCGGAAAATCAGCCCGTACAGATGCTTTAATTTTGGCGACCTTTAACGAAACAAATAAAACCGTAAAGCTTGTAAGCATACCTCGAGATTCGCGGGTTTATATACCTGAAGTGAACAAAAAAGATAAAATTACTCATGCCCATGCTTACGGAGGTCCAAAAGCAACTGTAGAAACGGTAGAACAGCTGTTTAATGTCCCTGTTGATTACTATGTTAAAGTGAATTTTAAAGCTTTCACAGACATTGTAGACTCACTTGGGGGAATCGATTTTGATGTACCTTATGCGATGAGTGAAAAGGACTCAAAAGATCGTCATAATGCTATTGTCTTAAAACCAGGAAATCAACATTTAAATGGCGAAGAAGCGTTAGCTGTTGCTCGAACACGAAAACAAGACAACGATATTGAGCGAGGAAAAAGACAACAGCAGTTGATTGAAGCCATGATTAAAAAAGCTGCTTCCATTGGATCACTAAATAAATATGGAAATCTTATCGAAGCTGTTGGCGATAATATGAAAACGAATTTAATGTTCGGTGAAATGCTTTCGTTTTATGATTATGCTTCGAAAAAAGTAGACATCGAAACCATTAACTTAGACGGTAGCGATGAAAAAATTAACGGCGTTTACTACTTCAAACTAGACAATGATTCAGTGGAAAAAGTAAGTGAAAAGCTCCGCAAGCATTTAGGCATTGAATCAACTTCAGATACAACAGAATAATTAAAAAGACCTCTTGGATATCCAAGAGGTCTTTTTAATTAATTTTTTAAACGAAGTCCACGAACCATGTTAAGAATTGGCCTGTATGTCTTATCAACTAGTCCTATCTTTTCAACGATAATTTCAATCGCTACAAGGAGGATAGCTAGTACAAGAAAAGACCCCCACATTGTTTGTACCTTTGAGAAGATAACTGCCGCTAAACCAAATATCGCACTCATTCCATAAATAATTAAAACCGTTTGTCTATGGCTGTACCCTAAGCGCAACAAGCAATGATGCAAATGAGATTTATCAGGAGCCGATAGCGGTTGATTTTTTACGATTCGGCGAATAATAGCAAAGAACGTGTCTGAAATTGGTACTCCTAAAATAATAACTGGAACAATGAAGGAAATAACCGCTACATTTTTAAATCCTAACAGAGACAATACAGAAATCATATAGCCTAAAAATAGTGCTCCTGTATCGCCCATGAAAATCTTAGCGGGGTGAAAGTTGTAAAACAAAAATCCGAGCGTACTTCCCAATACGATGAAACCCATGCTTGTCACAAACACATTGCCCATCATAATAGCCATACCCGAGATGGTAATCAATACAATAGAGGAAACGCCGGCAGCTAATCCATCCAATCCATCAATTAAATTAATAGCATTGGTAATTCCTACAATCCATAATACCGTAATTGGAATGCTTAACATTCCGAATTCTAATTTTCCGCCAAACGGCAAGTTAATGAAGTCAATTTGGACTCCACCGTATACAACAACAATTAATGTCGCTACTAGCTGACCGCCTAATTTGATTTTAGCGGATAGCTCAATCATATCATCTAAGACACCAGTAATGATGATAATGATGCTTCCGATTAAAATCGGCAGCGCATATTTACTGTCAGGCTGTAAAACGAGGTATCCAATAAGAAAACTAAAAAATATCGCCAAACCTCCAAGGCGAGGCATAATTTTTTGATGAACTTTTCGTTGATTTGGTTTATCCGTTGCACCTATTTTAAACGCCAGCTTCTTAACCAGCGGAGTGATCAGAATAGATGTAATAAAACAAATAAACAAGGTCAAATATAGCATGGAGACCCTCCTCAGGTTTATGTTAACCAAAACCATAAAAAATGTATCCAACTTTATATAATTGGATAGTATTTCAAATTGCGTATAACAATAATTACTTACTTATTCCCAAAATGGATTATATCACAATGATTCTACTACTTAAATAGAAATTTATTCTCAAAAATTAGCACATTTACAAACTATTAATAGAAAAGAACTGTATTTTTTGGTGTATAAACAGCTGATTTACTTTATTCTTATGTGGTTATTTTATGTAGAACATTTTCTTTACTATATTTTATTAAAATATAAGCAAACTCCCCCCTTTTCGTCTAATTTATTCGTCATCTCTAACTCTTTTTCCTTTTTATTAAGCATATTTAAACCTTTATTTTTATTTCACATGGCCCCACTCATTATATGAACAAACTTTTGACCTATGCATATCCACTACTTCAAACAACATTCACTGAATCGTTGTCCTTATCTTATATCATTTAAAAGTTAAAATATAGTGAAATGGACAGAGATAAAATCAAACAAAAAAAGGAATTTTATCAAAAAAATGAAACTTTTTTTCGATACGGTTCGTAATACATAGTAGAAACAGCATCAATCATCTTACATAAAGGGGGTGTTGAATGAACTATGTTCGGTCTATCTGTTCAAACAGTGTATTTGTATGGATTAATTATCTGCGGAAGCCTCACCTTCTTATACATTTTATTTAGCGATTTGTTAGATGGATTATCTGAAGCGATACCTTTTTTTAACCCCACTCTTCTTTTTTCTTTTTTAACATTCTTTAGTGCCAGTGGATATTTGTTCGCCTATACGTCATTGCAAAATTATTGGATTATTTCGATTTCCGCTCTTATTGCCCTTCTACTCGTTATTTTGCTCAACGTTTTCGTATTGATTCCTTTATCATCGGCTGAAGAGTCTCTTGCTTTTACTGAAGATTCGTTAAAAGGAAGACTTGGTACCATTATTACTTCTGTTCCTGCAGATGGTTATGGAGAAGTATTTATCGAAGGGGTTAGCGGCACTATCTCCAAACCCGCTGCCAGCTTTAAAAACACTGCTATACCTTTAGGCAGCAAAGTGCTTGTGGTAGATATACAAAGGGGCAACGCACTCGTTGTGATTTATGAAGAAGTTATGACCAATCACTCATTATAAATAGTATTAGGGGGAGTTTTATGTTTTCAACACCTATATTAGTTGTCGTTGGAATTGTTGTTTTTTTATTAATAGCGCTGATTGCCGTATTTATTACAAAATACCGTACAGCAGGTCCAGATGAAGCGTTAATTGTAACAGGAAGCTATCTGGGAAATAAAAACGTGCACGTCGATGAATCCGGAAACCGCATTAAAATTGTTCGCGGCGGCGGTACGTTTGTGCTGCCAGTTTTTCAGCAGGCTGAGCCTCTGAGCTTGCTATCAAGCAAACTGGAAGTATCTACACCTGAAGTATATACAGAACAAGGTGTTCCTGTTATGGCTGATGGGGTATCAATCATTAAAATTGGAGGTTCTATTTCAGAAATTGCAACGGCCGCTGAGCAGTTTTTAGGCAAAGCAAAAGAAGATCGTGAAACCGAAGCTAGAGAGGTCTTAGAAGGTCACCTTCGCTCGATTCTTGGTTCTATGACGGTAGAAGAAATTTATAAAAACCGTGAAAAATTTTCTCAAGAAGTACAGCGCGTAGCTTCACAAGATCTGGCTAAAATGGGGTTAATTATTGTATCGTTTACAATTAAAGACGTTCGGGATAAGAACGGCTATCTAGAATCTCTAGGGAAACCTCGTATTGCTCAAGTTAAGCGAGATGCTGACATTGCAACAGCGGAAGCTGAAAAAGAAACAAGAATCAAGCGTGCTGAGGCTCATAAAGATGCCCAAAAAGCAGAGCTTGAGCGAAATACGGAAATCGCGGAAGCTGAAAAAATGAATCAGTTAAAAACCGCTGAATATCGTCGTGAACAAGATATTGCCAAAGCTCGTGCTGACCAAGCATATGATCTAGAAACAGCTCGCGCGAAACAAGATGTAACAGAACAAGAAATGCAAATCCGCATTATTGAACGTCAGAAACAAATTGAATTAGAAGAAAAAGAAATTCTTCGTCGTGAGCGTCAATACGATTCTGAAGTAAAAAAGAAAGCAGATGCAGATCGTTACTCTGTTGAGCAATCCGCAGAAGCTGAAAAAGCAAAACAGCTTGCTGAAGCAGACGCCAACAAATATCGAATTGAAGCAATGGCTAAAGCTGAAGCTGAACGCGTTCGAATTGATGGCTTAGCAAAGGCTGAAGCTCAGCGTGCCCAAGGTGAATCTGAAGCTGAGATTATCCGCTTAAAAGGTTTAGCTGAAGCAGAAGCTAAACAAAAAGTAGCTGAAGCATTCGAGCAGTTCGGTCAAGCGGCTATTTTAGATATGATTATCAAGATGCTTCCTGAATATGCAAAACAAGTTGCAAGTCCTTTAGCAAATATCGACAAAATTACGGTTGTGGATACAGGAAGCAATGGTGAAAACAGCGGAGCTAATAAAGTGACTGGCTATGCAACAAACTTAATGTCTTCTCTTCAAGAATCGCTGAAAGCATCCTCAGGTATAGATGTGAAGGAATTGATTGAGAACTTTTCTGGAAAAGGAAATGTGCGACAAAGCTTGCACGAACTAACGGATGAAATCAAGCAACAAAACAAGAAAGAAGATATCTAAAAATAAAAAGCATGCGGATATAATCCGCATGCTTTTTTAACCTCTTAACACTCGAAGAAGAAACCTAGGTAATTCTAACTGACGCTTCCATCTCCATGGTTCTTTTAACAGTCGATAAAGCCACTCTAAACCAAACTTTTGAAAAACAGCAGGTGCTCGGTTCAATCGTCCTGAAATAACATCGAACGAGCCCCCTACGCCTTGATAAACAGAAGGATTAAGTTTCTCTTTATGAGCAATAATCCAATTTTCTTGGGCTGGACTCCCTAAAGCCACAAAAACAATTTCTGCTCCTGAATCATTAATCGTACGTTCAATGACTTCTTCATTTTTTTCATAGCCATTTAATGTTCCAACAATTAAAATCCCTGGAAACATCTCTTCCAACTTAGCTTTGGCTTCATCTGCAATTCCAGGCTTGGCTCCGTATAAAAAAATTCTTTTACCGTTATTCGTTGCTTCTTTACACAGCTTCAGCATCATATCAATACCCGTTACACGCTCACGAATACGTCCCTTTTTGAGCTTTGAAGCTAAAATCACACCGATTCCATCTGGAATTTGATAAGTCGCCTGATTCAATAGTGACTTCAATTCCCTGTCTTCTTGTGCTTTCATAATTTTTTCAGGGTTGATTGCTACAATAAATGATTTTCGGCCTTTATCTATATCCTGAAGTAACTTTACCGCTAGCTCATCGTACGTGTCGCTACAAACGTCTATTCCTAAGATGTTTTCCTTCATTAAATCACCCGTATGTTGATTTTTTAGTTTTTTACAAACGAAAGACAGGCTGTTCAGCCCGTCTTTTTATAAAGTAGAAACTTTTGAATCACCAAGTAACACTACGTCAAAGCCTGCTGCTTTCCATTGATCACGCTGAATGCAGTTTTTCGTATCAAAAATAACTTTTGTACGCATGTGATTTTCAACAGATGATGGAAGAAGCTCTTTGAACTCATTATGATCTGTTAAAATAAGAATCACATCCGCATGTGCAACAGCTTCATCCAAACTTTGCGTCTGACGTTCGATTTTATTCTCTTTGATATGAGGATCAAATGCTGTGTAATCAACGCCCAGCTTTTCTAAATGATGAAGTACATCTGTTGATGGACTTTCACGCATATCGTCAATATTCCCTTTAAAAGCTAAACCTAAAACAGCTACACGTCCATGTTGAATGCCCTTTTCATCTAGTAGGCTTTTCGTTTTCAATGCTGTATATTCAGGCATTGAATCATTTGTATGACGAGAAAGAGAAATAATTTTTGCCAGTTCTGGCTGAAGCTCCGTTAAGAACCAAGGGTCAACAGCAATACAGTGGCCGCCTACACCAGGACCTGGTAAATGAATGTTTACACGTGGATGATAGTTCGCTAACTTAATCGCTTCCCACGCATTTACACCAATTTTTTCACTGATTTTTGCCAGCTCATTTGCAAACGCAATGTTCACATCACGATATGTGTTTTCGATTACTTTCACCATTTCAGCTGTTGTAGCATCCGTTACGTGAATATTTCCTTTTACAAATGTTTTATAAAGCTCAACAGTCAAACGACTAGACTCTTCGTTAATACCACCGACAATACGGTCATTATTTACTAGTTCCTCAAATACTTTTCCTGGAATAACGCGTTCAGGTGAATGAGAAACAAATAACTCACTGCCTAATTCTAAACCAGTTTCTTTTAGCACAGGTAGCATAACGTCTTCTACTGTACGCGGAGGAACTGTGGATTCTAAAATTACTAAATTTCCTTTACGAACGTAAGGAACAATCGATTTTGTCGCTTCTCGAACATAGTTCAAATTTGCCGTTTTATCTTCATTAATTGGTGATGGTACAGCAATAATAAAAATATCCGCCTCTTCAGCCGTTGTGCCTACCGTGAAGTGGCCGTTGTCAACTGCTGATTCTAAACGTTCTTGTAAGCCGTTTTCTTCTATATGAAGTTGCTTATTTTTAATTAATTCTACTGCTTTTTCATTTACGTCGACACCATGTACATATAAGCCGTGATTGGCAAACATAACAGCTGTCGGTAAACCTATATATCCTAAACCAACTACACACAATTTCTTTGTCATTGCAGAAAATCTCCTTTATATGACATGCTTAATAAATAAAACCTATCTGATATTATATCGAAAAATGTCATTTCATGATAGCATTTATATAAAAACATGAAATAATTTCTTTTACTTATTATTATGTAACATTTTATGAGAATTCATCAATAAACGATATAACCATCTTTTGTACAACAAGCTCTAACCCAAAAGAACTATTGAAAATCTCCTTGATTCCCAATAGTTCCCCTAGTAAATATATTTTACATATGCCCTTCTTTTTCGACAATTTCTCTAAAATAGCTCACTAACTCTTCTCGCAGCGGTTCTCTTTGCAGAGCTAAATCAATTGTTGCTTTAATGAATCCAAATTTATCTCCAACATCATAACGTTTTCCTTCGAAATAATAAGCAAGAACACGTTGAAATTCATTCAGACGTAAAATAGCATCTGTTAATTGAATTTCTCCTCCTGCGCCAATCTCTTCTCTGCTTAAGATATCAAAAATTTCCGGTGTTAAAATATAGCGCCCCATAATTGCATAGCCTGAAGGGGCCTCTTCTGGATTCGGTTTTTCAACAAGCGTTTCTACGTCTAATAATCCTTTTTCAAGAGGCTCTCCTTTAGGACCTACAATTCCGTACTTTGAAGTTTCTTTCCTAGGCACCTCCTGTACACCAACTACAGCGCATTCATATTTTTCGTATACGTCCATCAACTGTTTCAAACAAGGGGTTTCTGATTGAACTACATCATCGCCTAGCATAACAGCAAAAGGTTCATCTCCGATAAAACTTCTTGCACAGTGAATGGCATGACCTAATCCTTTAGGTTCCTTTTGACGAATGTAGTGAACATTAGCCAAATTCGAAATCCCCTGCACTTCTTCGAGCATGTCCCACTTTTCCTTTGCGGCTAATGTTTCTTCTAACTCATATGATTTATCAAAATGGTCCTCGATTGCTCGTTTTCCGCGACCGCTTACAATTAAAATATCTTCAATACCTGATGCTACTGCTTCTTCCACAATGTATTGAATCGTTGGTTTATCTACAATTGGCAGCATTTCTTTAGGCTGTGCTTTTGTAGCCGGCAAAAAGCGTGTCCCTAATCCAGCTGCTGGAATAATAGCTTTACGAATTTTCACTTACTTTTCCTCCTGTCAATGTCAATCGTGCTTATTGGTTATAGTATAGTAAGTCTGCGATTGAGTATGTACACAAAGTCATGTTGAATCCATTTCTTTTTATAAAGAGTCATGTTGGATTCTGCTTTATCATAACAAAAGATTTTGTATAATTCTATTTTTATCATTTATAATGAAAAGAAAATTAATCACTTATAAATATAATTTTATGCTCCACTTATGTATAGAAAGGAATGGGATTATGAGTTCGTTTTCAGATCACTTACAGCACCAATTTATACATCATTTCCCGTACAGTGATGCACGCTATCGTACGAATGCCCAAGCAGGACTAGACCTTTACCGTACCCATTCATTCTTCATTTTGCACAATGATGAACAGATATTAAACGTTAAAATCGATTCGTTTTATGTTGAACTAAACAAGCAGCTGCTCACTGAAAGTACCTGTTCTTGTCAGCATAACGGATTTTGTGAACACTGCTTTGCAGCATTTTTTTATATGTATTCATTAATAGAACCGCTTGCGCCCTTATTCAAAGAATGGCGAAACCATGAAAAAGCAGCTTTGACTATGCTATCTGCCAAACAAGTGTTAAAAAAGCCGAAGGCAACTTTTCAAGAGTGGAGACAAACTTTTGAGGAGCAGTATACGCTTTTTATGCAGGGGCGGCACGAAAATGACCGTTCCATTTATCATGAATATTATAAGTACTATTACCGTGCTTTAGTGAAAAAGGCTCCTGAGCATCCATTGCTTTATGCTTTATTTTGTATGTATGGAGCGGTTCATACATTCTATAAACTATCAGCTCAATTACAGGCACATCAGCTTTCTACTAACATCGAGGAATCATTCGTATGTAGTCACGTCTACAAAATAACAAATGAAATTTATGCTACCGCTGATTCATTAAAGCAAACGAAATACGATGAAGATGCATTATCTATTATAGAGGACAGCATTCCATACATCCGAGAATTATTGCATAAAGATATGCCTTTACAATATGAACGTATTGAGATTTATCGCGTTATTTGGCAAAAAGTCTTCACGTTAGAAAATTGGCGAAAAAATGAGGAACGCGAATTAAAAGCCAAGCACGGTTCTTTTATAAACAATACAGCTCTTTCCTATCTTTTATTCCTTCAAGAAAAAGATGACGAAGCAAAAGAACGTTTGAGCGATGAAACATTACAAATGATTCCCTATCTTATTCCTTGGTTAAATGATTTATTGCACGAAAAAGAAACTGACCGCTTTGCTCAGTGGGGCTCTTATATAATGGCCTATATAGGAGATTACGTACGCACCGTTCCGACTACTTATCAAGGAAGCCGAAACATGGTCTCCATGATTGTAAATTTATTTCAGCACTATAAAGACTTAACGAACGATCAAACTTTGTATACTGAAGCATTGCAAACATTACTTCCCTATAGTTTTATTGAATATAGTGATTTTCTATATGCTTCTGACCAATTGAAAAAGTGGGTTGAATTACAGGTGCTTCTTCAATATGACAGCATCAAATATGACGAGCAAACGATAGAAGCCTTAAAACAAAAAGATGAAAAGCTGGTTATTCCTCTTTATCATCAAATGATTTCAAAGCTGATTTACGAAAAAAAGAAAAGCAGTTATCAAGAAGCCTATATCTACTTACAAGAATTAAAGAGACTTTATCTACAAATGAATCGCTCTCTACTATGGGAACATTATATAGAAGAATTAACGATAAAAACGAAGAAACAGCGCGTATTTCAACAACTATTAGAAAAAGGAGATTTACTGAATGTTTGATTTGTTTCATTTAACACTTGAAGTCGAACCTGTACACGGTGACTTTTTTCTCTACTGTGTATCACCTAGCGGCCAAATTTTGCTCCCTGATACATGGAAAGATGCGCTGTTTCTATGGCATGAACAGACCTATTACGGAAGCGAAGTTACACAGGTTGAGATTAATGGAAAAAAAGGAATTCTTGTTTCTGCATGGCAAATGTTCACTTTCATACAATCACCTATTCAACAGCATGTGTTGAAACCGGCTTTGTCCGCTTCAGCGGAAGCTTATCAGCAAATTGCAGTCGATATGACAAGGAGGATTATCCAAGGGAAATTTCATTCTCTTCCTTTTAAAAAACAAATGACTGGATCGCTTTCACAAGCTGATGAGCAAGAGTGGCGAGCACAAATTAAAGAGAGCCTATTAAAAAAAGAAGGAAAAGACTTTTTAATAAGCATAGAAGGTGAGAGCTATAATCCTCCCTTTGACCTTTCATTGCGTATTGTAGAGCCAACGACCGATGGAGATGTATGGACGGCTGAAACATTCGTGATTCCCCACGATGAAGCCAAAGAACCTTTTATACTGGGAAGAACGCTTCCTAAAGAGTGGAATCACTACGAATCATATATCGCTTACGAACACGAACGATGGAAAGCATTGGCTCCTACTTTATACCAAAAAGGAGCGTTTATTCAGTCTGTCCTAACAGATGAGGAAGTATGGGAATTTCTAACTCAAGATAGTGCAGCATTGATTAAACAAGGTGTCTCTATCCATTTGCCAAGCTGGTGGGAATCATTAAAAAAAGCCACTATAAAAGTATCTGGCGCTATAGAAAATACTTCATCTGCATTGTTTGGTAAACAAGCTATCAGCAGCTTCCGCTGGTCATTTTCTATTGGCGATCAAACTTTCTCAGAAGAAGAGTTTCGGAAATTAGTCGAACAAAAACGCCGATTATTATCTATTAATGGACAGTGGATTCAACTGGATTCTAGATTAATTAAACAAGCGCAGAAAATTGTTAAAGAAGCTAGTAAAAAAGGCGTCTCAATTCATGAAATTTTAAAAACGAAGCTAACCTACATGGCAGACAGTAAAACTGATGAAGAAGAGGTAAAAGTTGAGTTCCAACTCCCCGCTTCCTTTCAATCATTTATTACATCCTTAACGGATTTAGAACGGCTGCCGGAAGTGCTGCCTCCTTCTGCATTTAAAGGTGTATTAAGACCTTATCAGCAGCAAGGTTTGAATTGGCTCATGTTTCTGAGAAAGTTTAACTTAGGAGGATGTCTAGCAGATGACATGGGGCTAGGTAAAACCATTCAATTAATTAGTTATTTAACAAACATTCATCAGTTACATAGCTCTCCTTCTCTTATCGTTTGCCCAACTTCTTTAATTGGAAATTGGGAAAAAGAATTCCAGAAATTTGCCCCTTCTCTTCGTGTTCATGTTCATTACGGGACGAAAAGAACCAGCGGAGACGCATTTGAGAAGATATGTGAAAGTACTAACGTTGTGATTACGACGTATCAAGTTGCCCTTTTGGATGTCGAATTGTTGAAAGGGTTTATGTGGAACAGCATTACCTTAGACGAAGCACAACATGTTAAAAACCCGCAGACTAAACAGGCGAGAGCCATCCGGCAGCTGCAAGGAAGACACAAAATTGCGCTAACTGGAACTCCAATTGAAAACCGTCTGCTGGAACTATGGTCATTATTTGAATTCATCAATCCTGGTTACTTAGGAACAATCAATTCATTTAAAAACCGATTTGTAGCCGGCATTGAAAAAGGCGAGAAACCTGAACGAACTGTTGAGCTCAAAGCACTCATTCAGCCTTTCTTATTGAGAAGAACAAAACAAGATAAAAACATCGCCCGCTCACTGCCTGATAAACAAGAACAAAAAGAATATATTCCGCTAACAGCAGAACAGGCCTCACTTTACCAGGAGCTAGTTCAAGGAATGCTTCAAGAAACAGAGGAAAAAACAGGATTTGAACGAAAAGGCATGATTTTGCAAACACTAAATAAGCTAAAATTATTATGCAATCATCCAGCTTTGTACTTAAAGGAAAGTGCAGCTAAACAAACGGTACGGCGATCTCATAAAAGTGAAAAAATTATTGAACTCGTAGAGAGCATTCGCACACAGCAAGAAAGCTGTTTAATCTTTACTCAGTATATTGAAACAGGACTCATGCTGCAAAGAACCTTAGAAAAAGAAATCAACGAGCCGGTTTTATTCCTTCACGGAAGTTTGTCAAAAGAACAAAGAGATGAAATGGTTGCTCAATTTCAAGCAAGGAAAAAAGCCATCTTTATCCTTTCTCTTCGCGCAGGTGGAACTGGCTTGAATTTAACAGCTGCAAATCACGTTATTCATTTTGACCGATGGTGGAACCCAGCCGTTGAAAACCAAGCAACCGATCGCGCCCATCGAATTGGGCAGAATAAATTTGTTCATGTTCATAAGTTTATTACAAGAGGAACGATTGAAGAAAAAATTGATGAAGTGATCAATCAAAAACAACATCTAAACAATGAACTCATCCAAGGAGATCAATGGGTAACAGAACTTTCTAATAAAGAACTACAAGAGCTTCTTGCGTACAGAAATGAATAAGAAAAATTATAAAATGTGTTACGACGTTACTAAAAAGAGGACTTTTTTACTTGTCCTCTTTTTTTATTAGATCATTCGACATAAAAAAATAAGTGTAAATCATTTTTCAGCTACTGATAAAGATACAAAAAGCACAATAAATAGCGTTTTTTGAATAAAAAGGTATTTTTATAGCGAAAAAGACCCTTTACTTTCTCTTTAAATTCCAGCATATTTATACATATAATATTTTTGTAATTTAATAGATATATTGGAAAAATAAACACGAAACATTTACATAATTAGGGGGATTTATTAATGAAAAAAAGGCAGCTCGCTTTATCTCTAGGCGCCATTGTTGGCGGGACATTCCTATATCAAGCTTCAGCTGAAGCATCTGCTTCAACTGTTCAAGTCAAAGCTGGAGATACACTTTGGTCATTATCTACCAAATACCATACAACGGTAGAAGCTTTAAAAAGCGTAAATAAGTTATCTTCAAATACAATTCGCATAAGACAAACGTTATCGATTCCTTCTGCTTCAACCTCTCAACCATCTAATAAGGAAGAAAAGCCTTCAGCTCCTGCTACTGGTTCAACCTATAAAGTTCAAAGCGGCGATACCCTTTGGAAAGTTGCTACTCGTTTTAATATGAGCGTAGAAGAATTAAAACGTTTGAACGCTCTTTCTTCTAACATTATTTATATTAACCAAACGTTAAAAGTAAATGGAAGCAATAGCGCATCGACTCCAACTACGAGTAAACCAGCAGAAACTCCTTCTAAGGATGCAAACGGAACTTACAAAGTTCAGCGTGGAGATAGCCTATCTAAAATAGCTTCGACATTTCACATGAGCGTCAGTGAGCTAAAACAAATAAACGGATTAACGTCTAATACGATTTATGTAAATCAACAATTAAAGGTATCAAAAAGCAGCCAAACAACTACGCCAACAACAAAACCAAGTACATCCACACCTTCAACTTCTAACGGAACATTAAATGTATCGCAAATGATTTCAGATGCAAAACGTTATATAGGTGTTCCTTACAAATGGGGTGGCACAACTCCTTCTGGTTTTGACTGCAGCGGATTCATTTATTACGTAATGAAACAACAAATTTCTACAACGCGCTATACGACGGCTGGTTACTGGAGTGTATCAACACCCGTAAGTAATCCACGGCCTGGAGACTTAGTGTTTTTTAATACATATTCTAGCGGTCCTACACATATGGGCATTTACCTTGGTAATCGTCAATTTATTCATGCTGGGTCTTCTACGGGTGTAACCATTGCAAGCTTAGATAACAGCTACTGGAGCAAGCGCTACTTAGGTGCAAAAAGATTTGCTAAATAATTGATAGAAGCTGAGACAAAAGTATTTTAGTTGAAGGAAGATCCGAACGAGTTTGATTCTTGATAGAGAATCAAACTCGTTCGGATTTTTTCATTGGTAGGGTGGATGTAGGTTTCATATATGTAGGTGCTTCTAGCTGTTGATTGGAGGGCAAGGCGAAGACTCCTGCGAGAAAAGCAGAATAGATGAGACCCCGCGCGCAAGTGACGAGGAGGCTCATCGGCCGCCCGCGGAAAGCGAAGCCTTGCACGGAAATCAACAGTGGTGTAACAAGTGATCCATACTATCTCATTTATCCCATTTGTTTGTCTTTAGATTGCCTTGATTCAGTTATGTCCCAATCTCTTATATACAGCAAAAAAAAACCGTTAAATGATTTAACGGCTGAAATAGAGGAATAGTTCGGGGGTAGTGAATACTTTGATTTTCTCTCTTGAGAACATAGAAAGAGCCTTGCTCTTAAAGAGGATCTATCTTCTATTATGATAGATAAGGGAAATTAAAACCTTACCTGAACTAATCACCCCCTTTCATACTAGATAACTTTATTCTTCTTGTTGATTTGAATCAAATGAAGAAGAACCGGATGGCTTTCCACTTAAAAACTTAACAGCATCAGCCACAACGTCGGTCATATATACTCGTTGCTGAAGATTATTTTCAAACGTGCGCGTTTGTACACGCCCTACTACACCTACAACCGCTCCTTTATCACAGTAAGCAGCCGTATTTTCTGCATTTTTTCTCCACAGCGTAATGTTGACAAAATCAGCATCATATTCACCCTCAACATTTCGAAACGTTCGATTAATTGCTAAAGTAATGGTAGATACTGCAATCCCTTCATGGGTATATCGAAGCTCCGGTTTTTTTGTCAGTCTTCCTACAAGAACAATATGGTTAATCATAGTCTACCACTCCAACTGATTGAATAATGGGAATCTTTAAGCTCATTCATGTTATAATATGGATAACCTACTATTTACGTAAAGGAGGAAACATCAATGAAAACATTTAAACTTGTGTCATTTCAATTGGTTGATGATCAAGAAAAGCGTCAGTCTGTCTCACTAACTAATGGCCTTATTATTAATAAAGAAGACGGCGAAAATAACTGGATTTTAGAAGCAGTTATCGATAAGAAATGGTACGATGAATTTCATGTTTTTTTGAAAGATAAACAAAAAGTGACGGTAGAAGCTAAAATTACGAAAGAAACAAATGATCCGGCTACCTTTATAGCTACCGTGGCTTCCATTACTTCAATTGGTGAAAATCGTATTAGTTTGTTGATGAAAGGTGTTTTAAAAGAACGGAGACTTCATTATGCTGAAATGCTCTTAGAGGATTTAATTAACCAAGGGTTATCAGGTCAAGATTTACTTCAACAGTTCAAACTGCAGCTTCGAAACAGACCGATAAAAAGTACATCTAAAAAATAAGTCAAGTCATCTCAAGGTGTCTGGATTTAAAAGAGAGGATTATTGTTTGCGGTCTTTTTCGTTGGTCCATGAGAAGGGTAAAGAAAAGAGACTTCACTGGAGAGGTACCTTTCTTTTTTTCCTAAAAATAAATGAGCACGACTAGAACGTTTTAAACGATTATCTCTTATGCGAGCGCCTTGCCTTTTTAAATAAAAATTTGTCATTTTTTCACTCCTTTTTCTTTGTAATTCGTATATTAATGCATTTTCCCCCGTTATTCAACCATTTTTTTCAATATACCGAACAAAAAATAGGATTTTTTTACTATAAAAACCTCTATTTTTGTTCTTTTTTTTATATCCATGCAGGAAAATGAATCTTTTTAGAGAAAAAAAAAGAAATAAAAACAGGTTTTATTCCCTTTATTGCAGAAGGTAAAGTGTATATGTTTCATATTGTGCGAATTTAGCATGTTAGAAAGAATATGAACTACATTCGAACAATGAGATACATACTTATCTTTACGAAATCAGGTGATGTATATGAAGGGTTTTGGAGAAAGAATTAAGTATTTCAGACTAAAAGGAGGATTTTCGCAGGAAGAATTAGCAAATCAATTAAATGTTTCGCGTACAACTATTTCGAAGTGGGAATGTTCGAAACAAACGCCTTCCATCTTTGACTTTCTATCTCTATGTAATTGTTTTCAAGTTACGCTAGACCAACTTATTGAGCCTTCCTCTTATAAACAAGATCATTTACATGATTTCCAACTTCTTTACTTAACAAGAAAACGTGAGTCTGATTCATGCGACGATGCAATTTTAAAACTCATAGATAAACAGCCCTCATTGAAAAATTTGCTCTTACAATTTTCATCTCTGTCACCAACTCTTCAAAAAGAGTTGCTAACGGATATTATACCTTTATTAAAGAAACTTTTTTCTGCTTTGCAGCGCCAATAAAAAAAGCTGCATCAGCAGCTCTTATGTACTATTCTTTTTTATCGCCTAAAGCAAACATAATATCTGTTTCGCAGACTAACTCTCCATCTACAGTTGCGATACCTTTTCCTTTGCCAATAGATCCACGCGCACGTACAATTTCAACCTCTAAACGCAGTTGATCACCAGGTCTTACTTGCTTTTTAAAACGGCAGTTGTCAATGCCTGCAAAAAATGCTAAACGTCCTTGATTTTCTTCTTTTTTCAGCATAGCTACTGCTCCTACCTGAGCCAAAGCTTCTACAATTAAAACCCCTGGCATCACAGGATAGTCAGGGAAATGCCCGTTAAAAAATTCTTCATTGGCAGATACGTTTTTTAAACCAACTGCTTTTTTTCCCTCTTCCACTTCTAAAATACGATCAACCAATAAAAATGGATATCGGTGTGGAATAATTTCTTTAATTTGTTCAATATCAAGCATAAATAAGTCTCCTTTCAAACCGCATGTAACATACGATACTATTATCAATATACAGAATGCTCAATTGAGAAGCAACTACTTGCTTAAGCTCTGATTCCATTCACCAAGCCCATCATTTGGTCTGCAATTGAAATAGAGCGGGAATTAAATTGATACGCACGTTGAGCAATGGACATATCAGTGAGTTCTTTGCTCAAATCTACATTTGACTGTTCCAAATTCCCTTGCTCTACGTCTGCTGTTTCTCGAGCTTTTCCAGTCAAATCTGTAAACATATTCGGTTGGTTCATCCCTGCTGGAAAGGCAAATAGATTTTCTCCTTTAGCTTCTAGCACCTGCGGCTTTTGGATATTTGTTAACCCAAGGGTAAACTGGTCAACGCCCGTATTCGTAGTAACCGTTATCGTTCCACTTCCATCAATTTGTATATCTTTGAACGCGTTACTGAAAATAATAGCTTGACCATTTTCCCCCAGCACATCCTGACCAGAACCGTTTACTAATTTAACATTGTTCGGGCCTTCAGGGCTAAGATGAAAAGAACCATCTCGCGTATATTGTACAGGCTGTTGGGAATCGTTTACGGCAACTTGAAAATAAACGTTTGGATTTGATGCAGCTACATCTAATAGTTTATCTGTATTCTGAAAAGCACCCTGCGTCATATTCAAGCTCGTTTGATCTAAATAAGCGCCTGTGCCTTGCCGAATTCCGGCTGGCGTAAGCCGCTTTTCTGTTCCCTTATCTTCTTGATTGTTTACTTGTTGATACAGCATATCATTAAATGAAGCATCTCTCGATTTATATCCTGTCGTATTTGTATTAGATAGATTATGACCAATAACATCAAGCTGCTGCTGCAGCTGTCCCATCGTATTGGCCGCTGTTATCATTGTACGGTTCATCCTTCTCATCTCTCCTGTTGCTTTTAGCGCACACGCCCAATTTCATTTGCCGCTTTATCCATGCTTCTATCATAAGCTTGCATTATTTTTTGATTTGCTTCAAAAGCTCTGTAAGCCGTTAGTAAATCCGTCATACTTTGAGCAGCATCTACATTGGAACGTTCAACAAATCCTTGCTTTAACTGATAAGAAATGCCTGGATTATTCCTTGCTGAAGGCAAGGGCTGATTGTTTAGCGTTTCATACAATCCATTCCCCGCCTTTTTAATCGTTTGTAAATCACTAGCATAAGCAATATCGATTTGTGCAACCTGCTGATTATTTTCCGTTACGTTACCTTGTGAATCAACTGTAAAGTTTTCACTTTTTAGTTGAATTGGTTGATTATTTGTATTTAATACATAAGCTCCGGTAGACGTAGTTAAAAACCCTTCTTGATCTAATGTAAAATTACTGTTTCTTGTATATTGAGGCGTATTATCAGGGCTTTGTACCACAAAAAATAGTCCGCCCTCTTTTGTAGGCATATTTTGCTCCATCAATGCAATATCAGTTGATTGAGACGTTTGCTGAAGGTCACCTTGTGTAAAATTTGGAACTGTTTCTTGCATATACACGCCCGTATTAATCGCACCTATGTCTTTTTTGTTCTGAACAGAGATGTTACGGTCAGTGGGTAAATCTTCAGATTCCATTCGCTGCAGCAACATATCAGGAAATGCCTTTAACGTACCTTGATCTGCTTTAAATCCTGGCGTATTAGCATTTGCTATGTTATTCGTTAATAAGTCAGTTTGACGCTGTTGAGACAGCATACCCGCTGCTGCCGTGTAAAACCCTTTAAACATACTTCATCCTCCTTACAAGTAAACGTTATTCGTTATAGCCAGCTGACAGAGTATAATAGATAAAAGAAGAGACTCCTCTGTATGAAATGAGCCAATAGAGGAGTCTTCATTTATTTAAACAATATTACGACGAGATAGTTTATCAATATTATCGAGCATAATACCTGTTCCAACAGCTACACAATCCATTGGATTTTCTGCAATTAGCACAGGCACCTTTAATTCTTCCGCTAACAGCTGATCCATACCATGAAGCAATGCTCCACCGCCAGTTAAAATAACGCCTCTGTCTATAATATCGGCAGAAAGTTCGGGAGGTGTACGCTCTAATACACTTTTCGAAGCTTGTACAATGACGCTGACAGACTCTCTAAGTGCCTTCTCTACTTCTTCAGAATAAACAGTAACCGTACGAGGTAGGCCTGAAACCATGTCTCGCCCTCGAATGTCTAGCTCTTCATTACGAGCTTTAGGAAACACCGTACCAATTTTCACTTTAATTTCTTCTGCTGTACGCTCTCCAATTAAGAGCTTATATTTTTGCTTAATGTACTGCAAAATTTCGGCATCAAAACGATCACCAGCCATCTTAATAGAAGCTGCTGTTACGATATCGCCCATTGAAAGGACAGCCACATCGGTTGTACCTCCACCAATATCTACGACCATATTTCCGCTCGGCTGAAAGATATCCATCCCAGCGCCAATAGCCGCGACTTTTGGTTCTTCTTCCAAATAAATGGTTTTTCCACCGCTCTTTTCAGCAGCTTCGCGAATTGCTTTTTGTTCAACAGAGGTAATATTTGTTGGACAACAAATTAAAATGCGAGGCTTGGATAAAAAACCTTTTACATTTAATTTGTTAATAAAGTGTTTGAGCATAGACTCTGTAATTTCGAAGTCAGCAATAACACCATCTTTTAAGGGACGAATGGCAATAATATTACTGGGCGTTCTTCCTACCATACGTCTCGCTTCTTCCCCTACTGCTAGCACTCTATTTGTATTTTTATCAATCGCCACAACAGACGGTTCATTTAACACAATTCCTTTGCCTTTAACGTGAATTAAGACGTTAGCTGTACCTAAATCGATACCAATGTCTTTTGCTAACATACCTTAAATCCTCCTTCTATTTACATATCTTTGCATGATAATCATTCTTTTTTCCTAATTTACTATTTTATCACAATTTGTATATGTATGTTGTTATTAGCAAAAATATTTATTATATACCTATTTTATCCAAAAAATAAAATGCCCTATACTACCTCTATAAAAAAGGCAATATTGGGCATTTTTTCATTTTACAGTTTCTTCTTCCTTTTTGTACTTTAATTTTGTTGCTTCTCCTCCACGCAAATGCCGAATAGATTTATGATAATCAAGAATTTCTTTTACTTCATTTGCTAATTCAGGATTTATTTCTGGTAGACGCTCTGTTAAATCTTTATGGACAGTACTTTTCGAAACGCCAAATTCTTTCGCAATTACACGAACTGTTTTCTTTGTTTCTACAATATACTTTCCAATCTTGATAGTTCTCTCTTTGATGTAATCGTGCACACTACTCGCCCTCCCCAAATTGGATATGAGAAGTATCCAAGGGAATGTATATATTATCCCTTTTCTAACATTCTCTTTATAGGTTTGTAACAGTTTATTAGCTTGTGTGCAGATATATGCTAGAAAAGTCAGTAAGGACAAGTGATTTCTTATATTTTTTTGAAAATTTAGTGTTTTTTATTTACTTTTTTAACATAATGCATCTCATTTTAGAAAAATTCATAAAAAAAGAAGCTCGGTTTTATCCAGCTTCTTTTCGTATTTATGGTCTTGCCTTATGCATTTGGTTTAGACGTATCTGTTGAAGGTTGTTTTGAATCTTTATCTTCTTTAGTCTTTTCATCAGATGATTTTTCGCTATCCTTTGATTCTTCAGAAGAAGAGTCGTCTTTTGGTTCTGTCACTTCAGCTGCTTTGACTTCTTTGATAGAACTAACAGATTTTCCAAAATAACTGCTTGGATTAATTGCTACACCATCTTTACGAACTTCAAAGTGCACATGTGTTTTTGCTTCTTGATTATATAAGCTTTTTCCAGCTTTTGCGATCGTTTGGCCTTGTTTAACAATATCTCCTACTTCTACATCAGCTTTCTCAAGAGATTGATACTGTGTTACTAAACCATCTTTGTGATCAATTTCTACTACATAACCTAGTAAAGGATCTTTTGTTGCTTTTGTTACTGTACCGCTAGCTGCTGCTACAACATCAAATGATTTATCTCCCTTAACAGCTAAGTCAACACCTGTGTTTGGATGATACGTATTGTTGTAGAAAACTAGTGCTTCTTCTTGTTGTTTTTCAGATGCTTGATCGTCGTAGAAAGGCTTTTTCACGATAGCTGATGCTTCACTAGCAACTGGCATTTTTAAATTTTCAAGCGAAGCATTTACCTCTACAGCATCGTCTCGATAAGCCGTACCGTCTTGGCTATAGCCGCTTTTGTCTTCTTTGCTAATATCGTTTCCATTAGCTTGAAACCAAAGGACTGCTGTAAGAATAATTGCTGCACTCGCTAAATAGATAGCCGGGAACACCCAACGCTTTCTAACTAATTTTTGAACTTTCGATTTTGGAGAAGTACGTTTCTTTTCTTCCTCTCTCATATATCATCACCTCAGCAATCAGTCTGAACACAATTGAATGAATATATACACAGCGATAAAAAATTTTTTTCGATTATTTTTCAACAGATGAATCTAAAATATACATTTTATTTAAAAAAAGTGAAAAACATAAAAAAGACCCTGCTATAAGGGTCTTTGAATTAGCGTTTAGCTGTCAATTGTGCAACAAACTGATCGTTAGGGGTAATGGCAACACCTGTATAATAATGAGTAACAATATCTTTATACGTTTTTCCTTCCAGTGCCATACCATTTGCTCCGTACTGACTCATCCCAATACCATGTCCATATCCTTTTGTGTTGATGATAATTTCATTACCTTTTTTTGTCCAATGAAAGTCGGCTGACGATAAACCCAGTTTTTCCCGAACATCTTTTCCCGACAGTTCTTTACCGTTTATCTTTACGTAATCTACGCGCTGCCCCGGCGTTCTAGAGACGATTTCACCTACTGATCCACTGTTTGTTAATTTCACTCCAAGCCTCTGTTCAAAGCTAGCAACAGACATTACTTTCTGATTTGTAAATTCAGGAGACTTTTTATCCCATGGACTAGCTACACTTTTTAGATAAGGAATGGAATTCTTCCAATACGCTTCTGAATTTTCAGTGTAACCATTGCTGGTAGAAAAGAACGTAGCATTAATTGGCTTATTTTTATACGTAAGAATTTGACCTTGGGTGTCCTTCACTGCTTCTTGAATTTTTTTGATTTTCCAATCATAGTCTTTGTTCCATCTGCTTCTTAGCTCATCTTTATTTAAATATACTTGGTACTCTACGGTATCAGTCACATCCGCTCCTTGGGGAAGATGACTATTTCCATTCATCATAGTTTGCACAATATAGGTTCTGGCTGCCAAACTTTGAGCCTTAAGTGCTTCAAGTTCAAAAGTAGCAGGCATTTCAGCTGCTACTACCCCTACAAGATAGTCTTCGAGCGGCAGTTTTTCTACTTTTTTCGTTTCCGTACGATAAACACTGACGTCAAGAGGAGACGCTGTCACTTTTTGTAGTTTTTCGGCTTTTGGGGTCTGTTTGACATTTTCATGTAGCTTTCCATCTGTCTTTTCAGTAAAAGGAACAACGAGAAGTGTTGGGATGAGTAACACAACGAAAAAAAAGATGACTCCTAGTACGACGATTGGCTTTGCTTGTTTCATGAACGCCTAGCCTCCATATCTATTATTTTGACAAGGAACACCTAATCCCTATATTCCATATGTATGGAGGTGGACAACCTTTTATGACAGCAAACCGGCCATAAGGGTCGTCCAACGACAAAAAAAGCATCTCGCTATGAGATGCTTTTTTTATGACATATTTACTTGACGTCTGAAGCCTGTTGAGTTTGTTCTACTTGCTTTGTTTCGTCATTTACACGTTCAATATCAGCGCCTAAAGCGGCTAATTTATTGTGGAAATTTACATAACCACGATCAAGGTGTTTTAATTCCGTTACACGCGTATAGCCGTCTGCTACAAGTCCTGCTAATGTTAACGCTGCTGCTGCACGAAGATCTGTTGCTGCTACTTCAGCGCCTTGTAGTTGAGAAGGTCCGTTAATAATAACAGAGCGTCCTTCAATTTTAATATCAGCGTTCATGCGGCGAAACTCTTCTACATGCATAAAGCGGTTTTCAAAAACTGTTTCTGTAATCATACTTGTGCCTTCTGCTGCTAATAATAATGCCATCATTTGAGATTGCATATCCGTAGGGAACCCTGGATGAGGCATTGTTTTAATATCTACTGATTTTAGCTTTTCAGGTCCTACAACACGTAAGCCGTCGCCTTCTTCAGTAATTTCAACACCCATTTCTTCCATTTTAGCAACAAGTGAACTGATGTGCTCTGCTACTGCACCGCGTACAAGTACATTTCCACCTGTAATAGCTGCTGCTACCATGAATGTTCCAGCTTCGATGCGATCTGGAATAATTGCATGTTCTGCACCATATAATTTATTAACACCTTCAATACGGATCGTACCAGTTCCTGCACCGCGAACTTTAGCGCCCATTGCATTTAAGAAGTTTGCTAAGTCGACAATCTCAGGTTCTTTTGCTACGTTTTCCATAATTGTAGTGCCTTCCGCTAATGCTGCTGCCATCATAATATTTTCTGTGGCGCCTACACTTGGGAAGTCTAAATAAATTTTAGCACCTTTTAGTCTTCCTTCAACTTTTGCATCAATAAAACCATTTCCTACTTGAACTTTAGCACCCATTGCTTCAAAGCCTTTAAGATGCTGATCAATCGGTCTTGATCCAATCGCACATCCGCCAGGTAAAGCTACACGAGCCTCACCTGTACGCGCCAATAAAGGACCCATTACAAGTACTGAAGCACGCATTTTTCTTACATATTCAAAAGGTGCATCTGTTTTTAACTCTCTTGATGCATCTACAACTACACGATTTGTTTCAAAGTCTACTTCTGCATTCAGATGTCTTAAAACTTCGCCAATCGTAAATACATCGGAGAGAGCTGGTACATCATTTAGAATTGTTTTTCCTTCACTAGCTAATAAGGTTGCAGTGATAATAGGTAAAACGGCGTTTTTTGCTCCTTCAACTTTAACTGTACCGCTTAATCTATTTCCACCGCGGACGATGATTTTTTCCAAGGTATTCCCCTCCGCGTCCATTTTCTCTATATTAATATTCAGACGTAATGATAGGTGTGCCAACAACTATGGTTGTTTGACCGCCCATTCTTGTCTTGCGTAATGCAATTTGTAAGTTCATTTCCTGCTTTTTCGTTTGAAGAGCTTCTTTCCACAGTCCAGTATATGCTGAAACAGAGGTAAATGACTCTTCCACTAGAGATTCCACTGGTTTAGCATTGAAAGCTCGTAATAGGTCTTGAATTTCAACAGACAAAACACTTTCCATCTTATCATTGATTTCCCCTGTTGCACAAGAGAAAATTATGGGTTCTGATAGGAAAATTTTTTCATAATTTGCCTGAAATACATTTTGAAAATGGGTCATATTTTTTTCTTTTAAACCTTGTCCCGTTACATGATACGATATGTACGCATTGCTGTGTTCATCGATCGCATAAGTTAACAGAATGACTTCGTTCACATCTTCACTTTTGCGTGTACCTATTGCTTTCCATAGGTCTCTTTCCCTCTTCACTTCCCATTTAAAACCTCTAAAATTACTTTTGATACTTTTAGCTTGCGAATAAAAGGTTTTTTGGTCAGTAACAGCTTTTACTTCTTCTCTTGCATACAACGATACTTCAGTTAACGAAACATGCTGCTTATTTAAGGTGTGAACAATCTTCTCAATAGTAGTTTCATTGTTTTGGGCATTGCTCACATAACTTCCATGATATACGAATAAGCCAGTAATGAAAATAGCCAAAAAGACACTAATTTTTTTAAACATTTCGCCACTCCCTCTCCGTACTCATCAGTCTTTCCAGAAGGCGATGATACATACATGAAAAGGGTCGTCATATTTAGACATAGTGACATACATTAGCGTATAAATTCGTATATCTTCAATGAATGAACGTCTATTTTATCATAGACTCATAGCTTGCCAATCATTGAAAAAATGAGGGAATGCGCTGTGACCAAAATAAATAATCCAAAAAGAAATTACTTACTGTTGATGAAATCGTAATGGTCAATAAAATAAGCATTAATTTTGCTTGAAACACATGATTAGGTTTCATCAGCTTTTCAATTTGAAAGCCTTGCAAAGCATACCAAGTAATCACAATAAAAATCAAATGTGAAATCATGGTTAGTAACGTTTGCTGTTCAATTCCTCCAAACAATAAAAGCACTCCTTTTAAACACCATATGAAAAGAAGAGACGATCATCGTCTCTTCTTTTCATATTAAAGCACACTTATGCAAATTCGTAAACGGTAACATGAAAAACATTTATTTTATTCCCTATTTTAAGATCCTTTTCCATTATTGAGCAAAATAAAGAAGATGGATGCGCTTAGTTAAATGGAATATATAATCATAGATGAATGCTATTTGCTCTTCCCCTTTTGTATAATAGAGCAAAAAAGCCCTCTCATTCGTTTGAGAGGGCTTTTTTTAGAACTTACGTTGACTAATATCTAAACGATTGACTGCCCGTTTTAAGGCAATTTCAGCACGCTTAACATCAACGTCGTCTTGTTTGCTATCAAGGCGCATTTCAGCGCGCTTTTTCGCTTCTTCTGCACGAGCTACGTCAATCTCTTCAGCTGTTTCAGCAGCCTGTGCAAGAATTGTTACTTTGTCAGGTCTTACTTCAAGAAATCCTCCGCTAACAGCCACAAGTTCTGTACTGCTTGCCTTCTTCAAGCGGACGGCTCCAATTTGTAAAGGAGCAACCATCGGAATATGGCCATGTAAAATACCAAGCTCACCGCTCTGTGCTCGGGTACTTACCATTTCCACTTCTGATTCGTAAACTGGGCCATCAGGAGTCACTACACTGACATGGATTGTCTTCATTTAAAAAACCTCCTATGTCCCTTAAATTAAACTTCTACTCCCATACGTTTCGCATTTTCAATAACTTCTTCAATGCGACCGACTAAACGGAACGCATCTTCAGGTAAATGATCGTATTTACCTTCCAAGATCTCTTTAAATCCTTTAACAGTTTCTTTTACAGGAACATAAGAACCTTTTTGACCTGTAAATTGTTCTGCTACGTGGAAGTTTTGAGACAAGAAGAATTGAACGCGACGAGCACGTTGTACAACAAGTTTATCTTCATCAGATAACTCATCCATACCTAGGATTGCAATGATATCTTGTAACTCTTTATAACGCTGTAACGTTTGTTGAACTTGACGCGCAATTGCATAGTGCTCTTCTCCAACAATTTCAGGAGATAAAGCGCGAGATGTAGATGCTAATGGATCTACCGCAGGGTAAATACCCATCTCTGATAATTTACGCTCTAAGTTTGTTGTTGCATCTAAGTGAGCAAATGTTGTCGCTGGAGCTGGATCCGTATAGTCATCGGCTGGTACGTAAATCGCTTGAATCGATGTTACAGAACCTACGCTTGTTGACGTGATACGCTCTTGAAGCTGACCCATTTCTGTCGCTAATGTTGGCTGATAACCTACTGCTGATGGCATACGGCCAAGTAATGCTGATACTTCTGAACCGGCTTGTGTGAAACGGAAGATATTATCGATAAAGAATAATACGTCTTGACCTTGTTCGTCACGGAAGTATTCTGCCATTGTTAATCCTGTTAATGCAACACGCTGACGTGCACCAGGTGGCTCATTCATTTGTCCAAATACCATAGCCGTCTTCTTAATAACACCAGAATCTGTCATTTCATGGTATAAGTCATTACCTTCACGCGTACGCTCACCTACACCAGCGAATACCGAAATACCGCCGTGCTCTTGAGCAATGTTATTGATTAACTCTTGAATTAATACTGTTTTACCTACACCGGCACCACCGAATAGACCGATTTTTCCACCTTTAATGTAAGGAGCTAATAAGTCCACTACTTTAATACCTGTTTCAAGAATTTCAGCTTGTGTAGATAGATTTTCGAACTTTGGTGCTTGACGGTGGATTGGATCACGACGTGCACCTGCATCGATTGGGGCGTCTAAGTCGATTTTTTCACCTAATACGTTAAATACACGACCTAACGTAACGTCACCAACTGGTACTGAGATTGCTGCACCTGTATCTTCTACTTCTAATCCACGAACTAAGCCGTCAGTGGATGACATTGCTACTGTACGAACTGTGTTATCACCTAAGTGAATCGCAACTTCTAATGTTAATTCGATTGCAACTTCACTTGCACTGCTCGGTTTATGTGAAATTTTAAGGGCGTTATAAATTGCCGGAAGGTGTCCGTTGTCAAACTTTACGTCTACAACTGGACCCATGATTTGAGTAACGCGTCCTTTTGTCATCGTGTTCCCTCCTAACTTGCTTTTCCATTAAACTTTCTATTCTAACGCTGCCGCTCCGCCAACAATTTCCGTAATTTCCTGGGTAATTGCCGCTTGACGTGCACGGTTATATGACAATGTAAGATTATTGATAAGATCTTTTGCGTTGTCTGTTGCACTTTTCATCGCTGTCATACGAGCAGCATGCTCACTTGCTTTTCCATCAAGTAGGCCGCCGTAAATTAAACTCTCTGCATACTGAGGAAGTAATACTTCTAAAATCTCTTCTTGTGATGGTTCAAATTCATAACCAACAAGTTTACCAGAAGGTTGAAGATCTGTTAGAGGCAATAGCTTCTTCTCCGTCACTTCTTGTGAAATCGTATTGATAAAGTGATTGTAGTATAAGTAAAGTTCATCAAACGTACCGTCCGCAAACATTTGAACTGTTTGTGAAGCGATTCCTTGAATGTCGGCAAAAGCTGGCTGATCTGCTAAGCCTGTGATTTCAAGTAAAACCGGAATACCGCGTTTTACGAAGAAATCTCTCCCTACTCGTCCAATTGCAATCACACCGTATTCATCAGGTGATTGATGGCGTTCTTCAATAGCTTGAGATACTTTTCGCAAAATATTACTGTTATATGCTCCTGCTAGACCGCGATCTGAAGTGATTACGATATAACCAGTCTTCTTCACGCTGCGCGCAGTTAACATTGGATGTGAAGCGCCTCTGCTGCCTAGGGCTACGCTTGAGACTACCTCTTGAATTTTTTCCATGTATGGAACAAACGATTTTGCATTTTGTTCCGCTCTATTCAGCTTTGCAGCTGAAACCATTTCCATTGCTTTCGTAATCTGGCTCGTTTTTTTCGTCGATGTGATTCGAGTTTGTATATCACGTAATGATGCCAAAGGTTTCACCACCTTGTTTTAGAAGATCACGTGGTATGAAAGGTGAACAAATGTTCACCTTCACCTTATTGAAAGATTGTCTTAACATACCATGCTGACAATATATTATTCAGATGCAATAAATGTTTTCTTGAATTCTTCAAGTGCTGATTCGAATACGCCAGCTTCAGGAAGGCCACCAGTTGTACGGATTGATTCAAGTACTTCTTTACGGTTTGATTCTAACCATGTTAAGTACTCGTCTTCAAAGCGTGTAATATCTGATACTGGAACATCATCTAAGAAGCCTTTTGTTAATGCGTAAAGCACAGCTACTTGTTTTTCTACGCGAAGCGGTTTGTGTAAACCTTGTTTTAAGATTTCAACTGTACGCGCTCCTCGATTTAATTTTGCTTGAGTTGCTTGGTCAAGATCAGAACCGAACTGAGCAAACGATTCAAGCTCACGATAAGATGCAAGGTCTAGACGCAGTGTACCTGCTACCTTTTTCATCGCTTTAATTTGTGCAGATCCCCCTACACGTGATACAGAAAGACCAGCATTAATCGCAGGACGTACGCCTGAGAAGAATAGATCTGACTGTAAGAAAATTTGTCCGTCTGTAATCGAAATTACGTTCGTTGGGATATAAGCAGATACGTCTCCTGCTTGCGTTTCAATAAATGGAAGAGCTGTTAATGAACCTCCACCTTTTGCGTCCGATAACTTTGCCGCACGCTCTAATAAACGAGAGTGCAGATAGAATACATCCCCTGGATACGCTTCACGACCTGGAGGGCGGCGTAATAGTAATGAAAGTTCACGATAAGCTGATGCTTGTTTTGTTAAGTCATCGTAAATAACAAGTACGTGCTTGCCGTTATACATAAACTCTTCACCCATTGTTACCCCAGCGTATGGTGCTAAGAATAATAGTGGAGCTGGTTGTGAAGCTGATGCTGTTACAACGATTGTGTAATCTAGAGCACCGTGTTTACGTAATGTCTCTACTACGTTACGAACTGTTGATTCTTTTTGGCCAATCGCTACATAGATACATACCATATCTTGATCTTTTTGGTTTAAGATTGTATCGATTGCTACCGATGTTTTACCCGTTTGACGGTCACCGATAATTAACTCACGCTGTCCACGACCGATCGGCACAAGTGCGTCAATCGCCTTGATACCTGTTTGAAGCGGCTCATGTACTGATTTACGATCCATAACGCCAGGTGCAGCACCTTCAATTGGACGTGTTTTTGTTGTTTCTACTGGGCCTAAGCCGTCTACTGGCTGACCTAATGAGTTAACAACACGACCGATTAACTGCTCCCCTACTGGAACTTCCATGATGCGTCCTGTACGGCGAACTTCGTCACCTTCACGAATTTCCGTATATGGTCCTAAAATAATGATACCTACATTGTTTTCTTCTAAGTTTTGTGCCATTCCCATGACACCATTTGAAAATTCAACCAGTTCTCCAGCCATGACATTGTCGAGGCCATGAGCACGTGCGATACCGTCCCCAACTTGGATAACAGTACCTACATCACTCACTTTAATCTCAGACTGATAGTTTTCAATTTGCTGCTTGATCAGCGCACTAATTTCTTCAGCTTTGATGCTCATGAATTTCACCCCTATCTACGATCTATGTGCAAGAAGTCCTCGGTGGATCGTTTCTAATTTGCTGCTAATGCTGCCATCATAGATACGATTACCAATGCGAAGCTTCACGCCGCCGATTAGGCTTTTATCTACTATATTTGAAATATTTAACGTATGTTTTCCAACTTTGGAAGCAAATGATTGCGAGATTGCTCTTTTCTCATCTGCACTTAAAGGTTTGACAGAATAAACAGTTGCATCTGCCACGCCACGTACTTCGTTCGCTAGGAAACGATACTCTTGTACCATTTGGCTAACAATTTGAATGCGGTGACGCTCTAATAATAGAAGAACCGTATGTTGAACAGTTGGTGAAAGTTCAGCAAATGCCTCACTTACAAACTGTTTTTTTCGCTCAATTGTAATTTTTGGATGAGTTAATACATCCATTAATTCAGGTGTTTTAGCAAACACCTCTTCAACGATTTGTAGCTGGTCTTGCATTTCATCGATCATCTGTTTTTCTGTTGCTAATTGAAAAAGAGCTAGTGCATAGCGCTTGGCTACAGCTGGTTGACTCATCGTACATCCCCTACTTCTTGGATATATTCATGAATTAACTTCTCTTGATCTTGTTCAGAAAGTTCTTTTTCAATAACTTTCGACGCAATTAAAACAGATAATGAAGCAACTTGCTCACGTAACGCAGCAACTGCTTGATCTTTTTGCTGTTCGATTTCTTGTTTTGCTGCAGCTTTTAGACGCTCAGACTCTTCGCGTGCTGCCGCAATGATTTCTTCTTTTTTATCTTCTGCAGACTTTCTAGCGTTTTCCATCATTACTTGCACTTCTTGACGAGATTGCTTTAAGATTTCACGCTGCTCTTCAACAAGCTTCTTCGCTTCCTCATTTTGCTTTTCTGCTTCATCAATCTCACCGGCAATATGCTCTTCACGTTTTTTCATGATTCCCATTACAGGACCAAACGCGAATTTTTGAAGTAACGCAAGTAGGATAAGGAACATCACTAATTGGAAAAGAATATCTCCACCATTAATGCCTGCTGCTCCTAACACAAACATGTTCGACACGGCCATGTTCACTCCCTTCAGAGACTCCACATATATAATTTACTTATTAAAGACATAAAGTAATGGCGAAGGTTCTTTTGAATGATCTTCGCCACATGTAACACATTATTATTTACCTTGTACCATGAATGCAATAACTACGGCGATAATTGGAAGCGCCTCAACTAAGGCAACCCCAACGAACATCATTGAAGTTAATGTACCACGTGCTTCTGGTTGGCGAGCTGTGCCTTCAATCGTCTTAGAAACGATAAGACCGTTACCAATACCAGCACCTAGTGCCGCTAAACCAATCGCAATTGCAGATGCTATTAAACCCATTTTATAAAGTCCTCCCTTAATATATATGATTTTGTTTAACTAAGTTTTGTTTTGTCCAAATTGGGTATTACTTGAACAAAGCTTTATAAATTAATGGTCGCTACTCACTTTGTGAGATAAATAAACCATCGTTAACATTGTGAAAATGAAGGCCTGAATTGCGCCTACAAAAATACTGAATCCTTGCCATAAAAGCATTGGAATAGCAGCTCCAATTGTACCTAGGAAGCCTGTTGTTGCTAAACCAGCTAGCAAGCTTAACAAAATTTCCCCAGCATAAATATTACCGTAAAGACGAAGGCCAAGCGTTAACGTATTGGCAAACTCCTCGATAATCTTAAGCGGGAATAAAAATGCCATTGGCTTGAAGTAATCTTTCGTGTATGCAGAGAAACCTCGCATTTTAATACCATAATAATGTGATAGTACAACTACCATAACGGCTAACGTCAGCGTAATTGCTGGATCAGCGGTTGGTGATTTCCACCATAAGTTATGGTCAATCACGATGGCAAATGGAAGACCCAACATATTTGACACAAAAATGTACATAAGTAAAGTTACACCTAGCGTCAAAAAGCGGCCACCTGTTTTCCAATCCATATTGCTATTAACGAGTCCTTTAACAAAATCTAAGACCCATTCAATAAAGTTTTGTGCACCGCTTGGCTTCATAGCAAGAGTACGAGTACATAAAACTGCAATTAAGAATACAATAACAGAAGCTACGGTAACCATAAGCAAGTTACTTTGACTAAAAGTAAGGCCTAGAAACTCTATAGTTGGTGATTCATGACCCAACTGTGTTCACCTCTCTTTCTATCTTCTACGCATATTTTGAACAACTAAATCTATGATAATGACAACATAATACGTCATTAATCCCACAACTACACTAATAATATGAAAGGTTTTTGGATAAGAGATGGTAATCACAACTGCGAGAGCAGCTGTTGCAAATCTTACAACAGTCCCAATTGAACGGGGCTTTTTCCCCTCATCCAACGCCTGTCCAAACTGCTCAAACTTTCTTACTAAGTTCCACAAATTATACAAACTCAGGGCGGTTCCTAAAATTAAACCTGCAAAAACAGCCTTATAACTTGTAAATCCCCAGCCGAGAACGTATAATGCTAACAAATACAATATGTATGAACGAAGTCTTGGAAAAACGTGCTGCAAATCCTGCATGAATTATTAATCTCCTGAAAAAAAATGGTGGACTGTCCGCAGCATCATAAAAACACCTGCTGCTAGCCCTGAAAGAAGGCCTAAAATCAAAAATAGTGGTTCGGTGTCAAGCCATTGATCAGCCCATCTTCCAGAGAATAAGCCAATTAAGACTGAACCTGCTAACTGTGATAGAATGATTGACACTAATGCCATCGCTTGCAAAGGATGACGGTTGCGATCTTTCATAAGCTCATACCCCTTTTGCAAAATTTTCTTTTTTCCGAATTCTCTATCGTTTTTATAGCTCAATATATGATAGAAAGGCAAAAAAAATTGCTAATAAAGGTAAAAACAGCTAATAAAATACGCAGAAATATCAACGGTTTTCACAGGTTGAAAACCTTATCATTTATATTCCCTGTAAGCATACAATAGCGTATATTTAATGTCAATGTGTTTAAGCTAAAAACTTCACAATCTCTTCTTATTGTTCACATTTCTGCCACACATAAAACCTCTTCAAATGAAAACATTTAAAGAGGTTCATTCAATCGTTATTGTACTGTGTACAACCTGCTCTTGTCTATGCTTTTTCACAAATGCAAATATTTGGTACGCTCCCGGTACAAGCGATTCATCAATCGTTATTTTTCGTTTTCTCATGCCTCTTTCTACATCAACGTCAACATCTAAATACGATACAAACTGTAAAGACTGCTTATCAAAAAGAGCAACGCCTAACTGATCTGCTCCTTCAGGCAAAAACAGTTCATAGCTATACGTATTTTTCTCTTTTTCCGCCGCTACTTGCAATCCCATGACACGAGGATAATCTGGAATGCTAACCATGTACATATAAGGAAGCGAAAATGTTTCACGTGAATCATTTATTTCCAAATATCCGTCATATATACCTTTATTTTTAAAACGGGGCTGCACCGATAAAGTGACAGCTATTTCTTTTGTCTGATGGGGTGGCACCGTGACAGGTAATGGAACATCCCAGTTCACTCCTTCATCCCTTTTCGGAACGTTTAAGCGATACGTTTTTGCTTTATCAGACTGGTTATCAATTTTAAATGATAAGACTTTCTTTGATGGGCGTGTAAAAATACCGAAAGATAAAGAAGATGGATAAAATAAAGAGTCTGCTGTGACAGCTTTTGCTATTTGAATTCTCCCGGCTCCTTGTTCATATACGCGATACGTTTGACCGTTTAGCTGCTGCATTACTTTACTTGTGTTCATCAATGAAGCTTTGACTTGTTCAGGAGACCAGTTCGGGTGAGCTTGTAAAATAAGAGCGCACGCTCCAGCTACATGCGGCGCAGCCATACTTGTGCCATGCATGCGTTCATATCCGCCAGGAACTGTACTATTAATGAAGTAACCAGGTGCGACGACGTCCGGCTTGATTCCCCAAGTAGTCGTTACAGGCCCTCTTGAACTGAAAGATGTGAGCAAGTCTTGCACCACTTGCTTGCCAGTGCGTAAGTATGGTTGTTGAGACTGAATGTGTTGATTAATGGTATCACCGCTTTTTTTACTTACCCATATCACTGGAATATTTACTGACTCTTTTAGTTTACCGATTATGCTTTTTTCAGTCGGACTATATAAAATAACGGCTTTTGCTCCTGCCTGTTCAGCTTGTTTAATCTTTTTTTCAACCGCATTTCCTTCTGCTTTTAGCAAAATGACGTTACCCAACGCATGCTTTTGCTCTTTGGAGTATTGTTCATTTATTACACGCAGCGTTTGATTAAACGTCCATGGACGAGACCCTTCTACTGGCGCCATCATAACTTTTTCTTTGTTAAACCCGATTGTTAGAAATTGAACTGTTGTCGGGGAAACAGAAGCGCCAACGGAAATAGCTTTTTCCGCTGTACCTGGAGAGCCCACGGTCCATAAACCTGGACCTGAATTGCCGCTAGATGTGACCGTTACAATTCCTTTTTCAACAGCTCGATCTAACGCTAAGCTTGTTGGTAAATCAGGGCCATTCACATCATTTCCTAATGATAAATTAATAATATCTACATCATCTTGAATTGCTTTTTCGATAGCTAGAATAACACTTTCAGACGTTCCAGCTCCTCCAGGTCCAAGAGCTCGGTATGCGTAGATCTCCGCTTGAGGTGCTACACCTTTAATATTTCCATTTGCTGCAATAATACCAGCTACATGAGTGCCATGCAGAGTAGGCTCTCCTTGCTCCCGAGTTGTTTCCATCGGCTCATAATCTTTATCTATTACATCATACCCTCCCCTGTAGGTTTGTTTTAAATCGGGATGAGAATAATCAACACCCGTATCGATGACGCCTACTTTGATCCCTTTTCCTGTTAAGCGCTGATTATAAGTATCAAATAAGCCTCTTACCTGTTCTGAGCCAATGAAGGTTACGCTATTTTCTTCTGCAACCTGGTAGTTTTTAATAGAATGTGAACTAATAATAGAAGGATTATGAGATAGTTTTTCCAAATCCGAGATGGAGCCGTTTAACGAAAGTCCTGTAAACACCGTGTGAAATTCGCTCTTAATCTTTATATTAGGATAATTTTTTTGTAGCTGACTTTTAAATTTGGCGAATTTTTCTTTTTCAATCATGACAATTATTGATTTTTCCTGATGATTCATTTCTTGTTTTATAGAAGGAAATGTGGGATTGAGCGACATTTGCCCTCCCCCGCTTCCCAATATAAAGCTAATCATTAACCATTTAATCCACATAAAAAAACACCTCTCACACTATCGTGTCTCAAAGAGACACTTTTCATGTGAAAGGTGTTTAGAAATCTTACGAAAGCGGATTAAAAACTTCCGGTCTGTTTTCACGACGGTTGAAATAGTAGCTAATAGCATCACAAATGCGTTTAGAAGCTAAGCCGTCTCCGTAAGGATTCGATGCTTGTGACATTTGCTTATATACGTCTTCATCTATTAACAGCTCTTTTGCTAGCGCATAAATCGTTTCTTCTTCCGTTCCTGCTAGTTTGAGCGTCCCTGCTTCAATTCCTTCCGGTCGCTCTGTTGTATCACGAAGTACCAATACAGGTACGCCTAATGAAGGAGCTTCTTCTTGAACACCGCCCGAATCTGTCAAAATAATATGAGCGCGCTCAGCGAAGTTATGGAAGTCAATTACATCTAACGGTTCAATTAAATGAATGCGTGGGTCATTTCCTAAGATATCGTTTGCTGTTTCTCTAACTACCGGATTCAAATGAACAGGATACACAACTTGCACATCTTCATGTTCATCCACAATACGTTTAACAGCACGGAACATGTTTTTCATTGGTTCGCCTAAATTTTCGCGGCGATGCGCCGTTAATAAGATAAGACGATCATCTCCCAATTTCGTTAACACTTCATGCTCATATGTCTCTTTTACTGTCGTTTTTAACGCATCGATAGCTGTGTTTCCAGTCACAAAGATTCGCTCTTCTTTTTTATTCTCTGCTTGCAAATTAGCTGCAGACTTATCGGTTGGAGCAAAGTGCAAATCAGCAAGAACGCCTGTAAGCTGACGGTTCATTTCTTCCGGATATGGAGAATATTTATTCCATGTGCGCAAACCTGCTTCAACATGTCCCACCTGAATTTGATTATAAAAAGCTGCTAATCCGGCAATAAACGTCGTAGTTGTATCGCCGTGTACAAGTACGATGTCCGGCTTTACTTTTTTCATTACGTCGTCCAAACCTTCTAATCCTCTGGTCGTTACGTCCATAAGGGTTTGGCGATCTTTCATAATGTTCAGATCATAGTCAGGCTGAATGTCAAAAATGCTCAATACTTGGTCTAACATTTCACGGTGCTGAGCCGTTACTGTAACAATCGCTTCGAACTCCTCCGGTCGCTTTTTAAGCTCTAGCACTAGAGGGGCCATTTTAATTGCTTCTGGTCTTGTCCCGAATATCGTCATTACTTTAATTGGCTGCTTCATGTTCATCACCCGAATCTACAAATTATTTTGTACCGAATAAACGATCTCCTGCATCACCTAAACCTGGAACAATATATCCATGGTCATTTAGTTTTTCATCTAATGCCGCAATGTAAATATCTACGTCAGGGTGTGCTTCTTTTACGATTTCCACGCCTTCAGGAGCAGCAATTAAACACATAAATTTAATGTTTTTAGCGCCTCTTTTTTTAAGAGAGTTGATTGCTTCTACAGCTGACCCTCCTGTTGCAAGCATAGGATCTACTACAATAAAGTCACGCTCTTCTACATCATTAGGCAGCTTTACATAATATTCAACAGGCTGTAATGTTTCTGGATCACGATATAAGCCAACGTGTCCAACTTTGGCAGCTGGCATTAGTTTTAAAAATCCATCTACCATGCCGATACCAGCACGAAGAATTGGAACGATACCAAGCTTTTTCCCTGCAATAACTTTTGACTTTGTTTTGCAAACCGGTGTTTCAATTTCAACATCTTCTAGCGGTAAATCACGTGTCGCTTCAAAAGCCATTAAGCTTGCCACTTCATCAACTAATTCACGAAACTCTTTCGTTCCCGTTTTTACATCGCGTATGTAAGTTAATTTGTGTTGAATAAGCGGGTGATCAAATACGTATACTTTGCCCATTGATATCTCTCCTTATATATAAAGATGTACACATTAAAATACCATTCAACGAATTGAATGGTACGTACTAGTAAAAACATATCTCTTGCTAATTAAATTTATACATTGCATTCATTTTACAGAAAAAAGTTTTTGAGTTCAAGCATTATTCAAAAAATGATTGAATTGCTACCACTTTCTCCATAAAAAAACAGGCACAAAGGCCTGTCTCTCTTAAAGTGATTTATACATTTCAAACTTGCTTGTTAAAGCTTCAACGCGTGTTTTAGCTTCAGCTAACTTTTCTTCATCTTCAATATTTTTAAGCGTTAATCCGATGATAGAAGCAATTTCATCCATCTCTTCTAAGCCAAATCCGCGAGTTGTAACCGCAGCTGTACCAATACGGATACCGCTTGTTACAAATGGGCTTTGCTCATCATAAGGAATTGTATTTTTGTTTGTTGTAATACCTACATCATCAAGTGCTTTTTCAGCTACTTTACCTGTCAAATTCATTGAGCTTACGTCGATTAACACAAGGTGATTGTCTGTTCCTTCAGATACAAGAGCAAATCCTTCTTTCTTTAATCCTTCTGCTAAACGGTTAGCATTGTCGATGATATTTTGAGCATAGTGCTTAAACTCATCTTGCAATGCTTCACCAAATGCTACTGCTTTTGCAGCGATAACGTGCATCAATGGACCACCTTGAATACCAGGGAAGATTGACTTATCAATCTTTTTCGCAAATTCTTCTTTACATAAAATCATACCGCCGCGTGGTCCGCGTAGTGTTTTATGTGTTGTAGTTGTAACGAAATGAGCATGTGGCACAGGATTTTGATGAAGTCCTGCAGCTACTAGACCAGCAATGTGAGCCATGTCTACCATTAAATAAGCGCCTACTTCATCAGCGATTTCACGGAAACGCTTGAAGTCGATTGCGCGTGGATATGCGCTTGCACCAGCCACAATTAATTTTGGTTTATGTGTACGAGCTTTTTCTAATACATCATCGTAGTTAATACGATGTGTTTCACGATCTACACCATATTCGATGAAATTGTACTGAACACCACTAAAGTTAACAGGACTTCCGTGCGTTAAGTGACCGCCGTGCGATAAATTCATACCAAGTACTGTGTCTCCAGCCTCTAAAACAGTGAAGTATACAGCCATGTTTGCTTGTGCACCTGAGTGAGGTTGAACGTTCACGTGCTCTGCTCCGAAAATTTCTTTTGCACGATCACGAGCTAAGTCTTCTACTACGTCCACGTGTTCACAACCGCCGTAGTAACGTTTAGCTGGATAGCCTTCAGCATATTTATTTGTTAAAACTGAACCTTGTGCTTCCATTACCGCTGTTGTTACAAAGTTTTCTGAAGCAATTAGCTCAATCTTAGTACGTTGTCTTTGTAATTCATCCTTGATCGCATTATAAACTGCTGGATCTTGTTGCATTAGTTGTTTCTCCATCAAAATCCTCTCCTCGTTTCGTATTCGCAATGTTCGTTATTTGTTAATTCAACTACATTGTAACATGATTTATTTAGAATAAAAAAGAAAAAATGTGTATTATTTTAATATATTTAATTACGAAAGTTCGTAAAACGCTCTCATTCCACCAATTAGTTTTGGACGCGTCTTTGCTAAAGTAACATGAGCGTGTCCAACTGCGTTTAACGTACAACGAACGGGTACTGCGACATGCTTTAAATGCATACCAATGAATGTATCTCCAATATCAATACCGGCATCAGCTTTAATAAACTCTACCAAAACAGGATCTTTAAGCTGGCCATAGGCCTGTGTAGCCATCGCTCCACCTGCTTTATGAATAGGAACAACACTAACCATTTCTAAACGCTCTTTGCGAGCTAATTCTCGTTCTACTACCAGTGCTCGATTGAGATGTTCACAGCATTGAAATGCTAAGTTGACACCCGTTTTTTTTCGAAAATCTGCTAGTGTATCAAAAATCATTTCTGCGACTTCCATTGCGCCTGCGGTTCCTATTTTTTCACCAATTACCTCGCTTGTACTGCATCCAATGACAAGTGTATGTTCTGAAGACAACTGCACTTGTGCTAAAAAATCAGATAAAACTGTTTCCAACTGCTCTTTCCATTTCGTAAGTTCAGACACGTTTTTCTTCCTTTCTTTCATTGAATACGTTCACATTATACAGTTACTGTTGCATCGCTTTGCTGCTCGTACTGTTTAATTTTATTCACGCGATTTTCATGTCGACCGCCTTCAAATTCTGTCATTAACCAAATTTTCGCAATTTCACGTGCAAGTCCCGGCCCAATGACACGTTCACCCATTGCCAGAATGTTGCTATCATTATGTTCTCTTGTCGCTTTTGCACTGAACGTATCATGCACTAGAGCGCAGCGAATTCCTTTTACTTTATTAGCTGCTATACTCATACCGATGCCTGTTCCACAAATAAGAATGCCTCGACTTACTTCTTGGCTCGCCACTTTTTGAGCAACAGGAAGTGCATAATCCGGATAGTCTACAGACGCTGTGCATTCACACCCTAAATCCACATATTCAATATTTAATTCTTCCATTAAAGAGATAATTTCCTGTCGCAAATTTATACCGCCGTGGTCAGATGCAATAGCTATTTTCATCTTTGTTTCCTCCTCATACATACCTTCGTCTTATATTAAATTTCTGTTCATTTTAATCCAGCAAAAATTTATGGGACCTTCTATAATTTGTCGACTATTTTGTTAATCATACGCTCTAACTCTTCTAAAGTCTGTTCGTACGTCTGTAATGATCCGCCAAACGGATCAGATACTTCACCTTGCTCGTCGGCAAATTCTTTTAGCGTAAATAATTTATCACTTACGTATGGAGCTTGGTTCAAAATCAACATTTTATGCTGCTCCGTCATCGTAAAAATATAAGTAGCCCACATCAATTGTTCTTCCGTTAATGCTGCCGAAGCATGAGAACAAGCTATGCCTTTCTGGTGAAGGGCAACTTGTGCATGAACAGAAGCTTCACTTCCATTTGAAGCGAATACGCCTGCAGACTTCACGTTTATTCCATCTATCTCTTTAGCTTTGAGCAACGCTTCTGCCATAGGGCTGCGGCACGTGTTTCCTGTACATACAAATAAGATGTTTTTCAAGATACATCCTCCCTTGCTTTCACTATGTTCGACTATGTTGATATTCCACCCTATTGTATCTCTATTGCTTGCATAAATCCAGTTAGCTTTTCTGGGTATTTTTTATCCATTATCGCTTCATCCATCTCAAAAAAACGACTTCGCTTTCCTTCTTTTATCGCTACAATCCAAAAGAAGCAAAAAAAGACCATAACCTGCATGGTCATGATCCTTTACCTATTTATATATAGTTAAAAAGGTAGTAACAATTTGATTCCGAAAGCTAATAAAATGCTCCCGCCCAGTGCCTCACTATATGAACCAAGCCAACCTTGTACTCTTCTGCCTAGCAGCAGTCCTAACCAAGTTAATAGCATACTCACTACGCCAAAAACAATAATGGTCAAAAACGTTCTTGCCCCAAAAATACCTAAGCTAAGTCCAACAGAAAAACTATCTAGACTCACGCTGAGCGCAAAAAATAACAGTCCAAAGCCAACTGGTTTGATAAACGGCGTATCGTCATGCTTAAAGGAGGAATAAATCATCTGCGTCCCAAGAATCAGCAATAAAATTCCACCGCCATAGGTAGCAAACATTCCAAGTTTATCAGACAAAAGTCGTCCAATAAACATGCCTAACAGCGGCATCCAAATATGAAATACACCGATAACAACACCAATGTAGAAAATTTGGCGAAAGCGTAAACGAATTAATCCCATTCCCAAACCAACTGAGAAAGCATCCATTCCTAAGGCAAACGCCATAATGACTAACGTGATCATTTCACTAATTAACTGAGATACATTCATCTTTACCCTCCTCGGACGTGCTCCTATTTCAAAATATGCACATTCGAAAAGGTTTAGAAGATGAATTTTATTGCTTAATCACATGATGTCCTGCAGCTTTCATTAATCGATTCATAACGGCATGACCGACTCCTTCTTCAGAAAAACTTTCACTAACGATAATATCTACATCGCACTCATTAAATGAACGAAGCGACTCGTATAAGTGGCTAGCAACCGTCTCTAAATTTGAACGAGATCCACATGTGATAACCGCATCCGCTTTATACGCATCTTCATGTTCAGACGTCGTTAATACCCCCACTCGCTTACCCTGATCTTTATAGCGATCAATAATAGATTGGAAAAAATCTGAACTGCCGTCAACAATGACAAGCGGTGCATCAGGTGCGTAATGCGTATATTTCATACCTGGAGATTTTGGCGCTTCTTTATCACTTATTAACGCTCGATCTACTTTTACGGGACCAATGACATTTTCCAACTCTTTCTGAGTAATGCCGCCCGGCCGTAAAATGATAGGAATCTCTTCCGTACAATCAAGGACAGTCGACTCTACTCCTACCCCTGTTGCTCCTCCATCTACAACTCCGCTAATACGCCCTTCTAAATCATTCATCACATGATGAGCTAGAGTGGGACTTGGCTTGCCGGAAAGGTTTGCACTAGGAGCTGCGATAGGCAAAGCCACTTTTTTTAATAATGCGAGGGCTACCGGATGTGATGGCATTCTCACTGCAATGCTGTTTAAACCAGCCGTAACCTTATCTGAAACTCGATCTTTTTTGGGTAATATTACTGTAAGAGGACCCGGCCAAAAAGCATCGATCACCTTCTTTGCTTTTGAAGGAATCGACTCTACAAATGTATGAAGCTGCTCTTTATCTCCAATATGAACAATAAGAGGGTTATCACTAGGACGTCCTTTCGCTGCAAAAATTTTATCCACAGCTTTATCCGATGTTGCATCTCCTCCTAATCCATACACCGTCTCTGTAGGAAAAGCAACCACTTCGTGATTGCGCAGCAAATCTGCTGCTTCTTCTATCTGTGGATAAATATCTTTTTCGTTCGTAAAATTATCCACAACCCATAACTTAGTTTCCATCTTCTTCAACTCCTTTTTCTTTCTATATCTAGGTTTTTTTTACTTTAAAAGTACAATATGTATCAAAGATAGTAAAATACATGCATTCATTATATCAACAAACAAGCTTTATCCACAAAATGTGGATAAAGCTTATATTTTTGTGAATAACATTGTGGATACCCCATTAAAATGATTTATCCACATTTTCTTTTAACTAGCTGCATAAAACATCACGTAGACATCCTGAGGATTTGGTAACTTTTTTAAATAAGAATGTTCTTTTAACAACTCAGGCAGTGCACTGTAAGATGTTTGCTGAAAATTCATCATTTGAAAAAAATGTAGAGAAGATGCCTTATTTGTTAGTAAATATAGTTGCTTCACGCCATGCTTTTGAGCCAGCTGGACGATGCTTTTAAATAGCAGCAGAATATCAGATTGTATTAAAGAAGGTGACACGACAAGGGAGCGGAGAATTCCATCCACACCTTCTTTTTCAAACCCAACTGTTGCTAGCAGCTCGCCTTCTTCATTTTCCATTATGACAAATTGATGAATATGCTCTTCCACACCTGCTGTGCTGATGCCCGCTTTTTGTAAAAACTGTTGAATTCGAATATAATCACTTTCACTGGCAATTTTTAATTGTTCTCTCATTTTAATCACCTCAACTTGTTTTCTAGTAACAAATCTATGAGATGATTAAAAAAAGTAGAACTGAATTTTATTTTTAATGATTCTATTAATTAAATACTGACGATACCCATTCTACTACAAAAAACTTAACTTCTACAGAATCTTCTTTTGATTTAGAATCAGCTTTTTTCTTAGATGAAACAGACTTTTCAGCTTCTTTAATTTCCTTTTTTTCAGCCTTAGCACTTGTTTCTTCCTTTACTGTGCCGCTTGTATCTTTTGCAATTGCTTCTTTGGAAGATACTGTTGGTTGAGAAGGTTCCTCAGCTTTCTGCTCAATAGAATCCGATGTAATAGTTGCAGATTGGATTTCTGTTTTCACTGCGGGTTCTTTACTTTCAGCCGATTTGTCATCTGTTTTGTCTGCAGATTTTGATTCAGAAGCTCCTGGTTTCTCTTTTTCTTCCTTTGGCTCTTCTTCAGATGGCTCTGGCGCTTTTACCGCTTCACCGTTTGAGAAATCTAAGAAGCATAAAGGAGGAAATAGTACACACCACCAGTTTGCTCCCTCTCCTTTGCCAAGAGTAATAAGCACGGCTTCATACTCACCTGCTGGATATAAAAACTGACCGTACAACTTAGTAGGAAACTCTACTTTTCCGAATTTAACATGAACAGATTCATTTACGCCTTCTTCTTTTAGCACTTCTTTCGCAATTGTTTCAAGCGCCGGCAAATTTTCTTTAATTGTTTTTCGAGCTACAGTTACAGATGTTAAATCTTTTACCCATTCTGTAATTTGTTCGTTCACGCGGTCACGAATCAGACGTTTTACGTACTGATCTTTTTCACCGTCGCTGTTCGCTAAAATGCGCAGTCGAATTGCCTCGTCTGGAATGACTGCAGGCTGATCTGCCTGCACTTGGTTATGTGTATATATAAGTTGAGCATTTGCTCCAATAATTAATAAAATAAAATAAATGATAGCATATTTCTTCATTTCGGCCACCGCCCTTTCATAGGAACAGTATGGCCGAAAGCAAGATATCTTAAACTAGTAATTTAGTAAAAAAATGCATGATTTTCAAAAATCAAAGGGAAAATCATTCCCTCTGATTTTTTTAGTTCTCGCGAAGTTGTGCAAAAACCATTCGATCTTTTCCATTAATATCATATACACATTCTACAAAAGCTGTCGGAAACGTTTTTTGCAGCATCTCAGCTACATCTTTTGTCTGTCCGGCCCCGACTTCAAATCCAATAATACTATTTGACTTCGTCACATATGGCAACTCTTCCATGAAACGTCGATAAAAATCCAGGCCATCTTTTCCACCAAAAAGAGCTCGGTTTGGCTCATGATCTTTTACCACTGTGGACAACTCATCATCTGCTGGAATATAAGGCGGATTAGACACAATTACATCAAATTTCTGATTCGATGATAGAAATGGTTGTAATAGATCTCCCTGTATAAACGTGACAGCAGCGTCCAGGTTTTGAGCATTTTCTTTGGCTACGCTTAAAGATTCTATAGCTATATCGGTTGCTGTAACTTCCACTCTGTCAAGCTCCAAAGCTAAAGTGATAGCAATCGCCCCACTTCCCGTTCCAATATCTACAAGCTCAATAGGCTGGTGTTGAAATTCTTTTTTTATTCGAGAAATCATTCCGTATACCAGCTCTTCTGTTTCGGGTCTTGGAATTAATACATGTTCGTTTACAATAAATGAACGCCCGTAAAATTCTTCTGTCCCGATTAGATATTGTACAGGCATACCTGCTTTATGAGCATGGACATCTTGTTCAAATCTTTTTAGAATTTCTTCTTCTAGTTCTTCCTGCAGAGCTCCTAGCAAATGAGTTCTCGTCATCTGTAAGTGGTGGCGAAGCAAGAGTTCTCCCGCGTTTTCATCTCGCTTTGCCTCTTTCAAAAAAGAAGAAGCCCACTTAAGGGCTTCAAATACTTTCATTAGTTCGAATCTTCCATTCGGCGCGCTTGGTCTTCCATTACTAATGCATCGATGATTTCATCAAGCTTGCCTTCTAAGATTTGATCTAGCTTTTGAATCGTTAGACCAATACGGTGGTCCGTTACGCGATTTTGCGGGAAGTTATACGTACGGATACGCTCAGAGCGATCTCCTGATCCAACTGCTTGTTTGCGCGTTGCATCGTACTCTGCTTGTGCTTCTCGCTGAAACTTATCGTACACGCGAGCACGCAATACTTTCATTGCTTTTTCTTTATTTTTAATCTGAGACTTTTCATCTTGACAGGATACCACTGTATTTGTTGGTAAATGTGTTAAACGAACGGCTGACATCGTCGTATTAACACTTTGGCCTCCAGGTCCACTTGAAGCAAATGTATCTACACGGATGTCTTTTTCATGAATGTCCACTTCAACTTCTTCCGCTTCAGGAAGACATGCTACCGTTGCTGTAGATGTATGAATACGACCTCCTGATTCTGTTTCAGGAACTCGTTGAACACGGTGTGCACCGTTTTCAAATTTCATCTTTGAGTACGCACCTTTACCGTTAATCATAAAGATAATTTCTTTATAACCGCCTACTCCAGTAGTCGTTGCTTCCATTACTTCTGTTTTCCAGCCTTGTGATTCAGCAAAGCGCGAATACATGCGGTACAAATTAGCTGCGAATAATGCTGCTTCATCTCCACCAGCCGCTCCACGAACCTCCATGATTACGTTTTTATCATCGTTTGGATCTTTTGGAATTAATAAAATACGTAGCTTTTCAACTAGCTCTTCTTGCTGCGTTTCTAACTCGGCAATTTCTTCTTTTACCATGTCACGCATATCTGCATCAAGCTTATCTTCAAGCATCGTTTTCGCTTCTGATAACTGCTCTTTTACATCTTTGTATTCCTGATAAGCGGCTACCGTTTGTTGTATATCTGATTGTTCCTTCGAATATTCTCTCAACTTAGAGGGGTTGTTTACGATCTCAGGGTCACTCAGAAGTTCGTTTAACTTCTCATAGCGCGCCTCTACCGCTTCTAAACGATCAAACACGTCATTCACCTCATTCTTTATCCATAACATTGTAATTATAGTATAGCTTTAAAATAGAGTCAAAACCTTGTTAATACACGTATATGAACAAAAAAACAGAACTGCGCGTTCTGTTTTTATCATCATAAAATTCTTGCTTTATTTTTCGACCATTTCGCTTGAGTCCACAGACACAGCTTGTCCTTTAGACTTTTGCACAACGTGGCAATGACGACATCTTGGTTCGTACGATTCAGACGCACCGACTAAAATAATAGGGTCGTCATAAGAAGCAGGCTCACCGTTAATCAAACGCTGCGTACGGCTCGCAGGAGAGCCACATGAAGCGCACACGGCCTGTAGCTTTGTTACCGATTCTGCAATAGCCATTAACTGCGGCATTTGTCCAAAAGGTTCACCTTTGAAGTCTTGGTCTAACCCTGCTACAATCACACGAAAGCCTTGATCTGCTAAAGATTGAACAATTTCTAAAATATCTGTGTCAAAAAACTGTACTTCGTCTATCGCTACTACGTCTGTCTCTTCATTTACTCGCTTTAAAATATCGCGCGATGCCGAGATTGAATAAGCCATAACAGATGTACCATTATGCGAAACGACAGCTTCTTCGCTATATCGATTATCAATTGCAGGCTTGAACACTTGTGCCTTTTGTTTAGCAAACTGCGTACGGCGCACACGTCGAATCAACTCTTCTGATTTCCCTGAAAACATACTGCCACAAATTACTTCTATCCAACCACTTTGTTTCATTACGTACACCACTGCGGGACTCTCCCTTCTTCTCGTTCCGTTTCTGAGCGAACCGCTACTAACTTAATCTACGTCTTCTATGTAGATCTTATTCCTATGATAAAGTACCCACTTTTTTATCAAGCAGACACTGTTTTTCTACTTTTATAAGCAAAAAAACAGGCAAGAAGTTAAGCTACTTGCCTGTTTGTTTCGACAATTTGATTATTTAAGACCGTATTTTTTGTTGAAGCGATCAACACGGCCACCAGCTTCAGCGAATTTTTGACGACCAGTGTAGAATGGGTGACATTCAGAACAAGTCTCAACGCGGATCTCTTCTTTTACAGAACCACTTTCAAATTCGTTTCCGCAAGTACATTTAACCATAACTGTTTTATAGTTTGGATGAATTCCTGTTTTCATTCGTTTCATCTCCTTCCGCCCTGAATCATTCTGAAACAGAGTTTATTGATAAAGATAGTGATGAAATAATAACTATTTCACTGTGTACTTTATCAACACACATGATGAAATTATAACAAGGGTTGTATGCTTTTGCAACCACATGTTTTATAACTTATCGTTTATTTGCTAGAAGTGTTTTTTTCTCTTCCGTTAACATCGAAAAGAACTCTTCATTTGTCTTTGTTTGACGTAAACGTTTTAAGAATTTTTCTGCAAAATCAGGAGCATCTGCCATTGATTTACGAATTGCCCATAAGTGGTCTAAATGCTCTTTTGGAATTAACAGCTCTTCTTTACGTGTGCCTGAGCGACGAATGTCAATCGCAGGGAAGATACGTTTTTCAGCTAGTGAACGATCTAGATGCAGTTCCATGTTACCTGTACCTTTAAATTCTTCATAAATAACATCATCCATACGAGAGCCTGTATCAATTAAGGCTGTTGCTAGAATGGTTAAGCTGCCTCCATCTTCAATGTTACGAGCAGCTCCAAAGAATCGTTTTGGACGGTGAAAAGCAGCCGGGTCAATACCCCCTGATAGTGTACGACCGCTCGGTGGAATAACTAAGTTATAAGCACGAGCAAGTCTTGTGATGCTATCCATCAAAATGACAACATCTTTTTTGTGTTCGACTAATCTCATCGCACGTTCAAGGACAAGTTCCGCTACTTTAATGTGGTTTTCTGGCACTTCGTCAAATGTAGAACTTACAACATCACCGTCAACCGAACGCTCAATGTCCGTCACTTCCTCAGGACGCTCATCAATAAGAAGGACAATCAATTCTGCATCAGGATGATTCGTTGTAATGCTATTGGCAATTTCTTTTAACAGCATCGTTTTACCTGCTTTTGGCGGCGCGACAATTAGTCCCCTTTGCCCAAACCCAATCGGTGAAATCAAGTCAATAATACGCGTAGAGAAACTTCTTGGCTGAGTTTCCAGCAGCATTTGCTCATTTGGATAAATCGGCGTTAGCGCTGGAAAATGCACGCGATCTTTTGACGTTTCTGGATCTTCTCCGTTTACTGCTTCTACATGTAATAATCCGTAGTAGCGCTCATTTTCTTTTGGAGGACGAACTTTCCCCGATACCTTGTCTCCATTACGCAGATCGAAGCGACGAATTTGTGAAGCTGAGATATAAATATCTTCTGAACTCGGTGAATAGTTAATTGGTCGTAAGAAACCGAATCCTTCTGACTGAATAATTTCAAGAACGCCTTCCATAAATAAAAGCCCATCTTGTTCAGCTTGAGCCTTTAAAATAGCAAAGACAAGTTCTTTTTTCGTTAATTTACTATAGTACGAAACTTTATACTCACGAGCATGTTCATATAGCTCTTTTAATTTCATATTTTCTAAACTGGATAATGTTAAGTTCATTAGGACACCACGCTTTATAATGAATAATTTTTAACCGTTCCTCCCATATTAAATTCAAATATAAAATTGAGAGATGATATGGATGGAATAAATCTGTGAAAATGGAGAATATAACCTTTGAAGTATAATAAGTAGAATCAATTGATTAACTATACACTTTTAGAAGAATAATTCCGACATAAAACCATTTATATTATCTTGATAAATTTAACGTAGCAATTTATATTCTAACCTTTTTCTATCTTTTTAATCAATCTTTTTTTACTTTAGAAGATGAATAAAAAAAAGGAAATTTAATAGCTTACGAGAAGCGAGGAAAACCTTTTCATAATTTCACATTAAAGGAAATAAACTGGACGTTAAAATAAGAAGTGAAATTTATCTTTTAGCTTCCCTTTTTATCTATTTACCCTATTCATAAATATATAAGCTACACAGACATAGAAGAACGCTCCTACGCCTGTGTAGCTTATTAAAAAGCTCATTTCTAAACTTTGCTTTCATGACTGTGGCACCGATTTGCCTCTATGAATTTTGAAATTGCTCAATTTCCTCTTGAGTCATCTCTTCACGCCAAATCATTGCCCCTAAATCCGATAGCTTGTCTACTAAATGACTGTAACCTCGGTCAATGTGCTCTAAACCCGTTACCTCTGTAATCCCTTTGGCCATTAAGCCAGCGGTTACGAGAGCTGCTCCTGCTCGTAAGTCCGACGCTTTCACACGTGCACCTTGTAAGTGAATGGGACCATTAATAATAGCAGAACGTCCTTCTACCTTAACAGATGCATTCATTCGTCTCAGCTCGTCAATATGCTTAAACCTTGCACCGTAAATTGTATCCGTCACAACGCTTGTACCAGACGCTCTTGTTAGAAGCGTCGTAAATGGCTGCTGTAAATCAGTGGGAAAACCTGGATATACTAGCGTCTTAATATCTACGGGCTTCAATAGTTGACGAGTCGCTACAAGAATCTGATCTGAGCTTGTTTCGATATGAATACCCATCTCACGCATTTTAGCCGTTAATGACTCCAAATGCTGGGGGATGACGTTGTCAACAATAACTTCTTTCCCCATACTCGCTCCCATGATCATATATGTGCCTGCTTCAATTCGGTCTGGAATGATGGAATGACGGCACCCTTTTAATTGATCTACTCCATCAATTCGAATAACATCCGTACCTGCACCTTTAATACGGGCACCCATACTTGTCAGTAACGTAGCTACATCAATAATTTCAGGCTCTTTAGCAGCATTCTCAATAACGGTACGCCCTTTTGCTCTTACAGCAGCGAGCATAATATTGATTGTTGCTCCTACGCTAACAACGTCTAAATAAATTCGAGCACCAATCAGTTCATCAGCTCGAAGGTAAATAGCTCCTTGCTCATTTGTTACTTTAGCGCCAAGAGCTTCAAAGCCTTTAATGTGCTGATCGATTGGTCTAGGACCAAGGTAACAGCCTCCTGGAAGCCCAACTACCGCTTTTTTAAAGCGTCCCAACATTGCCCCCATTAAATAATAAGAAGCGCGTAATTTTTTTACTTTTCCGTTCGGTAAAGGCATTGCAACCATTCCGGATGGATCTACTGTTAATTCGTCGTTATCAATGGTTACTTTCCCACCAATTTCTTCAACTAAATCCCCTAATAACTGCACGTCTGAAATATCGGGCAGACCTTCAATTGTAACAGGTGACTCGGCTAAAATTGTTGCTGGAATAAGCGCAACGGCACTATTTTTAGCACCACTGACGCGGACGGATCCACTTAAGGTAAAGCCACCTTGTATTTTTAACTTTTCCATTTATAGCTCCCTTCTAGTGAAAGAAAGTTTCTCACCTAGTAATTGAGGAAAATTTTGGTACAAAGAATACCTAAAAGAATGGTTATTTTTCCTATTACCTACTAGTGTACACGAAAATGAAAAAATCATGTATAGTTTCGACAAGATAAAAGAAAAATATGGCATTCACCTGTCAGGATGGTAAATGCCACACAAATTTATACATGTTTAGACATTTCGTTTTTCCCAATCTGCTAAAAATTGGTCAATTCCTGCATTTGTTAACGGATGTTTGAACAATTGCATTAAAACTTTGTAAGGAATTGTCGCAATATGTGCTCCATTTTTTGCAGCTTCTGTTACGTGCATCGGATGACGAATAGATGCTGCAATAATTTCTGATGGAATGTCATGAATCGCAAAAATATCTGCGATATCTGAGATTAAATCGAGGCCATTAAAACCAATATCGTCTAACCTTCCCAAGAAAGGCGATACGTAAGTAGCACCTGCTCTTGCTGCCATTAACGCTTGGTTAGCTGAGAAAATAAGCGTTACGTTTGTCTTAATACCTAAACTAGTAAATTCTTTTACTGCTTTTAAGCCATCTGGAGTCATCGGTACCTTGATTGTAATATTCGGCGCAATCGCAGCAAGCTCTTTTCCTTCGCGAATCATGCCTTCTGCATCAAGCGCAATCACTTCTGCACTTACAGATCCTTCAACGAACTCTGTAATTTCACGAAGACGATCTTCAAACGTGATGTTCTCTTTAGCTACTAAACTAGGATTTGTTGTAACCCCCGCTAACAAACCTAATGAATGCGCTTCCTTAATCTCGTCTAAATTAGCCGTATCAATAAAAAACTTCATGAATGCCATCCCCCTGTGTTATGTATTCAGAATGATAAGAAAATTATAGTAAAAATAAAACCGCCTTACAATAAAAATAAGACGGTTTTATTTTTCAGACTCAACTAACTGCAAACAGGTAATCCAAAGATTTCAAATTATGCTTTGTTAGAAGAACCGAATTCACGCATTTTACCTTGAACCGTTTCTTTGATTGCATCGCGAGCAGGTCCTAAGTATTTACGTGGATCATATTGTTCAGGTTGCGCAGCTAATACTTCACGAACAGTTTTAGCTGAAGCAATTTGGTTTTCAGTGTTTACGTTGATTTTAGCAGTACCTAAAGAAACTGCTTTTTGGATATCTTTTGTTGGGATACCAGTTCCACCGTGTAGAACTAATGGTAAACCTGTACGATCTCCGATTTCTTTCATTTCAGCAAAACCTAGGTTTGGTTCACCTTTGTATGGTCCGTGAACTGATCCTAATGCTGGAGCTAAGCAATCGATACCTGTGCGGTTAACAAGTTCTTCACACTCGTTAGCATCTGCATAGATAACGCCCTCAGCAATAACGTCGTCTTCTTGTCCACCAACAGTTCCTAGTTCTGCTTCTACAGATACTCCGTGGAAGTGAGCTAGTTCAACTACTTTAGAAGTAATTTCAATGTTTTCCTCAAATGGGTGGTGAGAAGCATCGATCATTACAGAAGTGAATCCAGCGTGGATTGCTTTTGCACATGATTCAAAGCTTGAACCGTGGTCTAAGTGAATTGCAACTGGTACTTGAACGTCGTAATCTTCGATTAGAGCTTCAACCATTGCTACAACAGTTTTGAAACCGCCCATGTAGCGCGCTGCACCTTCAGATACACCAAGAATAACTGGAGAGTTTTCTTCTTTTGCTGCTTGAAGAATAGCTTGAGTAAACTCTAAGTTATTTAAGTTAAATTGACCTACTGCATAGCCTTGTTCTTTTGCTGTAATAAGCATTTCTTTCATTGATACTAAAGGCATATTGAAATCCTCCTTAAAATCAACCTTAGATTAGATGCTAACCAAAAGGCACACTCAAATAGTATGCTCTTGAATAGAGTGTTTCATGTAGAAACAACGCGCATCTTTACATAATAGATTGTCGAATTATGAATACAGTAATTAGGATACCAACTAACAATGAAAACAGCAACATTTTTAGGCTGATATTCAAAATTTGTTAGGATGAAAACCCTACCAAAACCTTAATTCGACTTTACTGGTATATATTCCCTAACAACTTTTCGGATTTCATCAATATCAAACGGTCTTGCAAAGTGTGTTAATGCTCCTAAATCTTTTGCTTCTTGAATCATATCCAATTCACCATAAGCGGTCATAATGATGACTTTAATCGTTTCATCGTGCTGCTTTAACCTTTTTAAAATTTCGATTCCATCCATTCCTGGAATTTTCATATCTAATAAGACAAGATCCGGTGCTTGCTCTTTTGTAATATCAATCGCCTGGAAGCCGTTCGCCGCTTGAAATGTCGTATAGCCTTCTTTTTGCAGCACTTCCGTTAATAAAATACGTATACCATACTGATCATCAACAATTAAAATTTTCTCTGCCAATATAATCCCACCTTTTATATTCCTCTTCTACAGACAAAACTAACATATGTATTTCGCCTTTAAAACAAAAATCCCTGCTAATTAGAGAAATTGTTACAAAACATAGCTTTTTTTGTCGTCCATCCAACTTCATTGCACTTTACTTTCATTGTAGCTCATTTCAAGATAGAATACAGATAGCTTTTTTCGTTATAATGTGTAGATAGACGGCTTTAGCCGCTTAAATCGAAGGGAGATTCTATGCTTAAAATTTTCACAACTCAACTTTCAGGCTTTTTTAAACGAATTGAAGAACAAGAAGAATTCCAATTTGAAGATGCTGCGCGTATTTTAGCACAGGCCTCTGTCGGAGAAGGATTTATTTATATTTATGGTGTAGAAGAAATGCACGCCATTACGCTTGAAGCACTAAGCAGTGCAGAACCTTTAAGTCAGGCAAAAGCTTTGCCTTTACATGAATTAGATCAGCTGACTAGCGTTGATCGCGTACTGCTTGTCTCTCGATTTTCAACAGATAATAAAGCAGTGGAAATAGCTGAACGTTTAAAGAAACGGGATATTCCATTCGTTAGCATTGCTGCTGTTCCTAAAGAGATAGTCGAACCTTCTTTAACAGCACTCGCAGATGCTCATATTGATACAAAATTGTTAAAGCCGCTTATTCCTGGAGAAGACGGCTCAAGATTTGGTTTTCCAGCAATGATGGTCGCTTTATACGCGTACTACGGTTTAACTTTCACATTAAAAGAAATCGTAGAAGAATATGAATAAAAAACACGCTGTCTAAAGACAGCGTGTTTTTTATTTCACTTATTTGTTTTGGCTTGACTCCATTGATGCGCGAATAAATTCTCTGAACAATGGTTGCGGTCTTGTTGGACGAGAAGTAAACTCTGGGTGGAATTGTGAAGCCAAGAACCATGGGTGGTCTTTTAGCTCTACAATTTCAATTAAACGGCCGTCTGGGCTTGTACCAGAGAAGATAAAGCCTTTCTCTTCCATTTGTTGACGGTATTCGTTATTAAATTCATAACGGTGACGATGACGCTCATATACCACTTCATCTTGATATGCTTCATATGCAAGCGTATCTTCAGACAATTTACAAGGGTACAGCCCTAAACGTAGTGTACCGCCTAGGTCCTCTACGTCTTTTTGTTCTGGTAATAAGTCGATAATTGGATAATTTGTTTCAGGTGCAATTTCCGCAGAATGTGCGCCTTCTAAACCTAATACATTACGCGCAAACTCAACTGATGCCAGCTGCATACCTAAGCAAATACCTAAGAATGGAACCTTTTGCTCACGTGCATATTGTGTTGCTACAATTTTACCTTCAATTCCACGATCACCAAATCCACCTGGAACTAAGATACCATCTACATCACCAAGTAAATCTTGAACATTTTCTTTTGTTACAAATTCAGAATTTACCCACTTGATGTTTACATCTGCATCGAATGCATATCCAGCATGTTTCATTGCTTCTACTACAGAAATATAAGCATCTTGAAGCTCTACATACTTACCAACCAATGCGATTTTTGTTGTATTTGAAAGTCCTTTTACTTTCTCAACCAGTGCTTTCCACTCAGTCATTTCTGCTTCTTTGCAATCTAATTTTAAGTGATCGCATGTGATTTGATCTAGGTGCTGCTCCTGTAAAGATAGTGGAATTTCATATAATGTTTCAGCGTCTGCACACTCAATAACCGCTTTTGGATCAATGTCGCAGAATAAAGCTAGCTTGTCTTTCATATCTTCAGAAATTGGCATTTCTGTACGAACAACGATAACATTTGGCTGAATACCTAAGCTACGTAACTCTTTTACACTATGCTGTGTTGGTTTTGTTTTCATTTCACCAGCAGCTTTTAAATATGGCACAAGTGTACAGTGGATATACATAACATTGTCACGGCCAATATCACTTTTGATTTGACGAATAGCTTCTAGGAAAGGAAGTGATTCAATATCTCCTACCGTTCCGCCGATTTCAGTAATAACAACGTCCGCATTTGTTTCTTTACCTGCACGGAAAACGCGTTCTTTAATTTCATTTGTGATGTGCGGAATAACCTGAACTGTTCCGCCTAAATAATCACCGCGACGCTCTTTTTTCAATACTGTTGAATATACTTTACCTGTTGTTACGTTGCTGTAGCGATTTAAGTTGATATCGATAAAACGCTCATAGTGACCTAAGTCTAAGTCTGTTTCCGCGCCGTCATCCGTTACGAATACCTCACCGTGTTGGTATGGACTCATTGTTCCTGGGTCTACGTTAATGTATGGATCAAACTTTTGAATCGTTACGTTCAACCCACGGTTTTTTAATAAACGGCCTAAAGAAGCTGCTGTAATCCCTTTTCCTAGAGATGATACAACACCGCCTGTTACGAAAATATACTTTGTCATCTATACTTCCCCCTCTAAATAATTTGAACTGTACAATATTAAAAGTTTTCACATAAACAATCACAATTCATTCATTGTGCATGCGAAATTATAAGAAACCTTATGAATGTGAAACGTTCAAGAACCAAAAGAAAGTTTCTATCAAGGATTTATAAGAACATATCGGGGTGTAAAATATTGATAGATAAAATAAAAAAATTGCTCCCAATACCAAAACTGGATTGGGAGCAATAGTCTATTTTAAATAAAAACTTTTTAAATGCTTGTTTAAAGAGCCCAAAAAAGATTCTACCTACTTCGCTTGAAAAAGTCAAGAAGGATTATTTTTCTTTTTCGTCCTCATAATCTTCTTCTTCGTCTTCCTCATCGTCTAGATCATCTTCTAAATCGTCAAAATCGTCTTCTGCAAGATCATCTTCATCTTCTTCTAGCTCGTCAATGTCTTCAAAATCTTCTTCTTCATCTAGATCATCAACATCTTCATAATCCAAATCTTCTTCTAAATCATCAAAATCTTCAACTTCTTCAACAACAGCTTTTTTCGCTTTTTTCTTTTTAGGTTTTGCAACTGGAATAACTTCTTCTTCAGCTTGGTCAAAAGGATACCATCCACGAAGACCCCAGTGGTTGTCCCCTACTGTTAAAAAGCGACCATCAATATTAATATCTGTATAAAACTGAGCTAATCTCGTTTTTAATTCTTGATCTGACATTTCAGCTGCTGCTTTAATTTCAGCAATAATTTCTTGGAATGACATTGCTTGACGATCTGTTTTTTCTTCTAGAAGCGCATAAGCAATCTCAATCATCGACATTTCTTTTAAATCCGTTTTTGAGTACTGTGCTAAACTCAAATCTGGCACATCCTTTCTATGGCTATGTATATCGAAAATCTATTAAATCAATTCATCATATGTGTAAATGATGGAAACGAATAAATACATACCATTCATTATAAACAAATTCAATACATTTATGCTAGCCTCGTTTCTAAAATTCTCGAGAATTTCGCATAAAACAACGAAAAAATAGACATTTTATCACTATAATACATTCTACTTAATACGCCAACAGCATCCTTTGATCAAAAGGAATTCACCATCGGTTATTCTGACTCCGTTAGGGTTAGGTCTATAAAAGCCGAGGTGACCGTTTTTTGGTCATCTCGGCTTTTAATATATCACTATATACTAACGATACATTATTACATATTTCGTCGATATTGCCCACCGCATTCATATAAAGCTCGCGTAATTTCTCCTAAGCTGGCTACTTTAACGGTCTCCATTAACTCTTTGAAAATGTTTTCTCCTTCTGTTGCAGCTTTCTTTAACCTTCTCAGCGCATCTTCTCTTTTTTCTTCATGCTGCTGTTGAAACTTCTGAAGCTGATTAATTTGATGATTTTTTTCTTCTTTTGATGCGCGGGCTAACTGCATGTCATCAACTGAGGAACTTTCCTCTTCATTTGGATTAATATACGTATTTACTCCTATAATAGGTAAAGCTCCCGTATGTTTTTGCATCTCATATTCCATCGATTCATCTTGAATCTTACCTCGCTGATACTGCATTTCCATCGCACCCAAAACACCGCCTCGATCATTTAAGCGTTGAAATTCAGCCAATACCGCTTCTTCTACCAAGTCTGTTAGTTCATCAATAATAAAAGAGCCCTGTAATGGGTTTTCATTTTTAGTTAATCCATGCTCTTTTGTAATGATTAATTGAATGGCCATCGCTCTACGTACAGATTCTTCCGTCGGTGTTGTAATTGCTTCATCATACGCATTGGTATGAAGGGAGTTGCAGTTGTCATGAAGAGCCATTAAGGCTTGCAGCGTCGTACGTATATCATTAAAATTAATTTCCTGTGCATGAAGCGATCGGCCGGATGTTTGAATATGATACTTAAGCTTTTGACTGCGTTCATTTGCTCCGTATTTATCACGCATCACAATTGCCCAGATTCTTCTCGCTACACGTCCAATAACCGTGTATTCAGGGTCAAGTCCATTACTAAAGAAAAACGATAAATTAGGAGCAAAATCATCAATGTGCATGCCTCGACTCAAGTAATATTCCACGTACGTAAAACCGTTGGCTAATGTAAACGCGAGCTGAGAAATTGGATTCGCTCCTGCTTCAGCAATATGATAGCCTGAAATAGACACAGAATAATAGTTGCGCACTTTCTCGTCAATAAAGTACTGCTGAATATCTCCCATCATTTTTAATGCAAATTCTGTGGAAAAAATACACGTATTTTGGCCTTGATCTTCTTTTAAAATATCCGCTTGAACGGTTCCTCTCACTTGTTTCAACGTACCCGCTTTTACGTCCTCGTATTCCTGTTCCGTTAAAGGACGCTTTAATTCTTCTTCTTTCTTTTCTACCTGCTGGCTGATAGCTGTATTCATAAACATTGCTAGTAATATTGGAGCCGGCCCATTAATCGTCATCGAAACAGAAGTCGAAGGGTGGCAAAGATCAAATCCTTTATATAAGAGTTTCATATCATCAAGCGTACAGACATTTACCCCGCTTTCTCCAATCTTTCCGAAGATGTCTGGCCTTGGATCAGGATTTTCTCCATAAAGCGTTACAGAGTCAAACGCTGTACTTAAACGCTTAGCCTCATCATCCTTTGACAAATAATGAAAGCGGCGATTTGTTCGTTCCGGTGTTCCTTCGCCTGCGAATTGACGTTTAGGATCTTCTCCTTTTCGTTTGAACGGAAAAACACCTGCTGTGTATGGAAATGCACCTGGCACGTTTTCTTTATAAAGAAAACGAAGAACTTCTCCATATTCTTCAACCTTTGGAAGAGCCACGCGCGGAATGCGCAATCCTGACAGCGTATCAACTTGCAGAGAGGTTTTAATTTCTTTATCTCGTATTTTTGTAATAAGTTCTTCTTGCCCATACTGACTTTTTAATTTAGGCCAGTTTTTCAGCTTTTCAATCGAATCAGCCGTTAACTGTTTTTGATATTTTTCCTTTAGCTGAGTAAGCTCTTGCTTGGCTGCTTCTGTTTCCACTTCTTGCAGAGCGCCTTCTAACTGATAAAATTTACGCGCCGTTTTCACTTGAACTTCCGTATTACTGTGATACGAGCGAACGCTGTTTACAATCTCCTGCAAATATTGCTGTTGATCATTAGGGATGATGGTATATTTCTTTTCACTTACTCTTTCTGATGATTTTTCTACGCGCCAAGAGGTACGGAACGTTTGATGCAGGTGATTTATGAGGTCTTCAAATAAAATATTTGTTCCCCCGTCGTTGAACTGGCTCGCAATAGTTCCATAAATCGGCATTGTAGAGAGATTATTTTCAAACAGCTGATGATTGCGTTGATATTGACGCTGCACTTGTTTTTTTGCGTCTTCGGAGCCTTTTTTTTCAAATTTGTTGATTACAATAAAATCTGCGTAATCAATCATTTCAATCTTTTCTAGCTGCGAAGGCGCACCAAATTCGCTCGTCATTACATAAAGAGAGACGTTTGCAATGTCTTTAACTTGTGCATCAGCTTGCCCAATGCCGCTTGTTTCGACAATAATAATGTCGAAACCCGCTTTTTTCACGACAGCAATTCCATCTCGAATGGCCGCCGATAGCTCATGTCCCGATGAACGCGTGGCCAAGCTTCTCATATACACACGAGGAGACGATGCGATGTTCATGCGAATACGATCACCAAGAAGCGCTCCTCCAGTTTTTTGTTTAGTTGGATCGACAGATAAAACAGCTACATGAATATCTGGGATATGTTCAATAAACCTTCTTACTAATTCATCCGTAAGCGAGCTTTTCCCTGCCCCTCCTGTTCCTGTGATTCCAATGACCGGTATTTTTTGATCCGTCTCGCTTTCGATTACACTTTCCCGGATTTCTTCAAGAGCAGCTGCATGCTCTTTTGTATATTCATAGGCCTCATTTTCAGCGCATGTAATAAGCTGGGCAATTAAACGGTCATTAGTCGGCGTTAAGGTTCGATCCTTTGGCAGTGCAGGGGGATTTGTATAATAACAATCATCAATCATGAATTGAATCATGCCATCTAACCCCATTTTTCGTCCATCTTCCGGAGAAAAGATCTTAGAAATACCGTAATCATGAAGCTCTTGGATCTCATTCGGAATAATTACTCCTCCTCCTCCTCCGTAAATTTTAATATGAGAAGCCTGTTGTTCTTGAAGTAAATCGTACATATATTTAAAATATTCTACATGGCCGCCTTGATAAGAAGAAATGGCAATTCCTTGAACATCCTCCTGTATGGAAGCGTTAACAATTTCTTCAACAGATCGGTTATGTCCCAGGTGAATGACTTCTACTCCCTTGGATTGAAGAATTCGCCTCATAATATTAATGGACGCATCATGGCCGTCAAACAGGCTAGAAGCGGTTAAAAAACGAAGCGGTCTTTTGCTTGTATTCAAACTGTTTCCCCCTCACACAGTTGTTGAAATGAAAAATTTTTAAGTAAAAAATCTAACTGCATATTTGTATATTCTTCTAGTGAATAATGCTTTTGCAGCCACCACCTGCGAAATGCCCACATCTGACCTTGAACAAATAAATGATGAGCAAACAGCGAGATTTCTTTATCCGTGAGTGCAAATTGATTGTTTTCTACGCAGCCTTCGATAATAACCTTAAACATTTCAACCATATCTAACTCTTTTTTCAATACGTATGGAAGCGCATCTTTCGACAGCGATTTGGCTTCTTGGTACATGACTAATACTTCATCTTGAAGCTCATCTACAACTTTGAAATAGTGCTGAATCGCTTGTTGAAGCTCAGCTATTGTATAACGATCCACTACCATCTCTTCTAATCGTTCTCTCACTTCATCGTAAATATTGTCACATACAAGATATAAAACATCTTCTTTAGATTGAATATACTCGTAAAGTGTACCGATACTGAACCCGGCGGCTTTGGCAATTTCTCTTGTTGTTGTTCGGTGAAAACCTTTTTCCTTAAATAGCGTGACGGCCCCTTTAATCATTTGATTACGACGCTCTACAATCAGCTTTTCATCTTTAATGGATGTGAGAACTTCTCTCTTTTTCATTTTTTCACCTCTCCTACAACAAGTGTTTTATTTAGCAAGATACCTAGAAATGACGAGACGCTGAATTTCTTGTGTGCCCTCATAAATTTGCGTAATTTTTGCATCTCTCATAAAACGCTCTACCGGATAATCTTTTGTATAACCATATCCCCCAAATACTTGAACAGCTTCTGTCGTTACTTTCATTGCTGTATCACCGGCGTATAATTTTGACATAGCTGACTCTTTTCCGTATGGCAAACCTTGTGACTCCAGCCAAGCAGCTTGATAGGTTAACAGTCTTGCAGCTTCTATACTCGTGGCCATGTCGGCTAACTTAAAAGCAATTCCTTGCTGAGAAATAATTGGTTTACCAAATTGCTGACGTTCCTTGGCATAAGCTACGGCCGCATCTAACGCCCCTTGAGCAATTCCTACAGCCTGTGCTGCAATACCATTTCGGCCGCCATCTAGTGTCATCATCGCAACTTTAAATCCTTCTCCTTCATTTCCCAGCAAATTTTCTTTTGGAACGCGGCAGTCTTCAAAAATAATTTCTGTTGTAGGTGAAGAGCGAATGCCCAGCTTCTTTTCTTTTTTACCAACTGAAAATCCCGGCATGTCTTTTTCAATAATAAAAGCGCTCGTGCGTTTTTCATTGGGGTTGATGCGAGCAAATACGACGTAAATATCCGCTTCTCCGCCGTTTGTAATAAAAATTTTAGAGCCATTTAAAATATAATCTTCTCCGTCCTTTACAGCGAGCGTTCTCATTCCTCCCGCGTCAGAACCAGCACTCGGTTCGGTTAACCCATAAGCGCCTATTTTTTCTCCTGTTGCCATAGGCTTCAAATATTTTTGTTTCTGCTCTTCCGTTCCGAATGTATAAATTGGCCAGCCGGCAAGAGAAGTATGAGCCGACAAAGTAACGCCTGTTGACGCACATACTCTAGACAGTTCTTCAACGGCAATGCAATAAGCTAGATAGTCGCTGCCAATTCCTCCGTATTGCTCCGGCCATGGAATGCCTGTTAATCCCAGATCAGCCATTTGAGTAAAAATCCCTCTGTCAAAACGCTCTTCTTCATCTCGTTCGGCGGCTGTCGGAGCCACTTCGTTTTTGGCAAAGTCTCGCACCATTTTTCGAATCATTTCGTGTTCTTCTGAAAGTTTAAAAAACATGATTATTCCCCCTATAATTGACTGCTAATGACGATACGTTGAATTTCGCTTGTGCCTTCGTAGATTTCGCACACTTTGGCGTCACGAAAATACCTCTCTACTGGATAATCTTTCATATAACCGTATCCCCCCAAAACTTGAATTGCGTCCGTCGCTACATTCATGGCCGTCTGGGAAGCAAATAATTTCGCCATGGATGCTTCTTTTTTACAAGGAAGTTTTTGATCATATAAAAAAGCGGCTCGGTACATTAAAAGCTTCGCTGATTCAACAGAGGTTTCCATATCAGCAAGCTTAAAAGCAATTCCCTGCTGAGATAAAATCGATTTTCCGAATTGATATCGTCCATTTGCATAGTTTTTAGCTGCCGTTAACGCACCTTCAGCAATTCCTACCGCCTGAGCAGCAATACCAATTCTTCCGGCATTTAAATTAGCCATAGCAATTCGAAATCCTTCACCTTCTTCTCCGAGACGATTTTCTACAGGCACCTGCATATTTTCAAAGTGCAGTTGAACCGTTCGAGAACCGTGAAGACCCATCTTATGTTCATCTTTTCCTACTGAAAATCCCTCCATCGTCTTTTCAACGATAAAAGCGCTCATCCCTCTCGACCCGCGTTCGGGATTCGTTTTAGCAAATACAATATATGTATCCGCTTCTCCGCCGTTTGTAATGAAAAGCTTTGATCCATTTAAAAGATAGTGGTCTCCTTTTCGTTCTGCCTTTGTTTTTAAGCTTGCAGCATCAGATCCTGCACTAGGTTCTGTTAAACAAAAAGCACCTAAATATTCACCTGTCGCCAGTTTTTTTACATACTTTTGTTTTTGATCTTCCGTTCCAAATACGACAATAGGATTCGTACCTACAGAAGTATGAACAGACAAAATGACGCCGAGGGCTGGACTTACTTTTGATATTTCGTGGATGGCAATCATGTACGACACAAAGTCCAGTCCGCCCCCTCCGTATGCTTGAGGAACGGGAATGCCCATCAGGCCAAGATCAGCCATCTGCTTTAATAAACCTCGAGGAAATTCACCCTTTTCCATGTTTGGCACAGCCGCAGCGACTTCTTTTTCACTAAAATCAGCTACCATCTTTTTAATCATGTGTTGTTCAGACGTAAAAAAGATCATTTCGCCACTCCTTTATATTTCGTACGTAAAAAATCCTTTTCCTGTTTTTCGACCAAGCCACCCTGCCTTTACATATTTCCTAAGCAATGGACAAGGACGATATTTGTCATCACCAAACCCTTTATGAAGCGTTTCCATAATAAACAAACATGTATCGAGGCCGATGAAATCTGCTAATGTCAAAGGTCCCATTGGATGGTTCATTCCTAGTTTCATCACTTGATCAATATCCTCTTCGTTTGCTACACCTTCATAGAGCGTAAACACAGCTTCGTTAATCATTGGCATTAATATTCGATTTGAAACAAACCCTGGAAAGTCATGAACTTCCACCGGGGTTTTATTTAATTTTTTCGTTGTTTCATGAACTGCTTGATACACTTCATCGGTAGTAGCCAGTCCTCTAATAATTTCAACGAGCTTCATAACTGGAACAGGATTCATAAAGTGCATGCCAATTACTTTTTCAGGTCGAGTGGTCACAGCTGCAATTTCAGTAATAGGAAGCGAAGACGTGTTGGTTGCTAAAATAGTATGACTCGGGGCTAACGAATCCAACTCCGCAAAAATGGCTTGTTTGACTTCCATCTTTTCCACAACCGCTTCGACGATTAAATCTGCTTTTTGTGCTGCTGTTATTTCATTTGCCAGGTGAAGGCGCTCCATAATTTCTTCATATTCCTTAGCTGAGAGAGAACCTTTTCCCACCTGTTTTTTCAGACGTTTATCAATACCTTCTATTCCTTTTTGTGTATTTTTTTGATCAACGTCATACAAAGAAACTTGATATCCGCTCGCAGCAAATACTTGCGCAATGCCTGCTCCCATCTGACCTGCTCCAATAACCATAACTGTTTCAATATTCAAGTTGGTATCCCCCTTTTACACTTCTACCATGATGGCATCACCTTGGCCGCCGCCGCTGCAAATAGAAGCAATGCCTCGTCCGCCGCCTCGTCGTCTTAATTCATGAATGAGCGTTACAACAATACGAGCGCCGCTTGCTCCAATCGGATGTCCAAGTGCTACTGCCCCGCCGTTCACATTTACTTTTTCAGCCGGAAGCCCTGCAATCTCCATACTCATCAACGCTACTGCTGAAAAAGCTTCATTGATTTCAAAAAGCGCAATATCGTCTACTGTCTTATTTGTTTTTTGCAGTAGCTTGTTAATAGCAAACCCAGGCGTTTTCGGAAATTCCCTTGGCTCCATCGCAAGAGAAGTATGGTTTACAATCGTAGCCAACGGCTCATAGCCATTTGCTTTTGCCACATCTTCATCCATTAGCATGAGCGCAGCTGCTCCGTCATTCACGCTAGGTGCATTTCCTGCTGTAATGGTTCCGCTGTGACCAAATACAGGCCGAAGAGACGAGAGTTTTTCTAACGACGTATCTTTTCTTGGTCCTTCATCTTTTTGAACCGTTATCGTTCCTTTTTTAGACGGAATATCAACTGAAATTCTTTCTGCATTCCATCTCCCTTTCTCTTCTGACTCTACCGCCAATTGATGACTGCGAAGGGCCCATTCATCCTGCTTTTCTCGGGAAATATTCATTTCAGAAGCTATTTCATTTCCATACGTACCCATTTGAACCCCTGTAAAGCTGCATGTCAAACCGTCATGAACCATCAAATCCGTCACAACACTATCTCCCATACGGAATCCCCACCTTGCTTTTGGAAGAAGATACGGTGCGTTACTCATCGATTCCATTCCACCTGCAATGATTGTTTTTGCTTCTCCTAATCGAATCAGCTGATCAGCAGTTGTAATGCTGCGCATGCCCGATGCACAAACTTTATTAATGGTTTCCGTCTCTACTTGCCACGGTAAACCTGCATAATGCATGGCTTGCCTAGAAGGCAGCTGTCCTTGGCCCCCTTGCAGCACGCACCCCATAATAACGGAATCAATTTCTGTACGTCCCTTTGATGCTGCTTGAATCGCTTTCCCGCCTAGTTCTGCCGCTTTTAGTCCACTTACACTGCCACCTAATTTTCCAAAAGGTGTTCGAACTGCACTCACAATAACTGTTTTCCCCACTATTGTTTCCTCCTCTTTTTCCTAATCTTTGTCCTTGCTGATTGAACGCTTGCTCAATTTCCTTTCTGTAAAAAGTAGAGATGAATACCATCTCTACTTCTCCTTTATGAAACCTGTTCTTGCACGTCACCATAAATTGACTTTTCAAGCAGTTCTGCTACGTCATACGTATGAACCTTTTCTTCTACTTCTTTTGCTTTTGTTCCGTCACTTAGCATCGTTAAGCAGTATGGGCAACCTGAACTGATAATGCTTGGGTTAACGGCTAAGGCTTGTTCCGTGCGCGCTACATTAATGCGCTGGCCGGTCGTTTCTTCCGTCCACATTAACCCTCCTCCTGCTCCACAGCACATACCATTTTCACGGTTGCGATCCATTTCAATCAAGCTAATACCTGGAATCGCTTTCAAAATTTCTCTTGGTGGACTGTATACTTCGTTATATCTTCCTAAATAACAGGAATCATGGAAGGTAATTTTTTCATTAACCGCATGTTTTGGTGTCAGCTTACCTTCTTTCACCAACATAGCTAATAATTCTGTGTGATGATACACTTCTCCTTCAAAACCGAAATCTGGATATTCATTTTTGAAGATATTGTAAGCATGGGGATCAATCGTAACAATTTTTTTGATTTCGTTTTTTTCAAATTCAGCGATATTTTTAGAAGCTAACTCTTGGAATAAAAATTCATTGCCCAACCTGCGCGGCGTATCACCAGAATTTTTTTCTTTATTTCCTAAAATCGCAAATGAAACACCCGCTTCATTGAGAAGCTTTGCAAACGATAGAGCGATTTTTTGACTGCGGTTATCATAAGATCCCATCGAACCTACCCAGAACAAATACTCAAACGTTTCACCCGCTTTACTTACTTCTTTAACAGTCGGAATGTGAACATCTTCTCTTACATGTCGCCATTCTTCACGCTCTTTTCGGTTTAATCCCCAAGGGTTTCCTTGACGCTCAATATTAGTCATGGCACGCTGAGCATCCGCGTCCATCTTTCCTTCGGTTAATACTAAAAAACGTCGTAAATCGATGATCTTATCTACATGCTCGTTCATTACGGGACATTGATCTTCACAGTTTCGGCACGTTGTACATGCCCAAATTTCTTCTTCCGTAATGACATCTCCAATTAAAGCGGGATTATATTCCGCTGTTGCTGCAGCCTCTGCTCCGCCTTGGCTGGCCGCCATCGTCGCCAGCTGGTTTCCTTTTGTTTTGGAGAATGCATACGTAGGAACCCAAGGAGCCTTAGATGTCACAACCGCTCCTTTTTCCGTTAAGTGATCGCGCATCTTTAAAATTAAATCCATTGGAGATAAAATTTTCCCTGTACCCGTTGCCGGACACATATTCGTACATCGACCGCATTCCACACAGGCATATAAATCAATAAGCTGATGCTGTGTAAATTCTTCAATCTTTCCAACTCCAAACGTCTCCTGCGTCTCGTCTTCAAAATCAATCTTTTCAAGCTTACCTGGCTTAGAAACACGGTTAAAAAATACATTAGCCGGTCCAGCCAGTAAATGAGCATGTTTTGATTGAGGAACATATACTAAAAACGTCAATAACACGGCTAAGTGAATCCACCATGAAACATAAAAAATGGAGATAGCGGCAATATCATTGATTCCCTTAAACAAGATGGCAATCGATGACGCAATCGGTTCTGTCCATGAGGGTTCATGATTATGCCAGATGATTGACATACCGTTTCCAACAAGCACTGACAGCATAAGTGCTCCAATAAAAATCAGTACTAAACCAGATTTAAACCCTCTTTTTAAACGCACAAGCTTTTCTACATAGCGACGGTGAAAAGCCCAGACAACTGCTACTAAAATCAAAAACGTCACAATTTCTTGAAAAAATGTAAAGCCGGGATATAAAGGTCCAAGCGGCAAATGTTTACCTGGAAGCAAACCTTTTATAATGAAGTCTAACGCGCCGAACTGAACTAAAATAAACCCATAAAAAAACATGACGTGCATAATTCCACTTTTTTTATCTTTTAACAGTTTCTTTTGTCCAAACACGTTCACCCAAATTTTTTGCAGCCTTTCTTTTAACCGCTGATCAAATTCAACTTTTTTCCCTAATTGAATATACTCAATGCGTGTGCGAATTAAATATACAAACAAAGAAATAGCGTAAGCGGTTACAATAATAAAAAAGAGAAAATTCACCCACAGCAACCCTGTCATCTCGTCCCCTCCTTGAATAGTTTGTTACCTTTCTTTCCTCCTGACGACTAAATTTTCTGATAATATATCTGTTTTCATTGTATATAATGAATGAGCATTCAGTCAATATCTTTTCGTTCTTTTGTTCATATTCTATTTAAACAAGGTGACACTAAGAACAACATAAAATGTATTTACATCGGGAAAAGAGGTGACATGATGAGCGGCATGGTTGTGATTTTACTTTTTATTATTTTTATTGCTTGGCTTGCAATTGACCTTGGCGTTGGAAAGAAAATATTTTCTCAGGCTGAAAATACATTTCCAAAGCGCCGTGCTTCTCTTTTTTTGTTCGCAGACGGGAATGTCTTGTATAAAGATTTATTTCACGAAATAGAAAATGCCTCTTCATTTATCCATTTATCGTTTTACATCGTACAAAATGATGAAATTAGCCAAGAATTTTTAGATTTACTAGTCCAAAAAGCACAGCAAAATATTGAAGTCAGATTATTGGTAGACCGTGTGGGAAGCTATAAAATCAAGAAAAACAAAATTGCATTCTTAAAGAAGCAAGGTGTTCATTTTGCTTACAGTCGAACGCCTCGGTGGCCTTATTTGTTTTATACACTCAACGCACGCAATCACCGTAAAATAGCCGTTATTGATGGGAAAGTTGGCTACATTGGCGGTTTTAATATCGGAAGAGAATATTTAGGACTCGACGCTAAGCTTGGGGTATGGAAAGATTACCACCTGCGTATGGAAGGTCAAGGCATACAAGATCTTCAAATGCAGCTGTTGAGCGACTGGTATGCTGCTACCGGCTTAGACCTGCGTAAAGTGGAAAGATACTTTCCGCCAACCTCTGAAGGAGACTATGTCATTCAGCTAAAGTCGACTGAAGGTTTTTCACTTGAAGAAAGCTTTTTATCGATTATCAACCAAGCCAATAGGGAATTGTACATAGGTACTCCTTATTTTATTCCAAGTGAACCTTTGATGAATGCTTTACTGCAAGCTCGTGCACGAGGAGTGCAAGTTCATATTTTAATTCCAATGCGTGCAGATCAACCGCTTGTTCATCATGCTGCGTTTGCCTATCTTCCCACATTACTTCAAGCAGGTTGTATGATTTATCAATATTATTACGGTTTTTACCATGCAAAAGTATTAATTGCAGACAATGTTATCTGCGATGTAGGAACGGCTAATTTTGATAAAAGAAGCTTGTTCTTAAATGCTGAAATCAACTGTTTAATCTATGATGCCACATATATTGAAGAGGTAAAGAATAGCTTTAAAGCTTGTATGGGGGAATGCCCGGTTTTGTCTTTAGAAGATGTGAAAAACCGAAAATGGAGTGAAAAACTCAAGCAAGGATTTGCAACCTTTATTTCTCCGTTACTTTAATGAACGAAAAGAGGAAGATTTATAATGAAAATTAGATTTGGCTATGTCTCACATGCCCTGTCGCTTTGGGACTGCTCACCTGCTAAAACCCTCACCTTTACTAGATGGGCAAAAATGAAAAAAGACGAGAGGCTGGATAAGCTTCATCACGTTACAAAACAAAATTTGAATCATACTAAGCGTGCTTTGCATTTTAATATTGCGCATGAAATTATGCTGTATCGATTGTCATCTTCTCTTGTCCCTTTAGCTACTCATCCTGAAGTAGACTGGAATTACATTGATGCGTTCCAAGACGACTGGTCAGAGATAGGAGAATTGATACGGAATCACCAGCTGCGCGTGAGTTTTCACCCCAATCAGTTCACATTATTTACAAGCGATAAAAAACACATTACTGAAAATGCGGTAAAAGATATGGATTATCACTATAGAATGATTGAAGCGATGGGAGTATCAGGTCAAGCTCTTATTAATATTCATGTAGGAGGAGCCTATGGCAATAAAGAAAAGGCGATCGGTCGATTTCATGAAAACATTCAAACGCTGCCACCTGTCATTAAAAAGCGCATGACTCTTGAAAATGATGATAAAACATATACAACTGAAGAAACATTAGCTGTATGCGAAAAAGAGAAAGTCCCTCTCCTCTTTGATTATCACCACCACAAAGCAAATGAAGGAGAGGAACCTCTTGAGCTATTGCTCCCTCGTATCTTTGACACGTGGAAACATATCGGGTTAAAACCAAAAGTACATATCTCTTCTCCTAAATCTGAAAAAGAATTTAGAAGTCACTCTGATTATGTCTCAACTGATTTTATCGCACCTTTTTTGCAAATGGCTAAAGATATCGGACAAGATTTTGACGTAATGATTGAAGCAAAGTTAAAAGATAAAGCGCTGCTAAAATTAGTGGAAGATTTAGCATCAATGAGAGGAGTAAAGCGTACGGAAGGTGCCACACTTGTTTTTTAAATAAAAAAGAGCCAAGAGGCTCTTTTTTTGTTACATTTTTTCAGGTGCTGAAACACCAATTAGTTTTAAGGAGTTTTGAAGCGTTACTTGAACAGCTTTCACTAGTTCAATACGCGCTTTACTTGTTTCTACATTATCGCTGTCTAATACTTTTTCTGCATTATAGAAGCTATGGAACGTAGAAGCGAGATCAAACACATAATTCGTAATGCGGTGCGGAATACGTTTTGTTGCTGCTTCCGCTACGGCCTGAGGGAACTCTCCGATTTTCTTCAGCAGTTCCATTTCTTTTTCTGCACTAATTAATGAAAGGTCAGCGCCAGATGTTGATTGAATCCCCATCTCTTCACCTTGACGAAGAATACTGCAAATACGGGCATGAGCATATTGTGCATAGTATACAGGATTTTCATTAGATTGAGAAACAGCTAAATCTAAATCAAAGTCTAAATGTGTATCCGCACTTCTCATCGCAAAGAAGTAGCGAGTTGCATCAAGGCCTACCTCTTCTACTAGATCACGCATTGTTACAGCTTTGCCTGTACGTTTGCTCATCTTCATTTTTTCGCCGTTTTGATACAGTTGAACCATTTGAATAATTTCTACTTCAAGCGTATCTTTTTCATAACCAAGCGCTTGAATCGCCGCTTTCATACGAGGAATATATCCATGGTGGTCGGCTCCCCAAATGTTAATTAGCTTGTCAAATCCGCGTTGAATTTTGTCTTGGTGATACGCAATATCTGGCGTTAAGTACGTAAATGAACCGTCATTTTTAATTAACACACGGTCTTTATCATCACCAAATGTCGTAGAACGGAACCACGTAGCACCTTCTTCTTCATATACATGGCCTTGTTTTTTCAACGTTTCAAGTGCAACTGGGATTTTATCATTTTTATAAAGAGACGTTTCAGAATACCATACGTCAAATTTCACACGGAACTGTTCAAGATCACGCTTTAATTTAGCTAACTCATAATCTAATCCGTATTGACGGAAGAATTCAAAACGCTCTTCTTCAGATACGTTTACATACTTGTCTCCGTGCTCTTTTGCTAGCTCTTTTCCGATGTTTATAATGTCAGCTCCATGATAGCCGTCTGCAGGCATTTCTTTCTCTAAACCAAGAGCCTGCATGTAGCGTGCTTCTACTGAATAAGCCAGGTTATTAATTTGGTTACCAGCATCATTGATATAGTATTCACGTGACACATCGTAACCTGCTTTTTCAAGAACATTACATAATGAGTCTCCAACTGCAGCACCGCGGGCATGTCCTAAATGTAAATCCCCTGTCGGATTAGCTGAAACAAACTCAACCTGTACTTTTTGTCCGTTCCCTACGTTTGTTTGACCGTACGCTTCACCAGCTTTTACAATCGTTGGGATAAGCTCTGTTAAATAAGAGTTATTCATATAAAAGTTGATGAATCCAGGGCCTGCAATGTCAATTTTCTCGATAGATGCTTTTGATTTATCGAAGTTTGCTACAAGCTCTTCAGCGATAGCACGCGGTGCTTTTTTGGCAATACGAGCTAGCTGCATAGCCATATTGGTAGAATAATCACCATGTGTTTTATCTTTTGGGGTTTCTAATAGAACTTCTGGAAGTTCTGCTTTTTCAGCAAGTCCTGCTTTGACCACAGCATCTTGAATTTCAGCTTTTAATTTTTGCTGCACTTGTTCGACGACGTTCATTTTTTCTCCTCCTTGAATGTAATGGTTAACGCATATTTCCCGGTAGGCTGACCCTGTACTTCCAGATCATACGTTAAAAATAATCGACCCTTTTGAGTCATTTGTTTATATTCAATGTTATGAGCGAATGTTAGTAAATCCATACGTCCATAAGGGCTTATATAAGTTCCTTCGATTTGTACCTTTTTACGAAACGATTGCTTCATTTGAACAGCACCGGTTCGGTTAATTGATACTTCATCTTCGCTAATTTTTACCATTGTTCTAATATCTCCGATTTCCTCTTGGCGCTCTGTGTATGTAAGATAAATTTTCGATCCTTTTTCATAATACATACCTTTTGCATTTACCGATGTTGTCTCTTTTCGGTGACCATCACGGATATCTGTCACAATTTTAACTTCAATGGGTTTCTTGACTTCTGAAGCGTTACTCACAAAAGACACTTCCTTATTAAAATGAATACGTTATAACTTAAATAGTATAAACATTCTAAAGAAAGAATTCAATAATACTTCAAAGGAAATATGCTAGATACGCCGAGAATTCATCTTTTTACGGTACGTGACGCATTCACATATTTCAAACAAAAAAGGCGGCCACAGCGGCCGCCTTTTACTTTATTTATTTCTTTTGCACCCAGCCTAAGATCATTTCGCGAATAAGCTTGCTTGCTGTATTAGCTGTTTGTTCAGACGGATCATAAATTGGAGCTACTTCTACTAAATCTCCTCCGACAATGCGAAGATCTGATTTAGCAATTGCGTGAATAGAAGCTAAAAGCTCTTTTGATGTGATACCGCCTGCATCTACTGTTCCTGTACCAGGAGCGTGCGCTGGATCTAATACATCGATATCAATTGTTACATAAACAGGACGACCTGCAAGAGTTGGTAAAATCTCTTTTAACGGCTCTAGAACTTCGAACTTTGAAATATGCATGCCGTTTTCTTTCGCCCATTGAAATTCTTCTTTCATTCCTGAACGAATACCAAATGAATAAACATTCTCCGGTCCGATTAGTTCTGCAACTTTACGAATTGGAGTGGAGTGAGAAAGTGGTTCTCCTTCATACTCTTCACGAAGGTCTGTGTGAGCATCCATATGGATAATTGCCAAATCCGGATACTTTTTATACATAGCTTTCATAACAGGCCAAGAAACCAAATGCTCTCCGCCCATACCTAACGGGAACTTGTCCGCTGCTAAAAGCTGATCAATATACTCTTCAATCATATTTAAGCTGCGCTGAGGATTCCCAAATGGAAGTGGAATATCTCCTGCATCAAAATATTTTACTTCCTCTAGCTCTCGATCTAAATACGGGCTGTATTCTTCTAATCCAATTGATACTTCACGAATACGAGTAGGGCCAAATCGTGAACCTGGACGATAGCTAACTGTCCAGTCCATTGGCATTCCGTAAAGAACCGCTTCACTTTCTTCAAAAACAGGGTGACTGCCGATAAATACATTACCTGAATAAGCTTCATCAAAACGCATATTTTGTTCCTCCTTCATTACTCATAGAAAAGATGCCAGCCTTAAACCTCTGGCATCTCACTTGTACGTGATAACTTATTTAATAAGGTCTTGCACAAATTTAGGTAAAGCAAATGCCGCTTTGTGCAATTCTTTTGTGTAATACTTTGTATCAATATCGAAGAAACGATCTTCGCTTACTTCTAATGGATCATGTTTCTTTGAGCCCATTGTAAATGTCCATAAACCGCTTGGGTATGTTGGAATATTTGCTACGTATAGGCGTGTAATCGGGAAGATTTCTCTTACATCACGCTGAACATTTGAGATAAGCTCTGGCGTGAACCAAGGGTTGTCCGATTGGGCAACAAAGATACCATCTTCTTTAAGTGCTTTTGAGATACCTGCATAGAACCCTTTTGTAAATAAATTTACAGCTGGACCTACTGGCTCTGTTGAATCTACTAAAATGACATCGTATTCGTTCTCACTTTTAGCGATGTGCATAAATCCGTCGTCTACTTGTACATCGACACGAGGATCTTCTAGTTTGCCCGCAATTGAAGGTAAGAATTTTTTTGAGTACTCAATAACTTTTCCATCGATATCAACTAACGTCGCTTTTTTTACGCTTGGGTGTTTTAAGATTTCACGGATTACGCCTCCGTCTCCTCCACCTACAACTAGTACATTTTCTGGATTTGGATGCGTAAATAACGGTACATGTGCAACCATTTCATGATAAACAAACTCATCTTTTTCTGTTGTCATAACCATACCGTCAAGCAGGAGCATGTTACCAAACTCTTCTGTTTCAACCATATCTAATTTTTGAAACTCCGTTTGCTCTGTATGTAAAGTGCGATTAATTTTAGCTGTAATACCAAAGTTCTTTGTTTGCTTTTCTGTGAACCATAATTCCATTTCAAACTCTTCCCTTCTATTTTGAGAATTAACCTATGCATAGATTACCCTAACATAATTTATACAAACATGAAAAAAGTATAGATGAATTCAGCAAAAAAGCAAGTAAAATTTTTAACAATGGAGGTTTAAAACCACCTTTTCTATTTCATACTGATGATAGATACAAGCTTTAGAATCTACTTGCACCGCTCTTTTAATAGAATTTTGTTGTTTTGAAAACAACATGCACGGTGCATAGTGACACATATTGGTGGTGAATGGAAATGGAAACGGTATTAACCGAACATTTAAAAAAGGCAAGACGCGTCTTCCGAATTCTTCTCGTCCTTGGTATATTAGCGGGGGCTTTATTGTTGTTTGCCTACATAAGTATCTTTCTCTACGCCAAAATCGCTGGCCCCCCTCCGCTAAACGTTTCTCAAACAGCTGTTTTCTACTCAGCAAACGGTAAAGTTCTTGATGAAGTTCACAATGGACAAAAGCGCTACTGGGTCTCACTTAATCAAATTTCACCTTACGTCAAAGATGCGACTTTAGCCGTTGAAGATAAGCGCTTTTATGAGCATCACGGCTTTGATATGCATCGAATCGCTGGAGCAATTGTAGCTGATATAAAAGCTATGGGCAAAGTACAAGGTGCGAGTACCATTACTCAGCAATATGCACGCAACTTGTTTCTAGAGCACGACAAAACGTGGGCTCGAAAGCTTCAAGAAGCTCTGTACACAATCCGGTTAGAAATGAATTATAGCAAAGACCAAATCCTAGAAGGCTACATGAATACGATCTACTACGGCCATGGAGCTTACGGAATTGAAGCGGCAGCGAGGCTGTATTTTGATAAGCACGCCAAAAATTTGACGTTAAGTGAAGCGAGTATGTTAGCCGGTATTCCAAAAGGCCCTAGCTACTACTCTCCTCTTATTCATCAGGAAAATGCAAAAAAACGACAAAATATCATTTTATCTCTCATGAAAGAGGATGGAATTATTACAGCCAAGCAAGCAACAAAAGCACTTGTAACTCCTCTAGCATTTTCAAAGCCTGCTGAAAAAGATCCTAACAAAGAAGACGCTTCTTACTTTATGGATGCAGCGCTAGCAGAATTAAAGCAAGATTTAGGAATCGATGAAACGATGATTTATACCAATGGACTTCGCGTTTATACAACTCTGGATGAAAAGATGCAGCGAACGGCAGAAGAAAAAATGAAGGATGTTATCAGCAGCTCTTCAGACGTACAAAGTGCCTTTGTCGCCATGAATCCTAAAAACGGACAGGTGAAAGCTCTTATTGGTGGAAGAGATTATGAAAAGAGCCCGTTTAATCGCGCTACTCAAGCAATAAGGCAGCCTGGCTCAACGATGAAGCCATTTTTATACTATGCGGCATTAAAAGACGGTTTTACTGAATCCACTCCAATGAAAAGTGAAGAAACGACGTTCAAATTAGAAGATGGAGTTTCAACATACACGCCTAGTAATTATCACAATTATTATGCAGACGCTCCTATTACAATGGCTCAAGCCATTGCGCTTTCAGACAATATTTATGCAGTAAAAACGCATTTGTTCATTGGGGAAAACCGCTTGATTGAAACCGCTAAAACACTTGGAATATCATCACCTTTAAAGAAAGTTCCATCTTTAGCTCTTGGAACTTCACCTGTCAAAGTCATTGATATGGTTAATGCATACGGCATCTTTGCTAATGGCGGAAAAGAAATTCGTCCAACATTTATTAAACGAATTGAAACCCATGACGGAGAAGTTGTTTATCAAGCTCCTTCCGAACGGAAACAAGTCATTGATAAACGCTATGCTTTTCTTACTACCCATTTAATGACAGGCATGTTTAATCAAAAGCTAAATGGCTATACAAGCGTCACAGGGAAGCCTATTTCTAAATATGTGTCTCGTCCTTATGCAGGAAAATCCGGTACAACCTCAACGGACAGCTGGATGATTGGCTACTCTCCTCAGCTCGTTTCAGGGGTTTGGGTTGGCTATGATCAAGGGAGAACCATGGATGATGTAGCTGAAAAAGGATACGCCAAAAAGATGTGGGCATTATTCATGGAAGATGCTTTAAAAGGGAAGAAAAAAGAAAAGTTTAAAGCACCAAACGGATTAATAAGTGTGAACATTAATCCTCAAAACGGAAAATTAGCCTCGAAATCATGCCCTGTTCAATATAAAGCTTATTATTTAACGGGAACACAGCCAAAAACATATTGTACCGACCACGTCGATCACGCAGCAAAAAAGAAGAAAAAAGAGCATGAAGAAGAGGATAAAGAGTTTCATTGGTTACCAAAATGGTTTGATTAAAAAAAGCTTAAGGCCTTTGGCCTTAAGCTTTTTTAGCATTACGATGTTTGAAGCGCTTCTTTTAAGTCATCATTAGATAACGCCCAGATTTCTTCATTATGAGACTTCAAAAACTCACGAAGCAAAGCCTTAGACTTGTTATCCATTTCTTCTACCATAATGCGTCGTTTTAAGGATTTATCCATTTTGTTTACATGTTCAGGAAGTGACTTATATCCGCGGCGAATTTCACGATCAACGGTCATTTCACATGCCGTCATACCTGCGTAGTAAGGTCCTTCTTGCTTGCGATCAATCGTTACCCACACAAGCCAATATAACTTGCCGTTTGGCACCTCGTCTTTATTTGGTAAGAATTTAATTCCTTTTTCTACTACACTTCTTGCATGCATGGCACCGATATCCACAAATACTTCTTCATCGCTCGGACAAACAAAAACGGGTGAAATGTTTTCTAAACTTAACGCTCCAACCCCGTAACCGCCGTGGCCGTCGGTTGAATCGTCTTTTATGATATTAAATCCTATACTTTTCTTTTTTGGCTGAGTCATAGTAAGCCTCCTCTATTCATTAAATCAGTGGTGCTAATATCTGCTGAAAGATATTCATAACAAACGTTGCTGCTCCGTTTAGAAGCGGCCAGATCACAATTCGATCCAGAGGTGTAATCACAAGAATCAAAAATACAAAAATGCCCCAAGACTCATACTGCGTCATTTTGGCTCGCGTGGACGGCGGAACGAGGTCTTCAATCACGCGGTAGCCGTCTAAAGGCGGAAAAGGCAACAAGTTAAATACACCTAGCGTTAGGTTTATTTGAATAAATAATGTAAAAAAACGATAAAGCGCATCGTTGTCCACTGCGGCGTTATTCATCAAATAATAAATAAGCAAGCCGATAAATGCCAGCACCAAGTTGCTAAACGGTCCCGCTATCGATACTAGAATACCAGCTAAACGAGGCTTTTTAAAGAAATAGCGATTAACAGGAACCGGCTTCGCCCACCCAAAACCTGCGATAATTAACAAAAGCGTTCCAAATGGATCTAAATGAGCCAGCGGAGAAAGCGTTAGCCTTCCTTGCTTTTTAGCCGTGTGGTCTCCAAATAAATAAGCTACATACGCATGTGCAAACTCATGCAGCGTGAATGCAACAATAAGCGTCATTACCACGTAAGGAAGGTCCTGCAATGAAAAAGCTAAAAAATGTTCCACTCTTTATCTCCTTTATTTTAAAATAATTTTTACATATCACATCTACTAGATGAATCTTTTTTTGCGGTAAGAAGGATACAAGGTTTCTTCAAATATGCCCTAAAAATTCTCAAAAACCAGCGATGGGCTTCCTTTGGCCACACCTGTTTTTTTATATCGATGTTATTATAAAAGTATACTACAGATTATGTCCTCCATCACTATCTCATACTGTCATTTTATTCAGAAAACGGGTACACTAATCATATAATGATCAAAAAGGAGTGTACACATTATGCCAGTTGTAACTGTTAAAATGCTTGAGGGCCGTACAGATGATCAAAAAAGAGCTCTTGTTGAAAAAGTAACGGATGCTGTTGTGGAAACAACAGGTGCAGCACCTGAAAAAGTATCCATTATCATCGAAGAAATGTCTAAAAACCATTACGCTGTAGCGGGCAAGCGCATGAGCGATCAATAACGCCTACATAAAAAAGATGCCATAGGAGTGGACCTATGGCATTTTTTTAATGGACAGACAGCGTTGCCTGAAGTTTTTCAATATATTTGTATGCTTCTGAAATGTCTTCTTCTGTATAGTTTTGCTTACGCTTTAGCGTAAATACTTTTTCTTTTACTTCTTCTTTCGGTAAATTATCGAAATATAAAATCGTAGAGACAAGCTCCAAAAATTTAGAGCTTTGTTCGTTCATATCGCTCATACATTCCTGCAAGTGAGGAAGTTCTAAGTCATAGTGACTTAGAAATCCTTCCCCCGCTTCAGTTAATACGTAGCGATACTGCATATACCCGCCTTTTTTCTCTTTAATTTCACTTAAAAAGCCTAAGTTACACAGCTCTTCAATTCGAAGCGTTAATTCCTCAGAATAAGGTCCAAAAAAGTGAAAATTATACTTTTCATAAAAAGGAAACTTCAGCTTTTTTCCGATAAATATCATCTTTTGTAACTTTTTTCTGCCAACAACTTCTCCCGCCGCGGAAAATACTTTCACAATCTTTGCGTGATCGTTTAACACAGCCCCTTCAACTCCTATACTATTTAACTCTGATCTCCTTTTAGTAAGTTTATAATCTGATCTTTAACTTTTCGCTTAGACGACAATTGATCAATGAGATCTTGTGGAAAATATAATTTATGATCGGTTCTTTTTTTCCCTGAAATTGCTTCAACAATCTCCGACTGACGTGATAATTCACGCACTTCATTATTTGGCATCAACAGATGAATCGGCAAACGTTCTTCCTCTTCACCCGGTCGATAAAAATCGTATGGTAAGTCGCTTGAAGAATCGACGACTAAATAATAATCTGGGTTAATGCCCGCTTTTTTAAACAATGTTGTAAGCTCCATCCACATCTTCATTTGTGAATTCGGATTAAACTCAATGTATTTAAAAAGCTGACGATTCATAAATCTTCGGCATAGATCAGATAAAATTTCATCCTCTTCTTCTTCCCACGCTTGAAAATAAAATAAAATAACAGATTCATCTAATTTCAAATACTCTTTTAGCGATATTTCTTCTTCAAAAATCGAATAAAAATGAGTTGGCTCCTGCTTGAACTCATAGTAATGATGATGGAGCTCTTTCGCACGATGTAAAATTTTTGTCAAAATAACTTCAGCACTTCTCGTAACAGGATGAAAATACACTTGCCAGTACATTTGATAGCGACTCATAATATAATCTTCAACCGCATGCATACCGCTGTGTTTAATCACGGCTTGGTCTTCCCGAGGGCGCATAACACGCAGAATTCGTTCCATATCAAAGTGACCGTAGCTTACTCCTGTGTAATACGCATCACGCTGCAAATAATCCATGCGATCTGCATCAATTTGACTGGAAATTAAACTAACGACAAGCTTATTTTCATATGTTTTCGCGATTACTTCAGCCACTTTTTTAGGAAAATCCTTCCCTACTTTCGTTAACACTTGATTTACCTCTGTGTCACCTACGATAATGGCTTGTGTAAATTCTTCATGGTCTAAGTGGAAAACCTTCTCAAACGAATGTGAAAACGGACCGTGACCTAAATCGTGCAGTAAAGCAGCACAAAGACAAAGAAGACGCTCATCTTCATTCCATTCAGGGCGTCCTTGAAAACCGTCATCAATAATACGGCGCACAATTTCATAAACACCTAAGGAATGACTAAAACGGCTGTGCTCAGCCCCATGAAACGTTAAGTATGTCGTTCCTAGCTGTCTAATACGACGCAGCCTTTGAAATTCGGCTGTCCCAATTAGCTCCCAAATAACACGATCTCTTACATGGATATAGCGGTGAACAGGATCTTTAAATACTTTTTCTTCACTGAGTTTTTCATTAGGATATGTCATTTACATACCTCTCTATCTTCACTTTGTTGTTGCTATAATTTTTCGACACTCACTTCCTATTTTCCTATTCAGAATAAAAAATCACCTTGTCAAGCAACCAAGGTGATTTACCTAACAAACAAGGCGATTCTGTTTGTAAGAAGCTCGTTCGACAAATAAGTAGCAGAAAAGCAGCTATTTATTGTTTCACTATCTATTTTTTTACTTTTTTCTCAATCTTCTCGATTAATTCATCCTCTGTTGGCGCTGCTACAGGACGGTTGTTTACAAATGCAAATGACTTTTTACGTCCGGGTCCACAGTAAGACTGGCAACCGATTTGTACTTCAGCTTGTTCATCTATTTTTTTAAGTCGAGGTAACAACGTTTTGACGTTTGTTGCCTGACAATCATCACAAATTCTAAATTCATTTGCCATGTTGACACAATCCTTTCAAAATTGGTTCATCATTTTGTCTAAGGGGTATTTTACCCCTATTTGAAGTCCGATGCAAGTTAAAGAAGGAAGCAAAATCTATCATACTCCTAGAAGAAATGGTATAAAGTATGGATTTTTTGTACATGATGATACTACAAAACATGATTACTATGAGTCATGGAAAATAGAGGAGTGAACAAAGTGAAAGATAGACAAGATGCTTGGACAGAAGAAAACGACTTATTATTAGCTGAAACAGTATTGCGCCATGTCCGCGAAGGAAGTACGCAGCTGAATGCGTTTGAAGAAGTTGGAGATGAATTAAATCGCACTTCAGCAGCATGTGGATTCAGATGGAATGCTGTGGTACGCCATCAGTATGAAAAAGCACTTCAGCTAGCCAAAAAACAGCGAAAACAGCGCATGCGTGCACTTGGACAAGAGCAAGGCAAAAAGAAATTATTATATACGCCACCAGCATCTGTAGAGCATGTGGAACAAATGATGTCTGCACCTACAGCAACATATAGCTTATCTGAAACACAAGTAGAAAAAAGCAGCAGTGAGGAGCTTTCAATGGCTGACGTTATTCGCTTTTTGCAAACAATGCCAAATCAAGCGAGCAATTTACAGGCATTGCAAAGCGAAAACAAACGCTTGATGCAAGAAAATACAGAATTAGCTAAGAAAAACACAGAGTTGGAAAAACAAATCAAACATCTCGAGGCAAATGCTACTACTATTCAAGAAGACTATGAAACATTAATGCAAATCATGAACCGTGCGCGAAAGTTAGCTCTATTCGATGAAGAAGAACGTTCTTCTACTACATTTAAAATGGATCGTAACGGAAATCTTGAGAAAATGGCTGAATAAGCTACATGAACGAAGAAAGAGGGATGTCAAACTTGGCTCTTCTTTCTTCTTTTTCTATTTTACAGCCAATGACACGACGCCTTTATGCTATAATATGTTCGTTTACTGTTTATAAAGGGGTTTGAGATATGCAGCAGAATAGTTTAAAGCTTTTAGCACAGCCCGCTTGGCGTATTATTGATCAATCCAGTCTAGGTCCTCATTTTGATGCCCGTCATTCTTTTGCCATCGATGACACGCTTTGTACAACCGTTGGAAGAGGTGAATCTCCAGCTGTCATGCGCTCCTGGGTGCATCACGATACGATTGTATTAGGCATCCAAGATACAAAGCTACCTCATTTAGCTGAAGGTGCAGCTTATTTACATGAACAAGGATATAAAACAATCGTCCGCAATTCAGGCGGCCTCGCTGTCGTACTTGATCAGGATGTTCTAAACATTTCTTTAATTTTTCCTGATGCAGAAAAAGGAATTGATATTGATCGTGGATATGAAGCCATGTTTGATTTGATTAAGGCCATGTTTGCATCTTACGGGCCAGCAATTGAAGCGAAGGAAATCGTAGGCTCTTATTGTCCCGGCAGCTTTGATTTAAGCATTCGTAATCAAAAGTTTGCAGGCATTTCACAACGACGCGTTCGCGGCGGAGTGGCTGTACAAATTTACTTATGCGTTAAAGGAAGCGGTTCTAAACGTGCTTCTCTCATTCAAGAGTTTTACAAAAAAGGTCTCCAAAACACGGAAACTAAATTTTCATACCCAGATATCGAGCCTCATACAATGGCTTCTCTATCTGAGCTGTTACAGATTGATTTAACCGTTTCTGATGTCATGCTGCTTTTACTGCAAACACTGAATAGTATGAGCTCTTCTCTTGTAAATATGCCTTTAAATGCTACCGAACAAGAGCTGTTTGAGACGCAGCTGCAGCGCATGTATGACCGCAACGAAAAAGCATTGGGTTCATTAGCCGAATAAAAAAACTCCGCCCTAGGACGGAGTTTTTTTATTACAGTGCTTGAGCAGCTGTGATTAAAGCAAGCTTGTACACATCTTCTTCGTTACAACCGCGAGATAGATCGTTTACCGGTTTGTTTAGACCTTGTAAGATTGGACCTACTGCTTCGAAGTTTCCTAAGCGCTGTGCAATTTTGTAACCAATGTTACCTGCTTCAAGGCTTGGGAATACAAATACATTTGCATCTCCTTTGATCACTGAACCTGGTGCTTTCTTTTCAGCTACAGAAGGAACAAATGCTGCGTCGAATTGGAATTCGCCGTCTAATGTTACGCTTGGTGCTAATTCTTTTGCAATTTCTACTGCGTTTGCTACTTTTTCTGTTTCCGGAGATTTTGCTGATCCTTTTGTTGAGAAGCTTAGCATAGCAACACGAGGATCAATATCGAACATTTCAGCTGTACGAGCACTTTCGATAGCAATTTCAGCTAAATCTTGGCTGTCAGGTGAAATATTGATTGCACAATCAGCAAATACGTATTTTTGATCGCCGCGAACCATGATAAATACGCCAGATGTTTTCTTAACACCTTGTCTTGTTTTGATAATTTGTAGAGCAGGTCGCACTGTGTCTGCTGTAGAATGAGCAGCTCCGCTTACAAGACCATCAGCTTTGTTCATATGAACAAGCATTGTGCCAAAATAATTTTCATCTAATAAAATTTTGCGAGCATCTTCTTCTGTTGCCTTACCTTTACGACGCTCAACAAATGCTGCCACCATTTCATCAAATTCAGAGTAGCTTTGAGGATCTAAAACCTCAACACCGTCTAATTTTACGTTTAGTTCTGCTGCTTTTGATGCTACAGCGTCTTTATTTCCAACAACGATAGGCTTTAAGATATTGTCGGCAGCTAAACGAGAAACAGCACCTAATACGCGCTCATCTAATCCCTCTGGGAATACGATTGATACATCGCTAGCTGATACTTTTTGTTTTAAACCTGTAAATAAATCACTCAAAGTAAATCCTCCTCGATATGTAAAAAACTTTTCTCATAATAGGATACTCCACTTTTTTTAAAAATCAAAGGCATGTCCTTCAAGAATCCATGATTACGAAAAAGTCTTTTAATTCTTAATTTTCCGCTAACACCTAAAATAAAACCTGTTTTTACTTTGCGACAATTGTTTAAAGTTTAGTCACAAAATCACAGGTTTTTCATTCCAGGTCTTCGGACAAACTATGATATAGTAGAATTGGAATTTATCATAATCGGACAATAGGAGTGAAACGAAATGGCAGAAGCAGCACAAACATTAGACGGTTGGTATGCACTTCATGATTTCCGTTCAATCGATTGGGGCGCTTGGAAGCAGTTATCAAGCGATGATCGTCAAGCGGCTATCCATGAATTTTTAGGTTTGATTGAGAAATGGAAAGGAACTGAAGCTGAGCAGCAAGGCAGTCATGCTTTATATACCATTGTCGGCCAAAAAGCAGATTTTATGCTAATGCTTGTTCGTCCTACTATGGAAGAACTAAATGAAATTGAAACAGAATTTAATAAAACAAAGCTTGCTGAGTTTACCATTCCTACTTATTCATACGTATCAGTAGTTGAATTAAGCAACTACTTACCTGCCGGTGAGGATCCTTATGAAAATCCTCAAATCCAAGCTAGACTATATCCAACTTTACCAAAAGCTAGTCATGTTTGCTTTTATCCAATGGATAAACGTCGTCAAGGAAATGACAATTGGTACATGCTTCCTATGGAAGAACGACGCAGCTTAATGCGCAGTCATGGAATGATTGGACGTCAATACGCTGGAAAAGTAAAGCAAATCATTACGGGTTCTGTTGGTTTTGATGATTACGAGTGGGGCGTTACTCTTTTTGCAGATGACGTACTTCAATTTAAAAAATTAGTATACGAAATGCGTTTTGACGAAGTAAGTGCTCGCTACGGGGAATTTGGCAGCTTCTTTGTTGGAAATTTATTAAAAGAAGAAGCTATTGCACGCTTTTTACACGTTTAAACTAAGCCGCAAAAGCGTTCATCGCTTTTGTAATGCCTAGAGCAATAAATATCAATGAGCTTTATCTAAAAAAACCTGTTTCCAAGTGGAAACAGGTTTTTTATTTTCTAGCCATGGCATATTCGCACTTACAGGACCATATATATACAACAGTGTCACAAGTAAGCGAGGTGGGATAATGGCAGTCGTTGCACACAACGAAGAAGATGTTAAGCTCCTAGCCAGACTCATTCGAGCTGAAGCTGAAAGTGAAGGAAAACAAGGGATGTTACTGGTAGGAAATGTAGGCGTGAATCGCGCTAAAGCTCCCTGTTTAGATTTTAGAAATATAAGAACCATTCGTCAGATGGTGTTTCAAAACCCAGGCGGATTTGAAGCAACTCAAAAAGGCTACTTTTATCAGCGTGCCCGCCAGTCTGAAATTACACTTGCACGACGTGTATTAAGAGGGGAACGTTTTAACCCCGCGGAAAACTCACTGTGGTTTTTCAAGCCCAGCGGCGACTGTCCTGCTCAATGGTATAACCAAAATAACACAGGACGATTTAAATCTCACTGTTTCTTTGCACCAACTCAAGCTGATTGTCCAGGAGTTTACTAATTTCTTTTTGTTTGAAGGAGGTTCCTATGAAAAAACCAAAGTCTAATCAACCGCAACAGCAATATATGCAAAATCCGTATATGAGTCCAAACTACCCTTATTATATGCCTCAGCCGCAGCAGCCCCAGCCAGGCGGCCAGCAGGTTCAAGGGCAAAGCCAAGGAGGTCCGCCCCCTACCTCTTCTGGAGGCAGTGGTGCCCCCCAAGACCCAAATCAACTGCCCATTGAAGAATCATATATTGAAAATATTTTACGTTTAAATCGAGGAAAAATAGCGACTGTATATATGACGTTTGAAAATAATACGCAGTGGAACGCTAAGGTCTTTAGAGGGGAAATTGAAGCAGCCGGACGCGATCATATCATTTTAAGTGATCCACAAACTGGCACTCGTTATTTACTGCTTATGGTTTATCTCGATTACATCACTTTTGAGGGTCCAATCAAATATAATTATCCGTTTAGCGGTGGAGGCCAGCAGTTGAGCAATTATTCTCCGCGTTAAAAAAACCCCTTTTCAGGGGTTTTTTTATAGCCATTTTACAGCTGCAACAACAATAAAAATCCAAGCCACAATAAATGCAACTCCACCTAGCGGAGTAATCGCGCCGAGAACTTTAATACCGGACGTACTTAATACATAGAGACTGCCCGAAAACAGCACAATCCCCGCGAACATAATCCAGCCCGAAGCTGTTAACAAAGAAGATTGAGGAAATTTGCTTAATAGAAACGCAATGACAAACAGCCCCATTGCATGGAACATTTGGTACTGCACTCCCGTTTTCCATACCTCTAAATACTTCTCTGAGATTTTCCCTTCTAACCCATGCGCTCCAAAAGCACCAAGAGCAACCGCTAACATCGCATTGATTGCACCGATCATTAAAAATAGTTTCATGTTTTTCTCCTCACTTTAGAAATCAAACAGACTATCGCCGTTTGCATCATCTGATTTCAATTTCGTTCCCTCAAAATTAGGTTTGGATGACTGAATAATCTGTTGCTGCATAATCTCAGGCGATTGCATAATTTCCGGTGAAGACATTACAACAGGTTTTGAAACCGAGACAGGTTTCGATACTGAAACCTCTCCATTTTGATCTAATGCAAGCTCACACAGTGCTTTTATGGCAACCAATTGATCTCGAACGTTCGCACTATTCGAATGGTGCTTTGCTTTTTGTACTTCTGCACTAATTTTATCAAGGAGCTGCGCCATTTTTATATCCATGTAGACACCTCATCTTACATTCAATATGACTTTATACAGCTATTTTATCAAAAGATGAAATAGGAGGCTATGTCTGAAGCTAATCTTCATGAAATGCTCACTTTTACACATCGTCAATTTGCCAATCAATGGATTGACGTCCGTGTTGGAGCAAAAACTCATTTGCTCGTTGAAAGTGATTATTGCCAAAAAAGCCTCGATTAGCCGAAAATGGGCTAGGGTGCGGGCTTTCCAAAATTAAATGGTGCGAATGATGAATAAGCTCTTTTTTAGCTTGTGCATGCTTGCCCCACAGCAAAAACACAACTGGCTCCTCTTTTTGTGCCACTAATTCAATAATACGGTCCGTCAGCTGCTCCCACCCTTTTCCTTTGTGAGAGTTCGCTTCTCCTCTTCTAACCGTTAAAACAGTGTTAAGCAAAAGAACACCTTGTTCTGCCCATTTGACTAAATAACCGTTATTCGGAATGTGATAATCCATTTCATTTTTCAGCTCTTTGTAAATATTCACTAAAGAAGGCGGTGTTTTTACTCCTGGTTGAACAGAGAAGCTCAGTCCATGCGCTTGATTTGGTCCATGATAAGGATCCTGTCCCAATATGACCACTTTTACATTTTTATAATCCGTATAGTGTAAAGCGTTAAAAACATCATATTTATCAGGGTAAATGGTGTGGTGATTATATTCATCCACTAAAAATTCTCGAAGCTGTATGTAATAGTCTTTTTGAAATTCTTCTTCTAATAAAGGAGCCCAGTCATTTTTTAAAATACTCATTGCTTATCACCTCATAATAATCTTTTTTGTTATTTTATCGTAAACTCTGCCCCCTGCTCAAACGTTGCCTGCTTTAAATATGCTGAGAGCCTGGGCATATTTTAATATTGTCATGTTCAATGAAACTTTGTATACACTTATAAAGAGTGTATTTTTATATTAAAGGAGGGATTCCATATGATCATCAGCAATCCCCACCAAATAGACGTAACCTACAGCCTGGGTGTTACACCCGTTGAACCGATGATACCAAGAAAATACACCGTTTTCCCAGGTCAACACACTTCTGTTCCTTCCATTCAAATCGGCATTGAATTTGCCTACGATCATATGCAAAAAGAGCGGAACGAATATTTAGCATCCTTCGTCTTTGATAAAGGTTTTTATTCCCTTACTGTGTATTATTACATCGGTGCGCATACATCAACAGATGAAACCATTACACGCTACCTTCACTTTTTAGAACAGCTCCCTGTTATTCTATCGTCCATCTATCACGCTGATGCTTCTTTTTTCGAAAAACATCCACTTTTAATGCACTGTCCTATTTTTGTCATCGCCGATAGCCCTGACTTGCCATTTTCAACAAAAAAATCTATCGGTTCCCTGTATCAATATAAATAAATGAGAAAAGCTACTGTTAAAATAACGGTAGCTTTTTCTCAGTATTCGAAACAAAATACTTTTAAACTTGTTAAAAACATGGAATAATAACTACAAATTGTTTTAATCTATTTGCGTTAACTCTTTAAAATCGTTACAATTTATTAGTAGTTCTATACATAAAGGAAAAGGTAAACAAGCAATCATTCGTTTGTTTATAAAGGCCGAGTTTAACGGGCAATGAATCCCCAGATTTCATTTAAGTGTTGTCTGTTAAAGCGGAAAAAAATTGAACGTAACTACGACAAAGTGAGGTCCTAGAAGTAATGACAAATGTACAACCAAAATCCATTATCGTAATTTTTGGCGCTACAGGTGATTTAGCAAAACGTAAGTTATTCCCCTCTATTTTCCGCTTATATAAAGCGAACAAACTATCGGAAGATTTCGCTGTTGTTGGTGTCGCAAGAAGACCTTGGACTAATGACGAATTACGCGAAAATGTAAAAAAATCAGTGAGCAGTTTCAAAAACAGTGACGCTGACATTGAAAAGTTTGCTTCACATTTTTATTACCAACCGTTTGACGTAACAGATGTCGCTTCTTATCAAGAATTAAAAAGCCTAACAGAAAGCCTTGATGAGCAATACAACGTGCCTGGAAATCGTATTTTCTATCTAGCAATGGCACCTGAATTTTTCGGAACAATTGCTTCGAATTTAAAAAATGAAGGTTTAACACAAACAGAAGGTTGGAGTCGCCTAGTCATTGAAAAGCCGTTCGGCCATGATTATCCTTCTGCTAAAGAATTAAATGAACAAATTCGCCATGCATTTAAGGAAGATCAAATTTATCGTATCGACCACTACCTCGGTAAAGAAATGGTGCAAAATATCGAAGTTATCCGTTTTGCAAATGCTCTATTTGAACCGATGTGGAACAACCAATACATTTCAAACATCCAAATTACGTCTAGCGAAACGCTTGGTGTAGAAGACCGTGGCCGTTACTATGAATCTTCAGGTGCCCTTCGAGATATGGTACAAAACCATATGCTTCAAATGGTTGCCCTGCTTGCAATGGAACCGCCGATTAAATTAACACCGGAAGAAATTCGCAGTGAAAAAGTAAAAGTATTACGTGCTCTTCGCTCTTTATCAGTAGATGAAGTAGATGATTATTTTGTACGAGGCCAATACGGCAAAGGTGTACTTGAAGGAGAAGAAGTTATCGGCTATCGCGAAGGAAACTCGGTTGATCCTGAGTCTAATACCGCTACATTTGTATCTGGTAAGCTTATGATTGATAACTTTAGATGGGCTGGCGTACCGATTTATATCCGTACAGGTAAACGCATGAAAGAAAAAGCAACGACAATTGTTGTACAGTTCAAAGACTTACCAATGAACCTGTACTTCAATAAAGATAAAGAAATTCATCCAAACTTGCTTGTTATTCATATCCAACCGGAAGAAGGCATTACGCTTCACTTAAACGCGCGTAAAACGCCAGGTGCAACATCATCCACACCGATTAACTTGAACTATTGCAATAACTGTGGAGATAAAATGAATACACCGGAAGCTTATGAACGCCTTATTTATGATTGCATGCTTGGGGATGCAACGAACTTTACTCACTGGGATGAAGTAGCCCTTTCTTGGAAATTTGTTGATACTATTTCAGAAGCATGGGAAAGCAAAAAAGCACAAAACTTCCCGAACTACGAATCAGGTTCAATGGGACCAAAAGAATCAGACGCATTGCTTGCTGAAGACGGTTTCCACTGGTGGCCGGTCGGAGAAGACAACTTCTCACCTAAAGAATAAATAAAAAAAGCAGCTGTAGTATACAGCTGCTTTTTTTGTTTTTTATTTTAACCACTCAGTATGGAATACGCCCTCTTTATCAACACGTTGATATGTGTGAGCTCCGAAGTAGTCACGTTGCGCTTGTAAAAGGTTCGCTGGTAGCGTTTCTGTACGATAGCTGTCATAGTAAGCTAATGCACTTGAGAAACTTGGTACAGGAATACCTTGTTTAACCGCAATTGAAATAACTTCACGAAGAGCCGACTGATAGCCTTCTACGATATCCTTGAAGTATGGGTCCAACAATAAGTTTGTTAGATCTGCATCGCGATCGTAAGCTTCTTTAATTTTTTGTAAGAATTGTGCACGGATGATACAACCACCACGGAAGATCATTGCAATATCACCGTACTGTAAATTCCAGTCATATTCTTCAGAAGCTGCTTTCATTTGAGCAAACCCTTGCGCATATGAACAAATTTTACTCATGTACAATGCTTTACGAATTGCTTCTACTAATTCAGTTTTATCGCCTTCAAATGCAGCTGCATTTGGACCGCTCAATACTTTGCTTGCTTTTACACGTTCTTCTTTCATAGCTGAAATAAAGCGCGCAAATACAGATTCCGTAATGATTGGTAGTGGTACACCTAAATCAAGCGCACTTTGGCTTGTCCATTTACCTGTACCTTTTTGACCTGCAGTATCTAAAATAACGTCTACAAGTGCTTTACCTGTTTCTTCATCTTTTTTCGTAAAGATATCAGCTGTGATTTCAATTAAGTAGCTATCTAGCTCGCCTTTATTCCATTCAGCAAATACTTCATGTAATTCATCTGTTTCTAAGCCTAATACGTTTTTCATAATGAAGTATGCTTCACAAATTAACTGCATATCGCCATATTCAATGCCGTTATGAACCATTTTTACGTAGTGACCTGCACCATTTGGTCCAATGTATGTGCAGCAATCATCGCCTTCAACTTTCGCTGAAATAGCTGTTAAGATTGGTTTTACAAGTTCATATGCTTCTTTTTGTCCGCCAGGCATGATTGAAGGTCCTTTTAATGCGCCTTCTTCTCCGCCGGATACGCCTGTACCGATGAAATGGATCCCTAATTCTTCTAGCTCTTTGTTACGACGAATTGTATCCTGGAAGAATGTATTTCCGCCATCGATTAAAATGTCGCCTTTTTCTAAGTATGGTTTTAACGAATCAATTGTTGCATCTGTAGCAGCACCAGCTTTAACCATTAATAAAATTTTACGCGGTTTTTCAAGAGAATTAATAAACTCTTCCACACTGTATGTACCTGCAAAATTTTTACCTTCTGCTTCTGTTTTTAGGAACTCTTCTGTCTTTTCAGGAGAGCGGTTATAAACTGAAACAGAATAGCCTCTGCTCTCAATGTTTAGCGCCAAGTTTTTCCCCATAACCGCTAAACCGATAACACCGATTTGTTGTTTTGCCATGTTAAATTCTTCCCTTCATGTGTAATATGAATTGGTCAACCTAATCGTAACTGAACATATCATAAAGAAAGTTACAGATTCAAGTTTGATATAACCATAATCATACGTTTTATTATACACATTTGAAAAGAATCATGCTCACCGAACATTGATTATTTTGAAGAAAATTTCGATAAAATAAGTGAAATGAACGTAGTTACTAATCATCCGTACATTCTTAACTACCTTTAGACGCATTTTAACATTTTCTTAAACAATTACTTTTGTTAAAATATTAAGCAGTTAATCATTTCAATGAATTGATGATCAACACGGTTGTTACCGTTTTACTATATTTACTGCAGCTAAAAAGCTGCACTAGTACTTATTTTGTTTTATGAAGAGGGATTTTATATATGACGAAACCAATCAAAGATCCGTTCAAAGAAAATTTTGATACGCTTGAAGAATTCGCTGATCGCATTAGCGAGGTATTGAACTGCCCTATTACAATTGAAGATGCTAATCATCGCTTATTAGCTTATAGCACCCATGACGAAAGAACGGACCAGGCGCGTATTGCCACGATTATTGGAAGAAGAGTTCCGGAAAAAGTCATCAACAACTTATGGAAAGAAGGCATTATTCCTAAACTGCTTGAGACAAATGAACCTGTGCGTGTGAAAAATATAAATGAAATTGGGCTTGGAGATCGTATAGCTATTTCTATCTGGAAAAATGAAGAAGTTCTAGGATTCATCTGGGCTGTTGAAATTGAGAAAGCCTTAGGCGATGAAGAAGTAGAACTATTAAAAAAAGCTGCGAATGTATTAAAAAACAAATTGCTACAGCTTCAAATTCGAAAATATAAACGAGAGGAACGTTCACAGGAATTTTTCTGGAAATTATTAACTGGTCACATTAAGTCTCGCCAAGAAATTTCAGAAGCGTTTTATGAAGCTCAAATTACGGCTCCATCAACGTTTTCCATTGCTATCTTCCGCTTCCAAGAAGATATTACGCCTGAAGCTGAACGCCAAATCTCATATATGTTAAAAACAATGCATCGCTTAAAAATCGTTCTTTATACGATTGATTGCAATGATTTAATCTTACTGCTTTCTTTGGATGCGGTTGAAAACCCTCTTGATGAACAGCGAGATTTTGTAGACTATTTTAGAGGTAACATGTATGAACGCTTTGATGTTACTCAAATTAAAGCCAGCTGCAGCAGTATTTATTCATCCCACGATCATATCGAAAAAAGTTATAAAGAAGCCTTGAACGTATTAGATATGAAAAGTAAGTTTCCAGAAGAAACGAAAGAGATTATTAACTATCAAGAATTAGGTATTTATCAATTTCTTGATGTTATTTTAGAAAAGCGCGTGCAAGATCAATTTGAAAACCATTCTTTAAAGAAGCTAACTGATTACGATCTTCGTCATAATAGCAACTTGGTGGAGACTCTCGAAGTATTTTTAAATAATGATAATAACATTAACGAAGCAGCAAAAGAATTAAATGTGCATATGAATACACTTAGCTATCGGTTAAAGCGAATTTCAGAGATTGGTGATATTAACTTAAAGGACGTTAATCAAAAAATGGCTCTTTATATTGATATTAAGTTAATGAAATATAAAAAATAACATATGATGTAACTTCTTTTAACATTGAGCTATTCATTTATTTTCTAATAAACGAATAGCTCTTTTTTTACTTTTTATTTCCTTATGATGTTAGATGATCTTACATAAAAATTAAAAATTCTGATAAGTAAGCGTTTACATTTGTGTGTTTAAACAAAAACCACTTCTTCAATTCTTCTTTCTAGACAAAGAAATTTCATAAAACTTTCTTTATACTAAAGGTACACAAACGACCAAGGGGGAAATTAATCATGATTATTGGCGTACCAAAAGAAATCAAAAACAACGAAAACCGAGTAGCGATTACACCAGCAGGCGTAGCATCATTTGTTGGTACAGGTCATCGTGTATTAATTGAAAATGAAGCGGGTATTGGAAGTAACTTCACAAACGAAGATTATGTAAAAGCTGGAGCTGAAATTGTTGAGACAGCAGCTGACGTTTGGGCCCAAGCTGAAATGGTTATGAAAGTAAAAGAACCACTAGCAAGTGAATACGGCTATTTTAGACCAGGTCTTATCTTATTCACATACCTTCACTTAGCAGCTGAACCAGCACTAGCAAAAGCATTAAAAGATAGCGGCGTAACAGCCATTGCTTATGAAACAGTAGCCGTAAATCGTACATTGCCTCTATTAACACCTATGAGTGAAGTAGCAGGACGTATGGCTGCTCAAATCGGTGCACAATTCCTTCAAAAATCAAACGGTGGAAAAGGAATTTTATTAGCGGGTGTTCCTGGAGTTAGCCGCGGAAAAGTAACGATTATCGGAGGCGGCGGTGTTGGTACAAATGCTGCAAAAATCGCAATCGGCCTCGGTGCTGATGTAACAATTATTGATTTAAGTCCTGAACGTCTACGTCAATTAGACGATATCTTTGGCAACCAAATCAATACGCTAGTGTCAAATCCTTACAATATTGCGGATGCAGTAGCGGAGTCAGATTTAGTGATTGGCGCAGTATTAATCCCAGGTGCAAAAGCTCCAAAACTAGTAACAGAAGAAATGGTGAAAACAATGAAGCCAGGTTCTGTTATTGTTGACGTAGCAATCGACCAAGGTGGTATTGTTGAAACAATCGACCACATTACAACACACGATCAGCCGACTTATGAAAAGCACGGTGTTGTACACTATGCAGTTGCAAACATGCCGGGAGCAGTTCCTCGCACATCAACGATTGCTTTAACAAATGTAACAGTACCTTACGCACTTCAAATTGCTTCTAAAGGTGTTCACAAAGCAATCGCTCAAAACGAAGCGTTAAAATTAGGAGTGAACGTTGCAAACGGAGCCATTACGTACGAAGCAGTTGCACATGATTTAGGTTACGATTATGTATCAGTAGACGTAGCTCTTGAAAAAGAATTAGCTTCTATCTAATAGACAGTGAAAAACGTCCTTAACCCTCTGTTAAGGACGTTTTTATTTTGAATGAACAACAATTAGCTGTAAAAAACACGACTATTTAAAGCTTTGTGTATCTGTTCACCGGTAATCTCCGGTACTATTGGCCAGAATTCAGGAGTAGGAAACATAAGGTTACTAGGCATTCTATTATGATTTCCATCTAGTTCATGAAAAGGTTCTGGATCATCTGTCTCGTTAAACCGATTCGTAATAAACATAAAATGACCTAATTCATGGGCGAGAAGATACTCATCTGTACTTGCATTTGTCATAATAATAAGCGGAAAAGAGTTATAAGTTACAGCAAGAGTAGATGAATAGTCAAAATTAATAGGCCCAAATCTATTTCCATTCATATAAAATACATATACATCAGCGTTTTGACAAACTTTTTGGCCAGTTTTAAGCATTGCTTGTACCATTGTAAGATGACTAGCCCCTCCAATTGGAAAATTTTCCGCATTACTAACAATGCCACTGATGTTTTCCAAAAAAACAAATGAACGTGTAATAGTAAATGTAACACCTCGGATTAATTGGTTTTTCTCATATTGTTTCCATATTCTATTAGCAGCCGCTATGTCTCTTTTTACGCGATTAGGAACTGTAGACTGATTATCTTTGGAGTTTCTATCAACTTTAGCTCCTGGTAATACGATTATACAAACATTTAAAGTACCTGTCTTAACAGTTTTGAAGTTATCGTTTATTAAATTCGATTTCATATAACAATCTTTGTGATTTCTCTTTTGAAGTTGTGATTTATCGAAAGAATAAGGACCGTCTTTATAACTGTCATGATTGTAATGTTTTTTTATGTGAATCACCCTTTCTTAAGTTTCTCTTTATTTTATTCATGAAAAGAAAGAGTGCTTGTACCATAAGGTAAAAGAGGCTAAGACAAAAGTATACACTTAGGATTCATACAGCTTTTAGAAATTGAATATCTACATTAAAAGCGATAAAATAGAAGAAAAAGTGAATGGAAGAAATTCATCTAAAACACATGGGGCAGCTAAAAGCCACCCGGTAGAAGTTTTACTCTATTTTCTCTATGAACTTAAAATACGGGAGGATTTTTTATGACAATGAATAAAGCATTAACCATTGCTGGTTCTGATAGCAGCGGCGGAGCTGGTATCCAAGCGGATTTAAAAACATTCCAAGAACTTGGTGTTTACGGAATGACAGCTTTAACAACAATTGTAACAATGGATCCCGATAACAGCTGGTCTCATAACGTATTTCCACAAGAAGTTTCAACTGTTGAACAGCAGTTGAAAACAATTGTAAAAGGCGTAGGCGTACAAGCTCTAAAAACTGGTATGCTTGGCTCAGTGGAAATTATTGAACTAGCCGCAAAAACAATTGAAGAATATGGTTTAAAAAATGTCGTAGTAGATCCTGTGATGGTATGTAAAGGAGAAGACGAAGCGCTTCACCCTGAAACAACTGTCAGCTTGCGTGATGTACTAGTTCCAAAAGCAACAGTCGTAACGCCTAACTTATTTGAAGCTAGTCAATTAAGCGGACTTGGTCCTATCAAAACGGTGGATAAAATGAAAGAAGCAGCCGTCAAAATTTTTGACCTCGGTGCCGAATATGTATTGATTAAAGGCGGAAGTAAATTGGCGCACGAAAAAGCAATCGATTTGCTTTATGATGGAAAGATGTTTGAGATCTTAGAGTCTGAACGTATTGAAACGACATTTACGCACGGTGCTGGATGCACATACTCAGCTGCGATTGCTGCTGAATTGGCAAAAGGCAGTGACGTCAAACAAGCTATTTATACAGCAAAAGAATTTATTACAGAAGCAATTCGTCATTCATTTGCTTTAAATCAATATGTTGGACCAACAAACCACGGTGCATACCGTCGTAACAAGGAGAAAGTAACAAACTAAAAGAGGCTGGGACAAAAGTATTTTAGCCGAAGTGAAAAACGAACCATTGATCAAAATGTTTGATTAGTGGTTCGTTTTTTTTGTTATGGTGAACGTAGCTTTCATCTATTTCGTTGCTTTTAGCTGTTGATTGGAGGGCAAGGCGAAGACTCCTGCGGGAAAAACGGACCAGGTGAGACCCCGCAGGAGCGCAAGCGACGAGGAGGCTCACCGGCCGCCCGCGGAAAGCGAAGTCTTGCACGAAAATCAACTGCGGTTTCATAAGCGGTCCATACGAGCTCATGTATCCCATTTGTTCATCTTTAGGTTGGATTAATTTAGTTATGTCTCAACCTCTTTTTAATATTGCTTATTGTTTAACTGTTTCAAGCGCATTTAAAATAGCTTGAGCTACGCCGTGCTCGTCATTTGTTCCTGTTACGATATGGGCAAACTCTTTAATTTCTTGAGGGGCATTCCCCATCGCTACAGCACGTCCAACTCGCTGAAACATCGATACGTCGTTATAATTGTCTCCAATGGCCATCGTTTCTTCTAAAGAAATATGGCGTTCTTGAACAAATGATGTAACCGCAATTCCTTTTTGAGCATTTTCATCATTTATTTCAATATTTTCTTTACCAGATGCACTGACTGCAATAGAATCTAACTTCACAAGTTCTATTTTTGCCTGTTCTAACTTTTCTTCGTCAAAAGAGAAAGCAAGCAGCTTATAAATGTCCTTGTTTGGATCTTGAAACAACGCTTCATACTCTTCAATAAGCTTTACTCTGCCACTATTGAAACGCTCTTTTGCCGCTTCTAACGATTTTTCATAATTATCTTTTAAGCTAGCGCTTAAATAAATATCCATTAATACCGACAAAGCTTTTTCATAGTCATTTGAATACGTACCTTCACTTGTATAGACTTCAAAGTACAATTGAAACTTCTTAAAAATTTCCTCTACTTCGCGAATAGATTCCATCGTCATGCCTACTGAATATTGTTTTTCCCCTTGTGGATTCCGAAGCTCTGCTCCGTTTGCACAAATTAAATATGTATGAAGTCCTGCTTCTTCTAAAACATAACGGGCCTCTTCATAAGAACGTCCCGTAGCAACAACAACTTCCACCCCTGCCTTTTGAGCTGTCTTAATTGCTTGGGCATTTTCTTTACTTACAACTTGTTCACTATTTACTAAAGTTCCATCCATATCGATCGCAATACATTTAATCATGATGTACCCCTTCCTATGTATCTTTGCTCTCTTATTTTATTCTAGCATATGTTTTTTTGCGCTTTGCTACTTGCATGTAAAAGATTTACTAATTTTTTGTATACGCGCTGTTATAATCTGTTCCTTTTCTTGCTTTTTCGAAAACCTCTTTGATCGTCTTTAAATGCAAATCAGCTGTTGAATATACGTGAAAATTCACATCCCCTTCTTTCAGATGCTTACCAACGCCGATAGAAACCATATCTGTTTGATTAATAGCTTTTATACCGGCCTCTCCATCTTCTATGGCCACACATGCATAGGGTTTTACTTTTAATTGATCGGCAGCTGTCAAAAATATTTCTGGATCTGGTTTTCCCTTCTTTATTTTTCTCACATCCACAATGCAATCAAAAAAAGAGCGTATTCCTAGCGAATCTATTACAGTATTTGCATTTGAACTAGAAGAAGCAATTCCCATTTTAATGCCTTGTTTTTTGCAATCCTCTAACAACAATTGTATTCCTGGAAGTAGATGATCCTTTGTCATTTCCCTTATTAATGCTTGATAATGCTTATTCTTTTCATAAGAAAGCTGTTCTTTTTTTTCCACTGTCAGATGTACATTGCCTTGTGCAGCAATGAGCTCTACAGTTTTCACTCGGCTGATTCCCTGCAGCTGCTGATTCAGTTCTGCAGAAAACGAAACGTTAAGTTGATCTGCTACTTTTTTATTTGCTCTATAATATAAATGTACCGTATCTGCAATAACACCGTCTAAATCAAAAATAATCGCTTGTAGCTCTTCTTTTTTCATATTATCCTCCTCTGTACTTGTCTTTATGCCATTACTTGAATGCTTTTATTATATTCCATCATGTTAAAATACCGTTGATATTGTTCACTTTATCATAAAAATTTTTTCATCATTTATAATTCATGAATAAATTTTTCAAAAAAGAGAAATTACAGTATTGCATTATGAAAGCCCTTTTATTACAATAAGGTTATGCAAACGGTTGCACTATCTTGAAAATATAGTTTATCAAAAAATAAAATGAAAACCCATACATAGGGGAAGGGGAAAAACTATGAAGAAGTTCTTTTCATTTGATTTTTGGCAGAAGTTTGGTAAGGCTTTATTAGTAGTAGTAGCGGTTATGCCCGCAGCTGGTATTATGATTTCACTTGGAAAACTAGTTGCAATGACTGGGGGAGACATCACTGCTGTACAAACAATTGCACGCGTGATGGAAGATATAGGCTGGGGTATCATTACAAATCTTCACATCTTGTTCGCTGTTGCCATCGGGGGATCTTGGGCAAAAGAACGTGCTGGCGGTGCATTTGCTGCACTCATTGCATTCATTCTTATTAATCGAATTACAGGAGCCATTTTCGGAGTTAAAGCAGAAATGCTCTCAGATTCAAAAGCAACGGTTCAATCACTGTTTGGACAAGAATTAGTTGTAAAAGACTACTTCACATCTATTTTAGGATCTCCCGCTCTTAACATGGGAGTGTTCGTAGGAATTATCGCTGGTTTTTTAGGCGCGAATTTATTCAACAAATATTACAACTATGATAAATTGCCTGAAGCCCTTTCGTTTTTTAACGGCAAGCGCTTCGTACCATTTGTGGTCATCGGTGGTTCAGTTGTAACGGCACTGCTTTTATCCATTGTATGGCCGTTTATCCAAGGTTCGCTAAACAGCTTCGGACAGTGGATTGCAACATCTAGAGACACAGCTCCTATTCTAGCACCATTTATTTTCGGAGCATTAGAGCGTCTGCTTCTTCCGTTTGGTCTTCATCATATGCTGACAGTTCCTATGAACTACACGGAGCTAGGTGGTACGTACAAAATTTTAACGGGTTCTGGAGCAGGTTCCACTGTTGCCGGTCAAGATCCTTTGTGGCTTGCTTGGATTGCAGATTTAAATAACTTCCGCGCTGCAGGAGATATGGATAGCTACAAGCAGCTCTTACATGACGTTACACCTGCACGATTTAAAGTAGGACAGATGATTTTATCTTGTGCGTCATTAATTGGAATCGCTTTAGCAATGTATCGTAACGTAGATCCTGACAAACGTTCGAAATATCGTTCAATGTTCTTTTCAGCTGGACTAGCTGTTTTCTTAACAGGCGTAACAGAACCGATTGAATTTATGTTCATGTTCGCGGCACCTCTCCTATACGTCGTATACGCCATTATGACGGGACTGGCTTTTGCCATTGTTGATATTGTTCATGTTCGCGTACACTCATTTGGCGTAATTGAACTATTAACACGTACACCAATGATTATCAAAGCCGGACTATGGGCTGACTTAATGAACTTTGTCATCGCCTGCCTTGTATTCTTTGGCTTAAATTTCGGAGTGGCAAACTTCTTAATCAAACGTTTTAACTTCCCAACGCCGGGACGTAACGGAAACTATATCGATGAAGAAACAACTGCAACAAGCAGCAAGCAGGTGAAAAATGATTCGCTTGCCCCAGTCATTATTGGACTGCTTGGCGGAGAAAATAATATTGAAGACGTTGATGCTTGTATGACTCGCTTACGTGTGACGGTAAAAGATATACATGCCGTTGCAGGAGAAAGTGAGTGGAAACAAAACGGAGCCCTTGGTTTAATCTTGAAAGATAAAGGGGTACAAGCTATTTATGGACCTAAAGCGGATGTTTTGAAATCCGACATTCAAGATTTGTTAGGAGCTTAACATAATGAAGCTATTAACGTTAAATTGCCACTCTTGGCAAGAGGAAAATCAGCTAGACAAGTTATCTTGTCTAGCTGAAGTAATTAAAAAAGAAAAATATGATGTCATTGCTTTACAGGAAGTAAGCCAAAAAATAGACGCACCTTATGTACATGACTACATTCGTAGCGATAATTACGCTTGGCTTTTAGCAAAAGAACTGGGTAAGCAAGGTGAAGACTATCAATTGGTATGGGATTTATCTCATATAGGTTATGAAGTGTATGAAGAAGGAATTTCCATTTTAACGAAACACCCGATTATTGAAGAGCATTCATTTTTTGTTTCACAAACGTCAAATATTGACTATTGGAAAACGAGAAGAATTGTTGGAGCAACAATCGAATATGAAAAAGAACTCCTTACGTTTTATTCTTGTCATCTTGGCTGGTGGGATGACGAGGAAGAGCCATTCAAGCAGCAAGTTGATACGCTGCTAGCTCATGTACACAAAGATAACCCATTTTTTCTACTTGGAGACTTTAATAATGACGCTCATAGACGAAATGAAGGTTACGACTACCTGTTGAGCCAAGGCCTCTATGATACGTATACTCTATCGAATAAAAAAGATAGCGGTATTACAGTTAAAGGTAACATTGCTGGATGGGATGATAATGAACGGGCACTGCGCCTTGATCTAATTCTATCAAGTCATGCGCAGGATATTCAGTCATCGACTGTGATTTTTAACGGCATACATTATCCCGTTGTTTCCGACCATTTTGGGGTAAGCGTTGAAGTGAAATAAGTGACATAAAGCGAACGAATAGCGTTCGCTTTTTTCGTGTGATTATGATTATGTGAAAATCATCTTCTTTGCTGCTTTATCTATCGTTTTAGAAGTGTCCGATAAACTTTCGCATTTTAAAAAGTAGGTGTGCTATAATATTGTGATGTTGGCGATATGCAACCCATTTTTGCATGTTTATCAATGAAATCGCTCAACTTAATAGTAAGATGATACATGTAAGCTCTATTTAAATGAACACCCGTTGTCATTATCATAAACTAATAAAGAAAAATAGGTGTGAAACAATCATGAAAATTTTGTTGATTTCAAATATGTATCCTTCTGAACAATTCCCGAGCTATGGTGTATTTGTTCAAAACACTGAAAAAATTTTAGTTCAACATGATATTCAAGTTGATAAAATTGTCATGCAAAAAAAGACAAGCAAATTAAGCAAGCTTTTTAGCTATGCTTCTCATTATGTTAATGTCATTGTGACGGGCTTAACAAAAAACTACGACTATCTTTACGTACATTATGCATCTCATAATGCTCTTCCGCTGCTAATTCTCAAAAAGCTAAAGAAGAATGTGAAGATTGTGACAAACGTGCATGGTTCAGATGTTGTACCTGAAGTAGCTTCACAGGAAAAATATCAGCCTAGAGTAAATGACTTATTGCACCATTCCACTAAAATTATTACTCCTTCTCCCTACTATAAAGGGCTCGTTGAAGAGAAATATAAGGTTCATAACCCAATCTATATTTTTCCAAGCGGAGGAGTGAATAAAGATCTGTTTCACCCTTATGCAGATAAAAGCAAAGCTTATCAAGAACTAAACTTGGATCCTACTACCCGTTATCTTGGATGTGTAAGCCGCATTGATGTGGGTAAAGGATGGGAATACTACCTGCAAGCAATTGCAAAAGCTGAACAACAAACGCCCACTTCTTACAAATACCTATACGTTGGAAGCGGAAAAGACGAAGCTGCATTTAAGGAAATGATCAAGACTCTGGGCCTAGAGGAAAAAGTCATCCATTTCCCTCTGCTTCCTCAGTCCTCTCTTGCTTACGTATATAATGCGATTGAAGCATTCGTGTTTCCGACCGTAAGAAAAGGAGAAAGTTTGGGCTTAGTCGGCCTCGAAGCTATGGCTTGCGGAGCACCCGTAATTGGGAGTCAGATTGGTGGTCTAAAAGATTACATTATAGACGGAAAGAATGGTCTATTCTTTGAGCCTAAAAATGTAGACGAACTAGCTTCACAGCTACAGGCTTTTATTAATCTTCCTGAAGATGTGAAACAGCAAATGTCTCAACAGGCGTTACAAACAGCAAACCGCTACACAGTAGATGTAATTGCTGAACAACTCCCAACAATTTTTTTTGATGAGGTGGAAAAATGAAAGTCGCAGTTTTAATTCCTTGTTATAACGAGGAAGTAACAATTGGAAAAGTAATTGACGATTTCAAACGCGAACTGCCTAGTGCAGATATTTATGTGTACGACAACAATTCAAAAGATCGCACAAGTGAAATTGCACTTGAACACGGGGCAATCGTCAAAAAAGAATTCAAGCAAGGAAAAGGAAACGTTGTACGTTCAATGTTTCAAGAAATTGATGCAGATTGTTATGTCATGGTAGATGGGGATGATACGTATCCTGCAGAATTTGTTCATCAATTAATTGAGCCTATTAGAAATCGAGAAGCTAACATGGTCATTGGAGATCGTTTATCAAACGGAACGTATCTCGAAGAAAACAAACGTGCTTTCCATAATTTTGGTAACAACTTAGTACGTTCTTTAATTAACGGCCTGTACAAAAGTAACATTAAAGATATCATGACAGGTTATCGTGCGTACGATAAATTATTTGTAAAATCAATACCTGTGATGAGCCCGGGATTTGAAATTGAAACAGAAATGAGTCTTCACGCGTTAGATAAACGATTCCGCCTAAAAGAAATCGCGATCGATTATCGCGATCGACCTGAAGGCAGCGAATCGAAACTTAATACGTTCTCTGATGGATTTAAAGTGTTACGAATGATTTTTACGTTATTTAAAGAGTACAAGCCGCTTCAGTTCTTCTCCATTTGGACAGTGTTGTTTATTGTCGCAGGATTAGCTGTTGGTGCTCCAGTACTTTATGAATTTTTTGATACAGGCTTTATTACCAAAGTACCTTCATCTATCTTAGCAACTGGATTGATGGTGTTAGGTGTTTTATCTTTCGTCTGTGGATTAATTCTAGATACAATCGCTTCATTAAATCGCAAGCAATATGAATTAGAACTAAATAAAAAAGTTGAACAGATTGAACAAGTAGGAGAATAACAATGATGAAGAATAAAAAAAGTATTTTGCTGCTTACAGTGACAGCTTTAATTATTCTTATCGGTTTAAGTATTGGTAATCCAGACGGTGTTCACTATCTTTCCCTTTTTGCTGCACTTGTATTTACCATCATAAGCTCTATTTTTATTTATAAAAATAGAGCTTATGCTTCATTTAAACCGCTAGAATGGCTATTGCTGATTGTTTTTTCGTTTATCGTACAGTTTTCACTTTTAGATAACTTACATATGACGAGCTCAACTATTTTTTCACTCGTTTTGTATGCCATCAGCCGTACTTTATTGGCAATGCTGCTGACGGCCGCTGTACTCAGCGCTATCAAACAGATAAACGATTTTCACTATACATTTGCACACCCAAAGCGTTACCTAGGAATCGTTACGATTCTTATTTTAGCTGTTAGTCTATATTACTGGTTTGCCTTTTTCCCAGCGGCCATGACTCCCGATTCATTAGCACAGTGGAGACAGGCACATACCGGAGAATTTAACGATTGGCACCCTATTATGATTACGTGGCTGATTATGCTACTGACAAAAATATGGGATAACCCAGGAATTGTAGCGTTCACGCAAATTGTTGTTGTAGTAAGCATATACGCCTATACGTTTGACTTTTTCATTAAACGCAAAGCACATCCTGTTATGATTGGACTTTTAACAGCTATTATTGTCATTATTCCAAGCTTTTTAATCTTTTCAATTATTATTTGGAAAGATATTTTATACAGTGCTTTTCTGCTGTTCTTTACGGTGAATATTGCAAAAATCTATTTGTCAGAAGGTGCTTGGATTAAAAATAAAGCAAGCTTTTTCTTACTTTTACTTTCCGCATTTGGAGTAGCTTTCTTTAGACATAATGGTTTTCCTGTATTTGTTTTGACTTTCCTTTTAATGATTGTCTTATTCAGAAAAAATTGGAAACCTCTTGTCACGATTTTCTTAGTCGTCTTTATTTTACAAAAGATTGTTACAGGCCCTGTGTTCACGTGGCTTGATGTACAGCCTTCGGATCCAAATGAAGCTTTGTCTATTCCAACTCAACAAATTGCAAACATCATTTCAAATGATGGGGAGATGTCAAAAGAAGAGCGCGAATATTTTAATAAAGTGCTTCCTATTGAATTGTGGAAAGAAAAGTACAATCCATATAAAAGCGATCCTATTAAATTCACTTGGAAATACTACGACCGCGAGTTTATTTTTAATGATTTAGGTCTTTACTTTAAGAATTATGCTAGCATTGTCATCAAAAATCCTTATCTAGCAACGGAAGGCTTTCTCAAACAAACGGCTTTAGTATGGCAAATCAATCCTTTTAAAGATGGCTACACAGATACGTATGTAACCAACATTTATTACGGCAATGATTTAGGTCTTAAAAATAAAGTAATCGAGCCGTTTATTACGCATACTGCCAATGCTTACTTAGCTATTTTTAAGCACCCTGTTTTTACATTCTTATGGAAACCAGCTTTTTATCACTGTGTTATTTTATTATTTTCATTAATGCTAGTGATTCGAAGAGGAATTACGTCACTTATTATCGTCATTCCTTGGGCTCTTAACACGCTTTCTGTTCTTGCGGCATTGCCGGCTCAAGATTTTCGATATTTATTAGCAAGCGTATTTGTGTCTTTCTTCTTTATTGGTCTTCCTTTTATCCGATTTGATCAGAAAGAAAGGGATGTGACCTCCTGATGGAGAGCAATTACAACAAAAAGCTAGGAATCACACTCATTATCGTGGCTTCCCTGTTTACAGCTGTTGGACAACTTTTTTGGAAGTTGTCCGAAGCTTCATTTAACTTAAATTTAATTATTGGTTTTTTTCTTTATGGATTAGGAGCGGTTTTTATGATTGCTGCTTTTAAATTTGAAAGAGTTTCCTTACTTCATCCATTTTTAAGCCTAGGATACGTAATCAGCATTGCTAATGGTTTCTTTCTATTAAATGAAACCATTAGCCCTATGAAGCTGGTCGGTACTCTTATTATTATCGTAGGTGTAATTTTAGTAGGTGGCCAAGATGAATAGTATCCCACTTTTAATTATTATGACCCTTTTAGGTTCAGTTGGAGCTGTCTTTTTCAAGTATATTTCTACGTATTTAAATGAAAAAAAGATAAAGCTAGCGCTTATTTGCTTTGTGGGTGGCGGCCTTTTTTACGGGGCGGCAGCTCTGCTTAATGTGTATGTTTTAACGCTGTTACCTTATTCTATTGTATTTCCGCTCACGTCTATTACGTATATTTGGACATTAACATTCGGTTACTTTTTAATTAAAGAAAAAGTTACAACAAAACAAGTTATCGGCTGTATTCTTCTAATTGTCGGATGCTTCTTTATTGCTAATAGTTGATGAGATAACTTGAAAAGGTAGGAGTTTCGCATGAAAAACTTAAAATTCGCGAGCATTTTACTGCTCATATCAACATTATTTTTGAAATTTTCTAGTATGATTCGTGATTTAGTTATTGCTAACTATTTCGGTACAAGTTATATCGTCGATTCATACAACGCAGCAATGATTATTCCAAACGCTTTTATTTTATTTATGTTAACGGGGATGAAGGATGCGTTTATTCCTAGTTATTTACGTTATGAAAAAGAAAATAAAGGAAAGGTTCATTTGACTAATATTGTTAAATCAACCTTTCTTATTTGTTTCATTATTTCGGTTCTCGGATCAATTGCCGCTTTCTTTTACTTTCCCGCTTCGTATTCTAATTTTTCCAAAGCAGCAATTGAACTAGGAATTTATACGGGCGTTATGTACTTCTTATCTCTTTCACTAGTTGGAGTGAATGCCGTATACGAAGGTGTATTTGATGCACGAAGTCAATATTCTTTCTCTGTGTTTTCTCAAACGGTTGTTGTACTATTTACGATTTTAAGTACAATCCTATTACATTCAATTATGGGCGGCTATGCAATTGCTCTTGGCTATTTTATAGGAACAATTGCTTCTTTCTTAATTAAAGTTGTCTATTTTAAACCGCAGCATCTGCTGTTATGGAAGCAAAAAATTGACCGTGATGAAGTGGTGGCTTTTTATAAAGTATTCATCCCTGTTGGTGTGACCATTATGGTCGGTCAAATTAATTTAACTGTAAACTTCTTCTTTGCTGGCTCCTTTGGTGAAGGTGTTATTTCATACTTAAATTACGCCTTCAGACTTGTAAGTATTCCCCAGGCAATATTCGGGGTTACGGTCGCAACCATTATTTATCCGCTGATTGCAAGAGCCATTTCTGACAAAGATGAAGAACGCTTTAAATCGGGAATTGAAAAAGGGATTACGTTTATGCTGATGCTGCTGATTCCGACGATTGTTATTATGATCTTTTATATGAAAGACATTGTAATGATTGCTTATCAGCGCGGTGCATTTGACGCACATTCGACGTTAAAAACAACGGATGTATCTTATTATTACCTAGGTTCAGTGTTTTTCTATTCGCTGCAAGCTGTTCTTGCAAAAGGATTTTATTCTCTTCAAAAAGGTTATCTTATTATGAGAGCAGGCTTATTATCCATTGTGTTAAATATCATCTTTAACATGATTTTCACTAAATTTATGGGATACCAAGGATTAGCACTTTCCATGTCAGTGGTTGCCTTTTTCTATACGGCCATCGTATTCGTTATGCTGGCAAAACAAATCAATCACTTCCATTACGGATATCTAGTGAAAGAAACAGGAAAAATTCTTTTAGCTTCCGTACCTGTTGCTATCCTCATGTTCTTCTTAAAGGACATCGCATTTTTGAATTCATTACATGTTATCTTACGATTTGGTATTGTCTGTATTGCAGGTGGTTTAGTATACTTAATGTCGACGCTATTATGCAGAGTAGAAGGTGTTATGCTTTTAGTTAAAAGAAAACGTTAATTCACGTAAAACAGGAGAGTACTATATGAAGAACACATACTGGTTATTTTTTCTGTTCGTTGGTTTTATTTCAATTCAGCCAATTATTGATATGCTAACGACGTACATGGTTTTGAACATGGATAGTGGTCTCTCAATTGGGGTTGTTATTCGCTTTCTATATATGATTTTTGCAGGTGTCCTACTTTTAGTGTTTGCCAAACAATCAAAATGGGCTAGATATTCGATTATCTACCTTATTGTTTTTGCACTCTTTCTTGGACTCAATATCTACTTAAATCATCAATGGAAAGATCCTTATTATATTGGGCAAGAAATTAAATTTTTCAATAAGGTTGTTTATATGAACGTTACATTACTTGGAATGATTGTGATGTTTTCACATTATCGATCGTCTGTGGATGTAAAAAGAATACTGAGCAAAAACTTATTGACTGCTTCACTCATCATCAGTATTGTTTTTATCGGTACAATGCTAACAGGTACAGCACTAGAGAGTTATCAGTATAATAAAATCGGATTCAAAGGCTGGTTTTATGCAGCGAATGAGCTAGGGGCAACCATTGCTATTTTGCTTCCTCTCACACTGCTTTTAGCTTTAGATAAAGTACGTTCGTTTTCAAAAGCTTATTACTGGATTCCTTTTATCTTGTTAGCCGTTTCGTCCATCATGCTTGGAACGAAAGTAGGCTTAGGTGCCGTTATTCTTTCTTTAGTTGTAGCAACAGTTGTCTTATTTGCAAAATTATTTACGAATAAACGCAGCTTAATTAAAGCCAACTTAGTAATCTCAATTCTGCTTTTAATTGTAACCGGAGCAACCACTCCGATTTCTCCAGCTTATAAAAACACATATACGCACATCGATATGTTAGAGGCTAAAAAAGAGAAAACAAAGCAAGAAAAGCCGGAAAAGAAAGAAAAAGAAAAGCCGGCTAAAAAGAAAAAACAAAAGGAATCAAATTTAGATGACAAAGATATTCAAAATCTGATTCTAAGCAGCCGTGAGCAATTTTTAGCTCATCATAAGGAAGAGTATGCAAAAGCACCTATTGCAAGAAAAATGATAGGTATGGGCTTTTCTGGTGACTATACAAAACAGCTTCCGCCAAAGATGATTGAAATGGATTTTTATGATCTGTTTTTCTCTTTAGGTATCATCGGATTTTTACTATGGGTTCTTCCACTTCTAGTAGTTGGTTTAACCGTATTGGTTCGATTATTTAAAGACCCATCACAGCTTCTTGATGAAAGCTTTATGATGTATAGTACAGCAATTGTATTAGCTCTTGGAATTGCTTTTGTAGCTGGGCATGTCTTCACGGCACCAGCCGTTACTATCTATTTTGCAGCAGCTGCTGCTTATCTGTTCGTCATTCATTTTAAACAAAGACAAGCATAAAAAAACAGGCCATTGAAGGCCTGTTTTTTTATCTTTTTAATGGCTGAAGGCTTAACACCGTATCACCCGCATTAACGTTTATTTCTTGATCATGAGCAAAAAAACTCAGTGCCTTTCCCTGCTTGCTCACTGCTAGTAAAAGAGAAGCATCGCTTTTCTCCTCAAGATATGTTTCATACGTATATTCATCCGTAATTTTTGTATTATAAATCGTATATCCATGCTCCATTTTATGATGCAGAAACTCCCACGTAATTCCTTTCTTAAAGAGCATGCGTCCTCTTACTGTATGCATAATTTCATCGACATCTTCTCTTGAATCTTCTTGGTCACGAATGCTCAATTGAAAAACATTGTTCCGTCCCATATCTTGAAGAAAAGCAGTACAAACAAGCGCATTATATGCATCTAACTCAGTTGCAGCAATCACGTATTCATAAGGAGTTAAGTCTAGATGATATTCCGTTTGCTCAGCTAGAACTTCTCCGTGATAAACATCTACTTCCGCTCTGCGCGCAACTCTTAACCGCTCCCACGAAGAATCAGCAACTAATACTGGATAGCCCAGCTGTTTTAACTTGGAAGCAAAAGCAACCGTAAAATCATTGCTTCCTACAAGCAAAATACCAGGTTCTTCTCCAATTGATAAATCAAGCTTCTTAGCTAGCCATGAAAGGGAAAAACCGTGTGCACAAACCGTAGCAAATACTAAAGCAAATGTCAGCGTTGTTAGGATGGAAGCATCTTTAAATCCTTCATCGATTAGTACTTTCGCAAAGTAACTTGAGACCGTTAACGCCACAATGCCGCGCGGGGCAATCCAGCCAATCAGTATCTTTTCTTTTATAGATAAATCTGTCCCTACCGTTGATAAAAAGATGGAGACAGGTCTGACAATAAACAGCATAAGTAAAACAAACAAAATAATATTCCAATGAAAAATTTCAGTAATGGTCTTCATCGTCAGTCCAGCCGTTAACATGATAAAAATAGTAGAAGTCAATAGAACCGAAATGTTCTCTTTAAAATGTCGCATATCACTAATAGATGAAATATGCATATTAGCAAGGGTAATACCCATCGCTGTTACTGCTAGAAGACCTGTTTCATGCTTAATTTCATCAGCTATCGTAAAGCAGGCAATAACGACAATAAATACGACCGGAGATTTTAAATACTCTGGAATATGACCCTTTTGAAACATCCATCCTATTCCGCGGCCAAGAAGCCATCCTATTAAAACAGCAATAATAGAAGCTACAAAGAAAAAGAGAATTGTTTTTCCACTCACTTCTCTCAGCACTAAAAATTGAACAATTTCAAACGAAAAAACGGCCAGCAATGCACCAAATGGATCAACAATAATACCTTCCCATTTTAAAATCGCTGCTGGTTTTGGTTTTAATTTAGCTTGTCGTAAAAGAGGTAAAATCACGGTTGGACCCGTCACAATAAAAAGCCCTCCGATAACAATTGCCACCGCCCATGATAAATCCGCTATATAATGAGCAGCTAAAGAGCCTAAAATCCAAGCTAGCATGGCTCCTAGTGTTACAATGCGAAACACGGGCTTTTCGATTCCCCTTACCTCTCTCATGTCTAAGTTCAAGCTGCCTTCAAATAAAATAACAGCTACAGCAATAGATACAAAAGGATCAAAAAGCTGAGCAAATTGTGCTTTAGGATCAATTAAACCTAAAATAGGGCCTGTTAGTAGTCCGATAATTGACATCACGACAATTGCTGGTAACTTAAATCTCCAAGCCAGCCACTGAGATAGAACTCCTAGTCCCACTACGAGCGTGATATGTATAAGCATAGGTTCCATTGTATCTTCCTTCTCTCGTTCACATAATGTGTATATATTTTCCCTAAAATAAACCGATGTTATACAGGAAGAAACAAACACTACCTTGTTTTACCACTTTTTCAAAAATGCTAAACGCATACTCTTTTCTTTGAATCCAAGCTGTTTTCTTTCGTTCGACACATATTTTACTTGTGTTTGTCGAATTTCACTTTATTATCAAATAATAAAAAGCCTTTAGCTTCTGCTAAAGACTTTTTGCCGGATGATCCAATTCATATAGCTTTTGATAGTGACTGTTCGTCGCAAGTAATTCGTCATGCGTTCCGCGAATGGCTACCTTACCATCTTGCAAGAATAAGATTTCATCCATCTTTTCCATCCCAACTAAATTGTGCGTAACCCAAATTAAGGTTTTGTCTTGAAGAGTTTCAAAGATAGTGGATAACAAACGTTTTTCAGTCACGGTATCCAACCCTGCAGTTGGCTCATCTAGCATGACAATTGGCGTGTGCTGAAGCAGAACACGTGCTAACGCAATCCGCTGACGTTCTCCTCCCGAGAAGCGCTGACCTGTTTCGAGCATGGACGTTTGATATCCTTGGTGTAAACCTTCCACAAGGGAGTGCATATTCACTTGCTTCATTGCCTCAATTACCTCTTCTTTTGTGGCCTCTTCATTAGCTAGTAATAAATTGTTGGCTACGCTTGTATTAAATAAATATGGATTTTGATTTAATACAGAGATGAGTTTTGGTACATCTTCACGAACTTCAGCAACAGACTGACCGTTTAGTTGAACTGTACCTTCTGTAGGTAATAAGGAGCCTTGCAGCAATTTTAATAGAGTCGATTTTCCAGCTCCACTCTTGCCAAGAATCGCAATTTTTTTCCCTTGCTCGACTTGAAATGAAAGATCATGAATTACTGACTCCTCCTCATTACTATAGCGAAAGCTTACATGCTCAACTTTTAATCTAACCGAATTCCATGAACCTTTATAAGGTAGAGAAAGAGTATGTTTTTTCTTTTCGTTCACATCTTCCCAGTTCTTTTCCATTGCCTGTACTCTATTTAATGATTCTTCAAACTGAGGAATCTTTTCTACTGCATTAGATACTGGCAGCAGCGCTTCAGATAAAGGAAATACTACTAAAATAAAAGCAGCAATAAACACACCTGCAAGCTCTTTATCTGCAAAAAGAGAAGCCCCAAACCAAATCATTGTGACAATTAAACCTGCTACAATAAGTTGTCCAAACAATTCTCGGTAATACGTCCATAGTTTAAGCTTACGATCCATGCCGTCTAACTCATTTTCTGTTTTGTTATACGAATGAAAAAATGACTGCTGCTGACCGCTTAACACCCAATCAGCAACTCCTAAAAACCCGTCTGTGACCTTGGCATATAACTGTGCTTTGCTTGATTTATATCGCTGATTGGCTGCCTTCATATGCCAAAGGGAAAAAAGCGGCATCACTACTACTAATAAAAATAAATAGATGGCAATCAAACATGCAAACTTTAGGCTAAAGAATCCTAAAGCTACAATCGAAATAACGTATAAAATAACAGCTGAAATTGTTGGAAGAATGGTACGCAAGAACAAGTCTTGTAAACTTTCAATATCTTCCGCGAGAACTCCTAAAACATCTCCTGTTTGATAGCGAGATGTAGCAATTAACGGTTCAATCAAATGATAAAGACGTGTACGCATTTTAGCTAAAATACGAAGAATAAAATCGTGACTGACAAGACGCTCCGCATAACGGAAAGCTGCTCGGCTTAAACCAAATGTACGCACAAGTACAATTGGAACATACACCAATAAAATTGTTTCTGGCTGTAAGGAAGAAGCTGAAATCAAATAACCTGACGTGAACATTAGCGCGCAAGCAGAACTAATCGTTAACAAGCTTAGTAATAAGATAGAAAAGATACGATATTTATATGTTTTAAAATAGGGCCATATCCAACTTTTATATTTCATCATATCTCCTCCTCTTCATGTAAAAATTGATAGTAAGCTCCTTTTTTTTGAATCAGTTCTTGATGATTACCGACTTCTGCAATCTTTCCGTCCTCTATTACAACAATGAGATCCATGTCTTTCATCCAATACAGACGGTGCGTAGCTAAAATAAATAACTTCTCTTGGAACATCGTTAAAATATCTTGCTTTAATTCATATTCCGTTTCAATATCGACTTGTGCCGTTGGTTCATCAAGCATAATAATAGGGCGGTCGCTTAGAAATGCTCTTGCTAGAGCAATTCTTTGAGCTTGGCCGCCGCTAAGCTGCCGTCCCCCATCCCCTATCATTTCATTTTCCTTCTTAGGCATCTGTTGAACCGTTGATAAAAGTCCTGCTTTCGTTAAAGCATCTTCATAATCATATGAGCCGCCTCTGTCTTGATAAAATTCAATATTTTCTTTTACTGTTCCATTAAAAATAAATGGGTGCTGAGGGATATACGTAATCTGCTTTTGCCAAGCATCTGAGCGTAAATCAATTGGCACGCCGTTTACTTCAGCAGAGCCTTCTGTAGATTGTACAAAGCCACTTAATATATCAATAAGCGTCGATTTTCCAGCTCCGCTTTTTCCTATGATTCCAATTTTCTTCATTCCTTTAACATGCAGTGACACATCTTCAAGAGAAGGTGGCTGCTCTTTGTCATATTTTACGGTGATATGACGTAAATGAAGTTCACTGTTTTCAGTCCAACTAGGAACGTCTTCTTTTTTATCCGACGGTTTTTCAGCCTGCTTCACAATCTTAATTAATGCATCTCCGGATTCTTTTCCGTCTAATGTTGCATGGTAATCGTTTCCGACTTCTCGTATCGGCAGGAAGTATTCAGGCGCCAGCAATAAAATCATAAGTGCAGGCTCTAATGTCATCGAACCATTCACCAGCCGCAAACCAAGCATAACAGCCACGATGGCTACAGATAACATCGTAAAGAAATCTAGAGCAAACGTAGATAAAAAAGCAATTCGGAGCGTTCCCATTGTCGCTTTTCGATAACGGTCACTGACTCTTTCAATCGTTTCAGCATGTTCCTTACTTTTCCCGAGAAATGTTAAAGTTTCTAACCCTCGAAGCGAATCTACAAAGTGGTTGGACAACACGTGATATGTCTCCCATTGACTATCTATTTTTTTTTGTGCAGCCAGTCCAAGCAAAATCATAAATAAAATTAAAATTGGCATGGTCACAAGTAAAATAATGCCTGAAAGCCGATCATGGTACCAAACGAAAGCGAGCACTAGCCAAGGTGTAACGCTAATGGCGGCCAGTTTAGGCAAAAACAGCTCGAGATAAGCGCGAAGCTTCTGTAGGCCTGTGGTGATGAGCGTCACCAAGTTTCCTGTTCCTTCATCTTTGGTAAAACGCGGTCCTAATGCAAAAATGCTTTTCATGACTATCAAACGAAGTTCCTGAGTCGTTTTGACTCCAAATTGATATGCCGTTTTTTTTACTATAAAACCTATGATCTGACGAACCATAAAGGCAGACAAAAACAATCCGATTGCTTTTGTCTGCGAAGTTAAACTTTCACCACGAAAAAGAGCGGTAATTACTTCGGCGAGCCACTTAGCTTGAAAAATAATGGCTACACTTTGAATAGTAATAAGCCCTATTAACATGGCAAGAACCATTTTTATTCCGTTGTAAACCATTAAATTTCTACCCATTAATACTCCATATGCTCCTTATGATCTACACGTTTTCTGAAAACGTAGTAGCTCCAAATTTGATAACCTAACACAAAAGGCAGTAACGCAATAGCAGCGTAAGACATAATTTTTAAGGAATAATTCCCTGATGCTGCATTATGAATCGTTAAACTATAGCTTTCATTGATTGAACTAACCAAAACGGTTGGAAACAATCCTGCAAATATAGAGGAAATTGATAAAATTAAAATTAAGCCAGACATAGCAAATGCCCATCCGTCTTTTTTACGTGTAAGGAAAAATCCTGCTAGTAAATACACGAAAATACCGATGAAAAATGTATATAGCATCAAGCGGCTATGATTACTGAATAAATCTGTTTCAAAAAACGTCATGCCTGAAAAGATAAGAAGTAACAAGGCATTTACAGGCAAAAGCTTCATAGCGACCTTCCGTGAACGATCTCTAATATCGTCCATCGTACGGATCGTCGCAAAAATAAGTCCGTGCCATAAGCAAAGCATTGTTAATGTAACGCCGCCTGTTATGGTATATAGATTAACAATATCCGAAAAGCCAGCATTCATTTGCATGTTGCTTTCAACAGGCAGTCCTTTCATTAGCGCTGAAAATAAGACGCCAAAAATGAGCGGTGGAAAAAGACTTCCAAAGAATATAACCCAATCCCATGCATTTTTCCACGCTTGTTTTTCAACTTTTCCTCGAAATTCAAATGCTACACCGCGGCCAATAAGCGAAAGCAAAAGAAGAACAAAAAGAACATACGACCCGCTTAATAGCGTTGCATACCAGTTTGGAAAAGCGGCAAACATAGCACCGATTGCTGAAATTAGCCAAACTTCATTTGCATCCCAAAAAGGACCGATTGTATTAATAAAAGCTCGTCGCTCTAAGTCGTTTCTTCCTAAAAAACGAGACACCATTCCAATCCCAAAATCAAAGCCTTCTAAAAAGATAAAACCAACAAACAGAATGGATACTAGTAAATACCAGAATTCATTAAGAGAAAACATTGTATCCCTCCTTTGTAAACGGATCAGTTGATACTACTTTTGTATGTGCTTCGTGATCGTGATCTGGACCTTTTTTAATTTCTTTAACGAACAAGAACACCATAATCACAGCTAAAATTAAATAAAAGAACGAAAACGAGATAATAGAAAACAACAATTCACCTGCTGTTACACCAGGAGACACGGCATCTTCCGTTTTCATATAGCCAAATACAACCCAAGGCTGACGGCCAATCTCTGTCATAATCCAACCTGCTGAGCTTCCAAGGAACGGAAAGGCAATGGCAATCGTCATAATACGTAAAAATAGTTTGCTTTCTTGAAGTTTTTTACGAGAAAGCAAGTACGTGCCCCAAATGCCTAATGCACATAATACGCCACCCAGACCAGCCATAATGCGGAAACTCCAAAATGTTGTCCGAACGGGTGGAATATAATTTCCTGCTCCATATTTCGCCGTATACTGCTCCTGCAGCTCGTTCATTCCAGGAACGGAACCTGAAAATTTTCCGTATGATAAAAAGCTTAATAAATAAGGTATTTTGATTTCACTCGTATTTTTCTTTTCATCAGGGTGAATATTAGCTGTTACCGTCCAGGCGCCTGGACTTCCGCTGTTTTCCCATAATCCTTCACTTGCGGCCATTTTCATCGGCTGTGTTTTAACTAAGTATCCAGCCTGTTCATGACCAGATAGCGCAATTCCTACACCTGAAACTAACCCTACAATGATGGCAACTTGAAATGATTTTTTGGCAAAAGTCAAATGTTTTTTCTTCAAGAGCATAATGGCACTGACACCCGTGATAAAAAAGGCGCCTGTTGCAAACGAACCTAAAATTGTATGAGGGAATTCAACCCACAGCTGACCGTTTGTTAACAATTTAAAGAAGTCATTCATTTCTAAACGGCCATTATTCAGCTCCATTCCAACCGGATGCTGCATAAAAGAATTAGCCGTTAAAATAAAGAACGCTGAAAAAATAGTACCTAGACTAACAAGCCAAATACATAGACAGTGCAGCCATTTAGGCAAACGATCCCACCCGAAAATCCACAGTCCAAGGAAAGTGGACTCCATAAAAAACGCGAGCAGTGCTTCAATAGCAAGCGGCGCACCGAATACATCTCCTACAAACCGTGAGTACTCTGACCAGTTCATGCCAAACTGAAATTCTTGTAAAATACCTGTTACGACTCCGACAGCAAAGTTAATCAGGAATAAGTGCCCCCAAAACTTTGCCATCCTTTTATACTGTTCATCTTTTTTTACTACGTACATCGTTTCCATGATCGCTACTAAAAAGACAAGACCGATAGATAGCGGTACAAAGATAAAATGAAACAGCGTCGTTGATGCAAATTGAATACGTGATAGTATAACTGTATCCATCTTCTTTCTCCTTTCATATATAAGAACATTCATCATTTCCATAGATACTTTGCTCATTTCTGAGCATCTTTTACGTACATTGTGAAACAATGAGCATAATAATTCGAGAAATATGCTCAATATTTCACATACATATGTAATATCTCTCTTTCTATTTACATAGTATAGTCTATTTTTTTAGCTGTGCACGTACATTGTTTGAACGTTTTTAGACTAAAACGTGACTTTCTTGTGACAAAAAAGTGAAGGATCTCTTTATTTTTTCATAAAAAAAGCACGCTCTGATTTGAGCTTGCTTCTCTACGGTCGATATTTTGCTTTGGCATTTAATTTAGATTGACGAATGATTTGGTTAATGACTTCAGAAAATACAATACCAATGGCAATTGAACCTGAAATCATAAAGGCTTTCGCTGCAAGACTAATCGCTTCATTATAGTTATTTTCTACAAAGTTACGCATGGCATCGTATGCTGTTCCTCCTGGAACTAGCGGAATAATACCTGCTACGGTGAAAATAATGATCGGCGTTCGATAAATTTTTGCGTAAATTTGACTAATAATAGCAATAAAGAAGGCCGATGCAACTGTGCTTGGAATTTCATCTACGCCATAGAACGTTAGCAAATAGTAAATGAGCCAGCCAATCATTCCGACAAAGCCACTTTTTAATAATGATTCACGTGGAACATTAAAAATGATCCCAAACGCTGCTGAGGCAATAAAACTTGTAATTATCTGCTCTACGATATGCATATGATGCCTCCCTTCTATAGAAGCGTAAATACAATGGCAATACCTGCACCAATAGCGAATGCCGTCAGAAACGCTTCTGCTCCTTTTGATAATCCAGACAATAAATGTCCCGCCATTAAATCTCGCACTGCATTGGTAATGGACAAGCCAGGAACCAGAGGCATAACGGATCCAATAATAATTTTATCAATTTGCGTGCCTAGTCCTGAAGCGACTAGAAGAGCTGATAAAAGTCCAATAACTAACGAAGCGGTAAACTCAGCAAAAAAGCGAATCGGAATAAGACGGTGGAAATACACCACGGTTAAAAATCCGAGACCTCCTAAAAACATAGCTGGAATAAAGTCCGTCCATAAACCTTGAAACATGATTAAAAAGCATCCGCTAGAAATGGATGCAGCTGCAAGTTGAACCCATAGTGGAAAAGCTACGTTCGTTGCTTCAATTTCTTGTAGCATTTCGTACGCTTCCTCCAAGGAGATGTTTCCTTGACTGATTGTTCTTGAGACGCTATTTACCATGGTTACTTTTTTTAAATCTGTCGTTCGTTCGGAAATACGAATTAACTTTGTTTTCGTCGGTTCTTTCGTTTCAAGTGAAAACATAATCCCTGTTGGCGTCACATAGCTGTGGGATTTTTTTATACCGTAAGACGCTGCAATCCGCATCATTGTGTCTTCTACTCGATACGTTTCTGCTCCGCTTTCTAACATAATTTTACCTGCTAGTAAGCTAACGTCCATAATTTCATATTTATCTAATTTTTGTTGTGTCATCAAATCGCTCCAAACATATTAAAGCTTGGTTTTTTCCCCTACAGCATACAGTGTATAAGAAAGAGGGAAGTGGACGCAATGGTTAATGCAAAAAAGTGTGGACTTTTTGTCTCACACTTTCAGGAATAGTATATACATTCCTTATCAATTCATACGTTTTGTGGTCTCACGCTCTACTAATACAGGTGCCATTGTATACTGTACCTGATCTATTTCTTGCTGATCCTGAATTTGCTGAAGTAAGAGGTTTACTGCTTTTTCAGCCATTTTTCCCATCGGTTGACGGATGGTTGTTAGTGGAGGATGCGCTTCACTAGCTTCTGTAATATCATCAAACCCTATAACAGACAAATCTGCTGGAACGTGAAGCCCGTTTTGCCACGCACAGTGTATCACTTTCAGAGCAATGTAATCCGTAGCACAAATAAGCGCAGTTGGAGGCTCTGGATGATGAGCTAGCTCATTTATAAACTGATATAGTTCATCTGAGTTATTCATATCTTCTTTCACAAACTTTGCGTTTGCTGACGGTACATACTGATAAAAAAGAGACAGACGGTGCTCGACTCCGCTTACAGCTTTCCCAACGAACCCTATATTCTTATGACCAAGGTCCGTTAAGTGAGCAACAGCTAATTGCATTCCCACCCCATCATCTACATGTACAATCGGCCAAAGTGCAGAAGAGGCGTCTCCTGTGAGAGAAACGTAAGGCGTTTGATATTGTTTTAATACATCTACAAACGGATGCTGAGCAGCTACATAGTCTAATAAAATGACCCCATCAAACCAATGGTTCATCATAACATTTAATTGACGCTCAGCCGTTGTTTCTTCGTAATCCGTATGTCCAATAAGAACATCCATCCCTCGACTTTGGACTTGTTGCTGTACCTTTTTTAATAGTTCAATTAGAAACGGATCTTTTAAATCTCTAATTAATATCCCGATAATCCCTGTTTTTTGGGCCCGCAGAGCTGCCGCAAATGGATTCGTCTGATACCCTAAATGAGCTGCTGCTTTTAGCACTTTTTGTTTAGTTTTTTCACTGATTTTAATTTTACCGTCTTTATTATTGAAGATTCTTGATACCGTAGCTAATGAAACACCCGCTTCTTTTGCTACTTCTGTAATCGTGACTTTTTTTCTCCCCATTCGTACCGACTCCCATTTCCTTTTAGTCTATCGACCAAGTAAACATTTTTCTTTATTATACTACTAGAAGCCGGAACCACCGAAAACTACCTTCCCTACTTTTCACTAAACAGCCACTTTAACACATCTTGAATTTTTTGATCCCAATATGCCCAGTCGTGACTTCCTTTTTCTTCTTCATATGTAAAACAAATAGGCTCTTGCTTACATCGCTCGGAAAAACGTTTATTTTCCTGATATAAAAAATCTTCCGTTCCACAGCATTGATAAATACGCGGAGTCACTTCTCCATAGCGCCGGCGATTTTCAAGCAGCCAGAAAAGATCATCCTCAGGTCTAATAACAGGCGGCATGCCAAAAATCAAAGGATAATCCAAGAACTGAACTTCTCCTCGCCCTCCAAGCCCTTCAACGTCCATCACTCCTGATAAACTGGCAGCTGCAGAAAATTGATGTGGTTTGCGAAACGCCCATTTTAAAGCGCCGTACCCTCCCATAGAAAGACCAGCTACAAAATTATCTTCTCTTTTTTCCGATAACGGAAAAAATGATCTAGCCAATTGAGGAAGTTCTTCTGTTACAAACGTCCAATACTTCTTTCCATAAGCCATATCTCTATAAAAGCTACGATCTACATTTGGCATTACAACTGCAAGTCCTAATTCTGATGCGTAGCGTTCAATCGAAGTTCTTCTCATCCATATCGTATGATCATCAGAAAGACCGTGTAATAAATAGAGCGTAGGGTGTTTCTCACTTCTTGTATTGGTTTGTAAACCAATTTGAGATTTTGTTTGCTGCGGTATCAAAACGTTCATTGAAGTACTTATTTGCAATACTTCTGAAAAAAAATCACATTGCATAAACGCCATATTTCTCTTCCCCCCTATTTTTTCTTCCCTATTGATTGATAACAAAACGTACATAATTCATATAAAAGTTAAAAAATAGTTTGATTATTTATAATTTTTAGTTTAACATAAAAACATCTTTTATGAAAACGTTTTACGTATAACGTTTTTTTAATTAAAATAGTGACCGTGATTCAAAGGAGGAATTTATATGGGGATAGTAAAAGTAACTTCTGACGAGTATAAGGAGCAAAAAGGAAATCTATTTTTTGTGATTTTCATTTCATGTGCAGCTGCTTTTGGAGGGTTACTTTACGGCTATGACACAGCCGTCATTTCAGGAGCTATTGGGTTGATGGAAGTGCATTTTAATCTTAGTCCAACGATGGTAGGTTTTGTTGTATCTAGTCTGCTGCTCGGTGGTGCCGTTGGGGTACTTGCTTCAGGAAAACTGAGTGATCGATTCGGTAGAAAAAGCATCTTACTTTTAGCACCTTCTTTATTTATCGTATCCGCAATTATGCAAGCGCTATCTTCATCCATCTCTTTTGTGATTATTTCTCGAATTATTGGAGGACTAGGCATTGGTATGGCTTCTGTTCTTTCTATTACCTATATTTCTGAAATAGCCCCTCCGCACATGCGCGGCCGCTTAGGCTCTCTTTATCAATTTGCTGTTGCCATTGGGATTGTTTCTGTCTATTTTGTAAATGACTACATTTTATCTATTGGGGAAGACGCTTGGCAGAATTCCACGGGATGGCGCTACATTATCGGTGCTTCTGGCATTCCAGCTCTTTTATTTCTTCTTATCCTTTCTCCTGTTCCTGAAAGTCCGAGGTGGCTGGTAAAAGCAAACCGCACTTTAGAAGCTATGGACATTTTAATTAAAATCAATGGTACACACATTGCACACCAAGAGCTGTATCATATTGAGCAATCGTTAAAAGAAAATCAGCGGGCTTCTCTTTCGCTTTTTAAAGAGGCAGGTCTTCGAAAAGCGTTGCTTATTGGTATTCTACTTGCAGCCTTTCAACAGCTTGTCGGAATTAATGCCATTATTTATTACGCCCCGCAAGTTTTTGAAGCAGCTGGAGCTAGAGGAGATTTATCGCTCCTTGTTACGTCTATGATTGGTGTAGCTGCCTTTTTAGGAGTTCTTTGTTCCATGTGGCTTATCGACCGGATTGGCCGCAAAGCTTTATTGCTTATTGGCACAGCTGGTATGGCCGTTACGCAGCTTCTCGTTTCCTTTGGATTTCATTCTCAGGGTACTGAAGGGTTGACTACAAGTTTACTTATTGTTTTTTATTTATTTCTTTTTAATATTTCTATGGGACCCGTTGTATGGGTTGTGATTTCTGAAATTTTTCCTAATCACGCGAGAGGCTATGCAATGTCTATTTCCACGTTTTTCTTGTGGATAGCTAATTGGTTTGTGTCTCAGTTTTTCCCTATTCTTTGGAACAAAGCTGGAGGATCTTTTACATTTTTATCCTTTATGATTATGTGTATCGCTTCATTTTTGTTTATATGGAAGTGGGTTCCAGAAACAAAAGGAAAGTCACTTGAAGAAATTGAACATATATGGAAATAAAAGAAGCCTGAGCATATGCCTCAGGCTTCTTTTTTATCGAATTTGTCCATCTCCGTAAATAATATATTTTAGCGTTGTTAATTCCTTTAATCCCATCGGTCCACGCGCATGAAGCTTTTGTGTACTAATTCCGATCTCTGCCCCGAAACCAAACTCTTCTCCGTCCGTAAACCTCGTTGAAGCATTCACATAAACAGCGGCTGAATTAACGCGCTGTAAAAAACGCTGAGCATGAGTATAATTTGTTGTTACAATCGCTTCAGAGTGATGTGAACTATGAACATTAATATGGGAAATCGCTTCATCGATATCATCTACGATTTTAACCGCCATGATGAAATCTAGATATTCTTTCTTCCAATCCTCATCCCCTGCTGGAACAAGATCTGGAACGATTGTTAGCGCACGTTTATCACCGCGTACTTCTACATCTTTCTCTCGTAGCGCTTGAACAATAATCGGCAAAAATTCATGAGCCGCTCGTTCATGAATAATCAGCTTTTCGGCTGAGTTACACACCGCTGGACGAGATGTTTTTGCATTAATGACAATATTGGCCGCCATGTCACGGTCATATTCTTCATCAACATAAATGTGGCAGTTCCCGGTTCCTGTCTCAATAACGGGAACCGTTGCATTTTTTACCACCGCTTCAATTAAACCAGCACCGCCTCGAGGAATTAATACATCGATATATTCATTTAGTTTCATTAACTCCAGTGCTGTTTCTCTCGACGTATCTTCAATAAGCTGTACACTATGCTCAGGCAATCCTGCACTTGCCGCTGCTTGAGATAATACAGAAACAATCGCTTGATTTGAATAAAACGCCTCGCTGCCTCCGCGCAAAATAACCGCATTTCCTGCTTTTAAGCATAAGCCTGCTGCATCACATGTAACGTTTGGACGTGCTTCATAAATAATTCCTATGACACCAATAGGTACACGCTGCTGCCCAATTTGTAAGCCATTTGGTCGCTTCGCCATAGACAGCACTTCTCCTACTGGATCCGCAAGCGCAGCTACTTGGCGCAGGCCGTCTGCCATTCCATGAATCCTCTCTTCATTTAAAGATAGGCGATCTAACATCGCTTTTGACGTGCCTTTTTGAACGGCTTTTTCTATGTCTAATTCATTGGCTTTTAAAATCGCTGCTTGCTGACTCAATAAAGCAGCCGCCATTTTATAAAGCGCTTGCTGTTTTTGTTCGCTCGTTACATTTCCTAAGAAATAAGAGGCATCTTTTGCCTGCTTTCCTTTAAGCTGCAATTCACTCATTTCATTACTCCTTCAGCTTGTTTTAAGAATAACGTTCCAATTTCTTGGCCTTCAATAATATCTCGCAAAATACTTGGCTCTTTACCATTTGCTAAGATTAAGCTCACACCTGCACTTGTAGCTGTTTTAGCAGCGGTAAGCTTTGTGACCATTCCGCCTGTTCCAACGTCAGTTCCACTATCTCCAGCAAAATTCTCAAGCTCCGGTGTGATGCCATCTATTACTTTCATTAATTTAGAGTTAGGGTTTTTTGTGGGATCTGAATCAAAGAAACCGTCAATATCAGATAAAATAACAAGTAAATCTGCGTGAATCAAAACTGAAACAATGGCGGATAAATTATCGTTATCTCCAAAACGCACGATGTTTTCAATCTCATCGATTGCAACTGTATCGTTTTCATTCACAATAGGAATCACTTTGTCTTCAATTAATTTTTCAAACGTGTTCACAACGTTATTGCGCACATGTTCATCTTCGATTACATCTTTCGTTAACAGTACTTGACCAACGATGTGGCTGTACTCACCAAAGAATTTACTATAGATATGCATAAGCTCACATTGCCCGACAGAGGCCGCTGCTTGTTTTTCTCGAATAGAAGTTGGCTTTTCTTTTAACTTTAGTTTTTTTACTCCCACTTGAACGGCACCTGATGTAACAAGCACAACTTCTTTTCCTGCGTTCATTAAATCAGATAAAACACGCGCTAGTTTTTCAATGCGTGCTAAGTTAATATCTCCATTATCATAGGTCAACGTAGATGTCCCTACTTTGACTACAATACGCTTGCTATTTTGTAACTCTTGACGATGGTTCACTCTTTTCATCTCCCTAACTAAAAACACCTAAATGCGTACTAATTTTTTTAAAATTATAGCAGAGATTATGCGAAAAGTCTTATAGTTTTTCAAAGGGAATTTGAACTTTCTAATTTTTTAAATAATTAAGGGAAAAACTGGTGATAAAAGCGCTTTCTTCTTTTATAATGAAAGTTGTAAGGGGAACACACAATTACATAACGTTGTGTAGTAGTACAAACATCAGACAACTAAGGGATAGGGGGATTTGTAATGAATGCGGTTACGATTGTTATTGGATCCATCTGTATTTTAATGATTGCGTATCGGCTTTATGGAACATTCATGGCTGTTAAGGTCTTGAAACTAAACGATGCGCAAAAAACGCCAGCACATGAGCTTGAAGATGGAAAAGATTATGTGCCAACCAACCGATGGGTAACATTTGGTCATCACTTTGCAGCTATTGCAGCTGCGGGTCCGCTTGTTGGACCTATTTTAGCAGCTCAGTTTGGCTATTTGCCCGGACTGCTCTGGCTTTTAATAGGAGCTGTAATCGGAGGAGCCGTTCACGATGCAGTTGTGTTATTTGCATCTATGCGCCAAAAAGGCCAGTCGCTTTCAGAAGTGGCTAAAAAAGAGCTGGGACCCGTCGCTGGTTTTTGTACAGGTTTAGCTATGCTTTTTATCATTACCATCACAATGGCCGGTTTATCTATGGTCGTGTTACACGCACTTGAGAAAAATCCTTGGGGCACATTCGCTGTTGGAATTACGATTCCGATCGCAATGGGGGTAGGTATTTACCACAAAAAAACCGGTAATTTAAAAGCGGCTTCTACCGTCGGCTTTATTTTAATTTTAATCGCCGTATTTAGCGGTCCTTATATTCAAGGAACAGCTTTAGGAGATTTTTTAACGCTAGATATTAAAACACTTTCAATTATTCTTCCCGTTTATGCATTTTTCGCAGCGGCCTTGCCCGTTTGGCTGCTTTTAGCACCTCGAGATTATTTAAGCAGCTTTATGAAAATCGGTGTCTTTATCGCGCTGATTGTAGGCGTGTTTTTCGTAAATCCAGCAATTCCATTTCCTGCAGTTACTGAATTTATTCACGGAGGCGGCCCTATTTTAGCAGGACCTGTGTGGCCGTTCATTTCCATTACGATCGCCTGCGGTGCTATTTCCGGCTTCCATGCATTTGTTGGTTCAGGAACAACCCCTAAGATGCTCGACCGTTGGAGTGACATTAAAGTTGTAGGCTTCGGCGCGATGTTAGTCGAATGCTTAGTAGGAATTATGGCATTAATTGCAGCAACAGCTTTACATCCTGGAGACTATTTTGCAATCAACTCTACACCTGAAGTGTTTAAAACGCTCGGTATGAACGTGACAGCTCTTCCTCAGCTTAGCCAAGAGATTGGTCTAAACTTAGAAGGCCGTACAGGCGGCGCTGTTACACTGGCTGTAGGAATGACGTACATCTTCACGGAAATTCCTTGGTTCAGCCACCTGTCTTCTTATTTTTTCCAATTCGTCATTATGTTTGAAGCAGTGTTTATTTTAACTGCTATCGACGCTGGCACACGCGTTTCCCGCTATTTAATTCAAGACTTTTTCGGTGAATTTTATAAGCCTTTGAAGCGAGTAGACTGGCTTCCCGGGTCAATTTTTGCAAGCGCCCTAGCCTGTTTTATGTGGGGGTACTTATTATTCTCAGGAGATATTGGCTCCGTTTGGGCGCTGTTCGGCGTATCGAATCAGTTAATGGCCTCTATTGGTTTAATTATTGGAGCAACCGTCATTCTTAGAATTGCAGATAAACGCTCCTATATGCTTACTTGCCTTATTCCACTAGCCTACCTTTACGTAACGGTTAACTATGCGGGTTATTGGATGGTTAAGAATGTGTATTTGAATGAAGCTGCGGCAGGTTACAGCATATTAAATGCGACTCTTTCTATCATCATGCTTATACTCGGTCTCATTATTATGATAGCCGCGATTCAAAAATGGACACAGCTTTGGCGCACGCCTCAGGCTGAGCTGGCAGCAAAAGCAAATTTATCACAAAATATATAAAACGAACGAGGCTAGAACAAAAGTAGTTTAGTTGGTTGAAGGAAGATCCGAACGATAAACCGTTCGGATTTTTTCATTGTTTAGGGTTAACATGGATTTAATCTCTTTAGTGGCTTCTAGCTGTTGGTTGGAGGGCACAGGGAAGACTCCTGCGTGAAAAACGGAACAGATGAGACCCCGCAGGAGCGTAAGCGGCGAGGAGGCTCATCGGCCGCCCGCGGAAAGCGAAGTCTTGCACGGAAATCAACAGCGGTGTCACAAGCGATCCATAGGAGCTCCTTTATTCCAGTTGTTCATCTTTAGATTGGATCGATTTCGTTATGTCTCAGCCTCGTTTTTGATGTAATAATAGCAGGTCAAAATAATTGCACACCAAGCATTTTTATTATTAAACTAAATATACTATACAGAAAATTTTTAAAATAGTTCGTACACTTCACATGCTTATACCCCCCCACTGACTACATCTCAAAATCAACAAGTTTAATTATAATAATTATAAAATAGTATTGATTTTTTATTTAAAAATGTTATTATTGTTTCTAACATAATAAAATTCAAATAAGAGGTGGTTCTAAGATGACAACAAACAAGAATAACCTAACGACTAGTTGGGGAGCTCCGGTTGGAGATAACCAAAATTCAATGACCGCTGGTTCACGCGGCCCTACTTTAATTCAAGATGTTCACCTTTTAGAGAAATTAGCCCATTTTAACCGAGAGCGTGTTCCTGAACGCGTAGTACACGCAAAAGGCGCCGGTGCCCACGGTTATTTCGAAGTGACAAACGATGTTTCAACCTATACAAAAGCAGCTTTCCTTTCTGAAGTAGGAAAACGAACACCTCTATTTGTTCGCTTTTCAACAGTAGCTGGTGAAAACGGCTCAGCAGATACTGTTCGTGATCCTCGCGGATTTGCTGTTAAGTTTTATACAGAAGAAGGAAACTACGACTTAGTCGGAAACAATACACCTGTATTTTTCATCCGAGATGCGATTAAATTCCCTGACTTTATTCATACACAAAAACGCGACCCTCGCACGCATTTAAAAAATCCAACGGCCGTGTGGGATTTCTGGTCCCTGTCACCTGAATCTTTGCATCAAGTTTCTATTTTGATGTCTGATCGCGGTATCCCGGCAACGTTACGCCATATGCATGGATTTGGCAGCCACACATTTAAATGGGTTAACGCCGAAGGAGACGGCGTCTGGGTGAAGTATCACTTTAAAACAGAGCAAGGCGTGAAAAACCTGTCTCCAGACGTAGCCGCAAAGCTAGCTGGTGAAAATCCAGATTATCATACCGAAGATTTATTTAATGCTATTGAAAAAGGCGATTTTCCTTCATGGAAGCTGTACGTTCAGATTATGCCATTAGAAGACGCTGATACGTATCGCTTTGATCCGTTTGATGTCACAAAGATATGGTCACAAAAAGACTATCCGCTAATTGAAGTGGGTCGCATGGTCTTGGACCGCAATCCGGAAAATTATTTTGCAGAAGTGGAGCAAGCTACATTCTCACCTGGAACGCTTGTACCGGGAATTGACGTATCACCTGATAAAATGCTGCAAGGTCGACTATTCGCATACAGCGACGCACATCGCTACCGCGTAGGTGCTAATCATCAAGCGCTACCGATTAACCATCCGCGCAATGAAGTAAATAACTATCAGCGTGATGGTCAAATGCGCTTTGACGATAACGGCGGCCGTTCTGTTTACTACGAGCCAAACAGCTTTGGCGGTCCGACAGAATCTCATGAAAACAAACAAGCGGCATACCCTGTTTCAGGCGTTGCGGATAGTGTTGCATATGATCATAACGACCATTACACGCAAGCAGGTGACTTATACCGCCTTCTAAGCGAAGACGAGCGTACACGCCTAGTTGCAAACATCGTTGAAGCTATGAAGCCTGTAGAAAAAGAAGACATTAAACTGCGTCAAATTCAGCACTTCTACAAAGCGGATCCAGAGTACGGAAAACGCATTGCAGATGGTTTAGGATTATCTTTTCCGCAGCAAGTAAAATAAATTTATCAGTTTTCTAAATGAAAAAATAAAGGTATTTTTCTCATTATAGATTCTCGTTCATTCTCAATTAGTTTAACATTTTATCAATAAATAAGTATCCATATTTTATGGATACTTATTTAAATTCTTGTAAAAAGAGGAAGGGATGAAGAAATGATTGGACAAGAAATCAGATGTAATCAGTGTGATAGAGAAATAAAAGTACTAAAGCACAGTACTCTTTGCGGTTGCGGAATAAAATTAATAACGCTAAAAAAAGAGAAGCAACCAGCATAATGAGGTTGCTTCTCTTTTTTTACTAGATATGCTGTTTATATTCACTCACATTAAAGAGTAATCGTTACTTTAAATAAATCTCCGTCAATTTCAATATTCAATTCTCCTCCGTGCAAATCAATAATTGACTTAGCAATAGCTAACCCAAGTCCGGAGCCATCGGTTTGTCTTGAGGTGTCCCCTCTTTTAAATCGTTCAAACAGCTCATCACCTACAACTAAAACCACATATTCGTTCATTGATTTCTCGCACTCCTTTCAAAAGTATATCATGGGTCATTTCGTCTATGGGTTTTACTGTAAACTGCATTTTTCAAGAAAAAAGAAGAAAACATTTTAAGATTTTCTTAAGCTTCATATATTGAAAAAGGTTTAAGGAATAGGGATAACAGGAACGTTAAAAGAAAAAAATATAATCAATTCCTCATTTGATTTTAAAGAACTATCCTTGAGCGATTATATCTTTTTATTTAAAAGGAGGATGATTTAACTTGGAACGGAATCATACAATTATGCAATTTTTCGAATGGCATGTGCCAGCTGATGGCGAGCATTGGCAACGCCTCAAAGAGCTCGCTCCTCAACTAAAAGAACAAGGAATTGATTCCGTGTGGATTCCCCCGGTTACAAAAGGTGTTTCATCAGAGGATAATGGCTACGGCGTTTACGACTTATACGATCTTGGCGAGTTTGATCAAAAAGGAACCGTTCGCACAAAGTATGGAACCAAGCAAGAGCTGCATGAAGCGATTGATGCCTGTCATAATCACGGAATTAATGTCTATGTGGATATTGTGATGAATCATAAAGCTGCAGCAGATGAAAAAGAAACGTTCCACGTCATTGAAGTAGACCCCATGAACCGAACAGAAGAAATTTCTGAACCTTTTGAAATTGAAGGGTGGACAAAGTTTACATTTGAAGGGCGCGGCGATCAATATTCTTCTTTCAAATGGAACTTTAATCATTTTAATGGCACTGATTACGATGATAAAAATGGAAAAGAAGGCGTTTTTCGCATTGCCGGGGAAAACAAAAGCTGGAACGAAAATGTCGATCAAGAATTTGGCAACTACGATTATTTAATGTTTGCGAATATTGATTACGATCACCCTGAAGTTCGGGAAGAAATGATCAAATGGGGAAAATGGCTAGCAGACACCCTGCAGTGCGACGGTTATCGATTAGACGCCATTAAACATATTAACCATGATTTTATTAAAGAGTTTGCCCACGAATTGTCCTCTTCTCAAGAAAAGCCATTTTATTTTGTGGGAGAGTTTTGGAATCCAGAGTTAACAGCCTGTCAGGAATTCCTAGACGTGATTGATTATCAAATCGATTTGTTTGACGTATCGCTGCACTATAAACTGCATGAAGCCTCTCAGCAAGGAAGAGATTTTGATTTAACCACGATTTTTGATGATACATTAGTCAAAACTCACCCTTTGAATGTTGTCACATTTGTAGATAACCATGACTCTCAGCCAAATGAATCTTTAGAATCTTGGGTAGAAGACTGGTTTAAACAAAGTGCTTACGCTCTAATTTTACTTCGTGAAGACGGCTATCCTTGTGTGTTTTACGGAGACTATTTTGGGATAGGCGGAGAGCACCCAATTGAGGGAAAAGAAAAAGATATTTCCGCTCTCTTGCACGTACGCTATGACAAAGCATACGGTCAGCAAGACGATTATTTTGATCACCCGAATACCATTGGATGGGTAAGGCATGGTGCAGAGGAATTTGAGAAGTCTGGATGCGCTGTGGTGATGTCAAACGGCGAAGATGGCGAAAAGAGAATGTTCGTCGGTGAGCACCGAAGCGGACAAACGTGGATCGACTTCACAAACAACCGAGAAGATCAAGTTGTGATTGAAGAAGATGGCTACGGACAGTTCCCTGCAAATGGCGGCTCTGTATCCGTTTGGGCTGAAGCATAAAAAAACAGTGGCCTGCGCCACTGTTTTTTTACCATAGACCTAGCAGTTTCCACCACAAGCCGCCAATTCCAATCCAAATGATAATATGAATAATTGAAATTAAAAAGCCGAGCGACCACCATTTTTGCTGCGTTACGTATCCACTACCGAAGAACACCGGTGCCGGTCCACTGCCGTAGTGAGTTAAACAGCCAAATAAATTGCTAAAGAACGCTAAAATTAATGCTGACAGTAACGGAGGCGCACCAGCGGCCACGATGACAGATAAAAATGCTGCGTACATAGCGCTGACGTGAGCCGTATTACTCGCAAAAAAGTAGTGAGAATAAAAATACGCAACAGCTAGTACAATCAACGCCGTCATCCAAGACATATGACTAACAGTGCCTTTCATCAAATCACTGAACCAAGGGATCATGCCTAGATCATTTAAGAAGGTTGCCATCATAACCAAAACAGCAAACCAGACTAATGTATCCCATGCTCCCTGTTCTTTTTTGATGTCCGACCAGCTTAATACTTGCGTTAAAAGCAGCGTACATAGACCAATAAAAGCAGTTGTTGTTGCATTAATATTTAAATTAGCCCCAAAAATCCACAGCACAAGAAGAAGTAAAAATACGCCAATCATGTACCATTCTTCTTTCTTTAGCGGACCCATCTCATTCAATTTTTTCACTGCAATTTCAGATGCTTCCGGTGTTTCTTTTAATTCTGGCGGATACAGCTTATAAATAACAAGCGGAATAACAATTAAACTAATAATTCCAGGTACAATTGCAGCTGCTGCCCAGCCAACCCATGAAATAGTCTTTCCTGTAATTTGTTCTGTCATTTTAACAGCAAGAGGATTGGCCGCCATTGCCGTTACGAACATAGCGGATGTAATCATATCTGCTTGAAACGATACTTTTGTCAAGAAAGCACCGACTCTGCGCTCCGTACCATCCCCAGCTCTTGATCCATATGTTTCAGATAAAGAACGAATGATTGGAAGAATAATTCCTCCAGCTCGTGCTGTATTAGACGGCATTGCAGGTGATAAAAGCAAGTCACTTACGATAAGAGAATACGATAGTCCCAACGTCTTTTTACCGAACAAACGAACAAAGATATAGGCAACCCTTGTTCCTAGACCAGTCTTAATAAAACCTCTAGAAATAAAGAATGCAATAACGATTAACCAAATCGTCGTATTTTGAAAACCGCTGAGCGATTGTTCAAGTGTTAATGTATTAGTTAATACAATAATGGTTAAAGATAAAATAGCTACACTGCCTAATGGCAATGGTTTAATGATAAGCCCTACGATAGTAGCCACAAAAATAGCGAATAAGTGCCAAGCCTTCACATCAAGTCCGGACGGAGGTGTAATAAACCATAAAACAAGTCCGATTGCCAGACAAATTAATAAAGGAATAAATTTCACTTCGCCGGCAGGCTTTTTTGTTGTTTCAGCCATAATCTTTCTCCTTTCATGTTTTTAAATAATAGTAGTAGTATGCTCTTTCTACTTCGTACCCAATACTTATCCCATTTAAAATAAAATAATTGTAAAAATACGTTTCATAAGGATGATATTGTAAAATTGTGAAGTGTTGAGCATAATTCATTTATTATTTTATCATACATATTGACAATATTTATCTTTTACCTTCATTTTATTCGTTTCAAAATAGCTTGTAAGCGTTATTTTATTCACAATAAATAAGAGGTTGAGACATAACTAAATGAATTCAATCTAAAGCTCACAAATGGGATACATGGGCTTACATGGATTGCTTGTTACACCGCAGTTGATTTCCGTGAAAGGTTTCGCTTTCCGCGGGCGACCGATAATCCTCCTCGTCGCTTGCGTTCCTGCGGGGTCTCATCCCTTCCGCTTTTCCCGCAGGAGTCTTCGCCTTGCCCTCCAATCAGCTGCTAGAAGGAACTCAACAGATGAAACCTACGTTCACTATAAAAAAAACGAACCGCTAATCAAACATGTTGATCAATGGTTCGTTTTTCACTTGGGCTAAAATACTTTTGTCCCAGCTTTTTTGTATTTAGCGATTTACTTTTTGAATAAACACGACTTTTAAATAATTACCTGACTTAAATTCTTTTATTGTTTTAAAATCAGATGGAAGAGCGAACTGCTCCATCATTTTGTACCGTTCCCCTTTTTCATTAAAAGCTTTTTCAATAAACGAATGGAATTTTTTCATATCAAAATTGCTTGCGTTCGTAGATGCTACAATGACACCGTTTGGCTTTGTAAGAGCAATGGCTTCTTTTAATAAATCTTTGTAGTCTTTTGCCGCGCTAAACGTATGCTTTTTCGACTTAGCAAAGCTCGGCGGATCTAGCACCACAAGATCGAAGGTCATGTTCTTCTTGACCGCATATTTAAAATACTTGAAAACATCTTCTACAATAATGTCCTGTGCCTCATGATCAATTCCATTTACACTAAATTGCTCAATTGTTTTTGCCAAGCTGCGATTGGCTAAATCGACACTTGTTGTTTTCGCAGCTCCTCCAAGAGCGGCCGCCACTGAAAATGCGCCTGTATACGAAAACATATTTAGCACGGTCTTTCCTTTTGCATATTTATCTCGAATCGTTTTACGGACGTCTCGCTGATCTAAAAAGACCCCAACCATCGCTCCGTCATTTAAGTAAACGGCAAAACGAATACCATTTTCTTTTACAATTAAAGGGAATTCACCTTTATCTCCTGTTACAAAATCATCTTCTTCAATATACTGCCCTTTTACGTTAAAGCGTTTTTTCTGGTACAGCCCTTTAAAGTTAGGCGCAGACTTTAAGGCTTCAATGACGTATTCTTTAAATTGATAAATTCCTTCACTATACCAACTCATGACGTAATATCCGTCATAATAATCAATAATCAAGCCGCCGATTCCGTCACCTTCACTATTAAATACGCGAAAAGCAGTTGTGTCTTCAGACGCATAAAAATCATGACGAGAGGCAATAGCTCGCTGAATTTTTCGTGCAAAAAACGCCGCGTCAATTTGCTCACTTTTCTTCTTCGTAAGAATCCATCCATAACCTTTATTTTGTTTTCCATAATAGCCTTTTGCTAAAAATTGATTCTTCGGAGTAACTAAGTTAATAATAACGCCTTCTTCTTGCAGTTTATGACCATCAACAAGCGCATCTTTTTCAATGAGTGGATAACCCTTGTTCACTTTTTTAATAAAAGCTTCTTTGGCTATAACTTGTACTTCTTTTCTCATGTGTACACCCTATCTATTTAATTTATTTCATTCTAGTCCTATCCATTTTACAACAATAATCTACATTTATCTTAACATAGATAAACAGCCCCGTTTTTAGTTATAAATAGAAAAGCAGAGGATGCCTTGAAGCACCCTCTGCTTGATATGAATGAAAAATGAAATGTATGTTTTATGTTTTAAGATAAAAAATTATGAGCACTCTTGTCCCGTATAAGCATCGAACTTAAGCGTCTGCTGCTTGCTTCCGCTCACTAAGGTTACTACGTATACAGTTATTGAGTTTTCTGTTATAAGCTCAATATGCTCTACTTTTCCTTCTTGATGTTTTAAAGCAAGAACTTTTACAGCGTTCTCAGTTAATGGCTGAAGCTTATCTTGTTTTACATGTGTGATTTCACCCGAAACCGCATCGATTGTAACTGTATATTCCGTATTATCTTTGATTATTTTTACTGTGAAAATCGCTGCGTTTTGATCATATTCTACCATTCTCACCTTACCTGCATATGTAGCCAATGCAAGTTCTTTTGCATCTTGTCTCGTTAATAGCTTCACTGCTTGCTGAGAAGTATTAACTACTTTTCCTGTGAAAGCATCTAACGTTATTGTATATTGAGTGCTATCTTTAAGAATCACTGCGACATACTGACTAGCGGATTCTTTAAACTCTAGACTATATACGTAACCACTATATTGTTTAACAATTGCTTCTTTTATTTTTTGCTCTGACATTAGCTGCAGCTCTTTTTTATTCTCATGAATGACTTTCCCCGTTAGACCATCCACGGTTAGCGTATATTCTACTTTGCCATCTACTACAGTTAACGTATATTCACGCGTTTCTTTGTTAAATGTAATAGATTGAATAACGCCTTTATACTGCTTAGAAACGGATTCTTTCACTTGATTTTGTGTCCATAACTGCACTTCTTGCTTCTTTACTACTTTTCCAGTACTTGCATTTACTTCTACGATTCTTTGCTCCAGGTTATTCGTTACAATTGTAATTACATACACACTTGATTCCTGCTTAAATTCCGTAGATGTGACCGTCCCTTCGCAATCTTGCAGAGCAATACCTTTTGCCTGAGCTTGCGAGATACTCACATGTTCAGTTGTTTCTGCTTTCGCTGTCTTCATTTCTGCAGCGTGACTCGTTGTAATAGAGCTAAATGCAATTGCAGTTCCTAAAGCAGATGTAGACAATACTTTTGCCCATTTAATCATCCTTAAATTTCCTCCTCTTTCACCATTAGACTTTCCGTCTAATTTATGGTGTTTTATCTAGTACGCCGTTCATTATGCAAAAGATTTCTGAGAATAAGACGAATAGAAGCTTAAAGTTAGCTGAAGATATAAGAATAGCTACTATTTTTCAGCTTGCTTTCAGCTATTATTCAGTGCTGTTTCAGATAAAAAAGCATAATAGAAAGTAGAGGAGCAAAGGAGTTTTCACCATGATGGAACAACTAAAAGGAATTAAAGTCTTGCTTATAGATGACGAACCAACTATTTTACAGTTTTTATCTTTAGGTTTAACGAATGAAGGATTTGATATCAAAGCTGCCCAAGACGGAATTGAAGGAATTAATATAGCCAAAGAATTCAAGCCTCATATCGCTATTGTAGATGTTATGCTTCCAGGAATGGATGGATTTGAAGTATGCCGCTTGTTGAAGAAAATGGGGAATATAGCTGTCATCATGCTAACAGCAAAAGATCAAGTAGACGACCGGGTAAAAGGGCTGACTATTGGAGCAGATGATTATATGGTCAAACCTTTCAGTTTTGAAGAACTTCTTGCGCGCATTCAAGCTAGAATCCGCAATCAATTTCCCAACTTATTAGACGAAGTATCAATCGGTCCATTTAAAATTGATGACCGCCGCAAAGAAATTAAATACCTTAATCACATACTTGATTTATCCCCTACTGAATATGCACTCTTAAAATTCTTGGTTATTAATCACGGTCTCGTACTAAGTAAATCCACCATTTTAGATCGAGTGTGGGGATATGATTTTGGAGGAGAAGAAAACATTGTAGAAGTATACATTCGATCACTGAGAGAAAAATTACAGGACCATAGCCGAACCGTTATTCGAACGCTTCGCGGTGTAGGGTATCGGATTGATATTTCATGAAGTACAAACGGTTCTTTCCGCTGAACTCTCTTCGCCTTCAGCTCTTATTCAGAAGTTTGCTTGTTATTTTGAGTTTACTGATACTGATAGGCTTGTTTCAATACGTGTTCATGAAGCAATTTATCTACACAAACAAAATTAGAAGCATCGAAGATCAAATTCATTTGATTCCTGATGATGTCTGGAAACATGATATTGAAACAAGCCAGAATGTAAAAAGATCAAGACCAATGGTTTATTTCCCGGGTGTTAATATTACCTTTATCAATCAAAAAATCACATTTTTACGGCTGGCTAAGGATCCACATCATTCTTACTTTCCTAAGCTTTCTGCATCTACATACAAACAAGTAATGAAAAACATCAAACAGCCGGACAACACGATGAGCCTCATAAAAAAAATCGATGGTCATCAAGAGCAAGTCATTGTTTTAAAACCCATTGTCTTTGACGGAGAAATACAGGGAGTTATTCAAATCAATACTCCCACAGAATCACTAAGAGACCTGTTAATCAGACAAATGATGATCTTTTTAATGCTTTCACTTACTGCAATGACCATTGCTTTTTTTGTTTTTTCTTCTGTGTTAAAGCAGACGTTAATCCCTTTGTTTACTATTAATAAGAAAGTGGAGCATATTAATGCAGGAAGCTTACATGACCGCTTGCCTGTTAATCAAGGACAAATCGAAATGGATCGCCTTTCTCTTTCTATTAACGAAATGCTTGAGCGTCTTGAAGAATCATTTAAAGCTGAAACAGAGGCCAAAGAACAAATGCGGCGCTTTGTGGCGGATGCTTCTCATGAACTGCGAACGCCGCTTACATCCATTCATGGCTTTTTAGAAGTTTTATTAAGAGGAGCCAGCAGCAATCCGGAGCAATTAAACGACGCATTAAAAAGCATGTATGGTGAATCCAAAAGACTGCGCAAACTTATTCAGGATCTTCTGCTTCTTGCTCAGCTTGATCAACTTCCGCCGTTTCAAAAAGAGTGCTGTTTTGTAGATGAATTGATTTTAGATATGAAACCTCAATTAATGCTATTGGCTGGGAACAGAAAAGTTTTATTCGACTTCCCAAGCCGTTTACCATCGGAAGTTAACAAAGATCAATTTAAACAAGTTGTTTTAAACTTATTTTCCAACGCAGTACAGCATACAAACCCAACTACAGGAGTTATTCAAGTGATAGGAAAAGTAAAAGAGAAAGAACTTTCATTAACAATACAAGATAACGGTCACGGCATTCCTCAAGAGCACCTTCCTCATTTATTTGAACGATTTTACAAAGCTGATGCTTCACGCTCTCGAGCATATGGAGGAGCAGGCTTAGGCTTGGCCATCAGCACATCTATTATAGAGCTGCACGGGGGAAAAATACGTGTAGAAAGCAAATTGAATGTAGGAACTGCTTTTGAAATTGTATTGCCCTTAACTTAAAAAAGACGATTGCTTCACGGCAATCGTCTTTTTTATCAAATCAGCATACTTTTCCTGTTTGAGGGCTGATTTTTACAGTATGTTTTACATTGTCTGTTCCTTTGATAACAAACGTGTATGCTTGTTCACTGAATGAAACAGATTGAACCGTTCCTTTGTGCTGTTGAAGAGCAGCTTGTTTAGCTTGTTCTTGCGTAAACTTTACCGCTTCGACTTTGATTACTTTTCCTGTTTCAGCGTTTACTTTCACATGGTGATCTTTGTTGTCTTTTCCGTGGATTAAAAATGTGTATACATCATTTGCATATGAACTTGATTGAATCGTTCCTCCGCAATTTTTTAATGCAATCGTTTGAATCTGTGCTTTTGTAAATGCAGCGCTTTGAATTTGAATCACTTTTCCACTTTGTGCATTCACTTTCACGTGGTGATCACGGCTATCTTTTCCGTGAATTAAGAACGTATATACTCCATCGTTGAAGCCTACCGACTTAACCGTTCCTCCACAGTTTTTCAACGCTACTGCTTGTGCCTCACTTCGAGAAAAAGATAGTTTTTCAACCTTTACCACTTTTCCGCTATGTGCATTTACCTTCACATGATGGTCTTGATTATCTTGTCCGTGAATTAAAAACGTATAGGCGTTATTTTCAAAAGAAACTGATTGAACCGTTCCTCCGCAGTTCTTTAAGGCAATTGCTTTTGCTTGAGCTTGCGTATATGTTGCCGCTTCGGTATGAGCCGACGCTTTTGTTGAAGTAATGTGCTGGCCGTCTGAAGCAAATGCACTTGTCATTGAACCAAGAGCGATAGCTGTTCCAATTGTGGCACCTCCCACGGCTTTTGCTACTACTGCTTTTCCTGCTAATACTTTTCCAATCATGATTATACCTCCGCGTAATTTCCAATGTATTTACAGCACAAGCTAAAGGTTTTAGCAACGGTCATTTATCAAAATAGCGCTATTGGAGTAACGTTTTTTCTGCTAAAATACCTTTCACTTTTGCTGTACGAGCCAAAGCGCTTCTTGTCGCCTTTAGCTATGTGTTTATTGTAAGAGCGGAACATGAATTCACTGTGAAGCCCAGCTGAATGCTACCTGAACAAATTCTGAAAGATAGCTGAATAACTTCTAGTTAAACTTGTCATATAAATGTTCAACGTTCTTAACAACAGCTCAACAAATCCAGCGCTTCTCTTTATATTTCCTCAACAATCAAATGATTTAATAAATGTATGAATATGATTTGGAGGTTATCAACCATGAAAAAACGAGTATCTCTTGGACTATCTCTCACTCTTTTAGCTTCTAGCGCCGCTTCTGCTTTTGCAGCAGAGCATCATCCAGTTCAACATCCAAAACAAATCAAAAGCGTCGAGTTTCAGCCAATGAAAGCACCTACTACGATTGAAAATATGATTAAAACGTATACAGAGGCATCTGTAAAAGTAACGTATAAAGATGGAAGCGTTGAAGAAGCGTCGCTTAACTATAACCAGCTCTTTCTTTCAAAAGATAAAATTGTCGATAATAAAGGGGAATTAATCGCTGCAGGTACACCGATCGATGCAAACGGGGATCCAATTATTGACCGAAGCGTTCCTGATAAGCCATCACCGTACGTATCAGACGCACCGGATTCAAACAGCTTTATTACCATCAACGGTAAGTCTTATATTATTTCACATTATGAATATGAATCTGTTAATAATGCTGGAAAAGAGATTTCCGGTCTTCCTGCTTCCATGACGCTTACACAAGTTGACCGAGATGATAAAACAGGAAAACTAACCGCCAACCATGCTAAAAAAATTGATTTTTCTAATGTAAATGGTTTATGGACGCCGTGTAATGGCTCTACAACGGATTGGGGTACTCACCTTGGTTCAGAAGAATACGAGCCTGATGCACGTGCTTTTGAAGACCCTTCATCTAGCTCTTATAAAGACGTCACGAACTTTGCTAAGCTTTATTTCGGTGACACGTCAAAAGCAAATCCTTACTACTATGGCTGGATTCCAGAAATTTCAGTGGATGAAAGCGGCAATGCGTCCGTCGTAAAACATTACAGCACAGGTCGTTTTTCACACGAAATGATGCAGGTACTCCCAGATAATAAAACCGCTCTTTTTGGAGACGATGGATCTAATACCATGATGTTTATGTATGTAGCAGATAAGGAGAAAGACTTCTCAGCAGGAACTCTTTATGCTGCAAAGTTCAAACAAACGAGCACAAAAAATGGAGGTAAAGGCGACCTTCAGTGGATTAAGCTTGGTCATTCAACAGACAATGAAGTGAAATCAATTATTGACAAAGGCACAAAATTTAGTGATATTTTTGAAACAGCCGACCAGCCTACAAAAGGATTTAAAGCTGTAAAAACCGCCGCAAGTAAAAAAGTTGAATATTTAAAAGTAAAGCCTGGCATGGAAAAGGCAGCTGCCTTTTTAGAATCACGCAGATACGGTGCGATTCTAGGTGCCACGTCTGAATTCAACAAAATGGAAGGACTAACGGTTAATAAAAAAGACAAAAAAGCGTATATGGCTATTTCTTACCAAAATAGTGCCATGCTAAAAGAACCTGGCGCTGTACAAGATGATATTCAGCTTCCAAAACTAGAGTCTGGCGTAACCTACCAGCTGAACTTAGGATCACATCAAAAAGACCAAGCAAAAGGCAAGATTAACAGTCGCTACGTTCCTGCAAGCATGGAAGGACTACTGATTGGACAAGACCTAGAAAAAGCAGATGCATACGGTAATACAGCGGATCCAAATAAAATTGCCAACCCTGATAACCTTACGTATTCAAATGATTTGAATACACTATTTATCGGAGAAGACAGCTCACTGCACACAAACAACTTCGTATGGGCTTATAATGTAAAAACCAAAAAACTATCACGCATTCTTTCAGTTCCAGTGGGAGCAGAAGCAACAGGACTTCGTGCAGTAGAAAACATTAAAAACTCTCGCTACTTACTAAGCAACTATCAGCACCCGGGCGAGGACATCAGCGACAAAAATATTACCGCTGTTGATAAAGAAGAGCTAGCTAATGCAATGAAAGAAAGCATTGGCATTCAAGAAACAGGTGGTGTCGGATACATTTCTGGACTGCCTTCTAAGGACGGCGCTCCTTACAAAAAGCAGTAATACGTAATGAAGCCACGTCTGTTGTGTAGTAACAGACGTGTTTTTTTATATATTATATAGTAGAAGTTATTTATAAAACCGTTTATCGTAATCATAGTTATGATGAATACTTTATAATATCCTTGAAGAAAGTTCCTAGCCCCAAACCAAACGTATTAGCATATTTATTCGTAGGTATCCGCTACATCTCTTCAACCTTGCCTTTAATTGCTTATTCCCCACTAATGCTAGATATAGAATTTGTTTCGATAAGTATTTCCAGCCAAACAAAATGTCTCGTTCCCTTGCACTTTTCGTTCCATACCATTAAAGTATATATTGGTTGAAGTTTATACTGGCATTCAACCTGATAAAAGAAATTACACTTTTTAATTTTGGGAATATGTTTTCCCTAAAAGAAAGGGTTTAGATATAAGATGAAAGATAATTTTTGGCATGAGTTGCCGCGTCCGTTTTTTATTTTGGCACCGATGGAAGCTGTGACGGATGTCGTTTTTCGCCATGTTGTGACTGAAGCAGCACGACCTGACGTATTTTTTACAGAGTTTACGAATACGGAAAGCTACTGTCATCCGAAAGGAAAAGATAGCGTAAAAGGACGTTTGACGTTTACAGATGATGAACAGCCAATCGTTGCGCACATTTGGGGAGACAAGCCTGAATACTTCCGTCAAATGAGTATTGGCATGGCCGAAATGGGCTTTCGCGGCATTGATATTAATATGGGCTGTCCTGTGCAGAACGTTGCAGGAAACGGAAAAGGTTCTGGTCTGATTCGTCGCCCAGATACTGCGGCTGAGATTATCCAAGCAGCAAAAGCTGGAGGGCTTCCAGTAAGCGTAAAGACTCGTCTTGGCTATACGCAAGTTGACGAGTGGTACGACTGGCTGAAGCACATTTTAGAACAGGATATCGTGAACCTTTCTATTCACCTTCGTACGAAAAAAGAAATGAGCGATGTTGACGCGCACTGGGAGTTAATTCCGGAGATCAAGAAGCTTCGTGACGAAATTTCGCCTCATACGCTACTAACAATTAACGGTGATATTCCTGACCGCCAGAAAGGTCTTGAACTTGCTGAAAAGTACGGCGTTGATGGAATCATGATTGGACGCGGAATTTTCCATAATCCGTTTGCGTTTGAAAAAGAAAAGAAAGAGCACACAAGCGAAGAGCTATTAGAACTTCTTCGCCTGCAGCTAGATCTTCATGATAAGTATTCTGAAGAATTAGAGCCGCGCCCTTTTAAACCGCTTCGACGCTTTTTCAAAATTTACGTTCGCGGATTCCGCGGTGCAAGTGAATTAAGAAATCTACTCATGAGCACGGAAACGACTGACGAAGTGCGTGCGTTGCTTGATGAGTTTAAAGACAAAGCTGGAGTGAAAGAAGACGAAGGTTTTTCTGTTTCTTAAATAACTCGTTTGTTTAAACTCAATTGTTCTAACATTTTATCGGAGAGAAGAACCTTTTGTTCTTTTCTCTCTTTTTTATAAATGTGTGCTATTTATCCACATATGATAAAAGCTGAGGCAGAAGGTTTTACATTTCCTTCTGTCTCAGCTTTTAATGAAAAAATATCCACACGTTCTATTTATGATAAGGTTCATTTCGAATAATACGAAAAGCTCGGTAAATCTGTTCTACTAATACTAGGCGCATAAGCTGATGAGGAAACGTCATTTTTGAAAAAGAAAGGGCTGCGTTTGAGCGTTTCATTACTTCGCTGCTTAAACCAAGCGACCCACCAATGACAAACGCTATTTTGCTTTTTCCGTAAGTAGCTAATGAATCGATTTCTTTTGCGAGTTCCTCTGAAGATTTTTGTTTTCCGTTAATAGCTAATGCGATAACGTGAGTGTCGTCTGAGATTTTCGCTAAGATGCGCTCTCCTTCTTTTTGTTTCACCTGTTCCATTTCAGATTCACTTAAGTTTTCTGGCGCTTTTTCATCTGCAAGCTCAATAATTTCTACTTTTGCATAGCTTGATAAACGCTTTAAATATTCTTGAATGCCTTGTTTTAAGTATTTTTCTTTTAGCTTCCCAATGGTTATAATAGAGATATTCACAGGCTATTCTCCTCTCCTTTATCTCTTATCCACAGATATTATCCACATATCCACATGCTGTATCCACATTTTGTATAAGAATATTAGTTCCCTACTACATATACAGCTTCATTGTCACAATATTCACAGCTTTTTTTGTCAGTGGAATTTTCTATTTTTTCAAAAACCGGCGCTAGCTCAATCTCATCTACCATTACATCCAGCGCTAGTTCTGTATGTTCTAAACAGCAATATATCTTCATGTATTTATCTTCCTTTCTCTATTCTTTTCATTAAAAAACCACAGGAGTTTATCCCCTGTGGATAACTTTTATTTTACTTCATTTGACGCGTTAATTTTACTTCTGTGGATTTCTTTTTGCCATCGCGATAGAACGTTACGTTCATTTTATCGCCAATTTCTTTTTCAATGTAGAGGTGTTTGCGAAGTGTCGCCATGTCCCTTACTTTGCTGTGATCTAACTCAACAATCACATCATATTCCTTCAATCCGGCTTTAGCGGCTGGCGACCCTGGCTCGACTTTTAGAACAGCGACTCCGTTTACTACCTCATGCGGTAACTTAAGGGTTTCTTTTAAATGATACCCTGATACCTCACTTAATGATAGTGTACTAACTCCAAGATACGGACGTCTGACTTCACCATATCGTTCTAAGTCATTAATAATGGGTCTAGCCATGTTGATTGGAATCGCAAGACCAATGCCTTCTACTGCTTCTTGGGCAATTTTCATGGAATTAATACCGATTAATTCACCATCAATATTAACAAGAGCACCCCCGCTATTACCAGGGTTAATGGCGGCATCTGTTTGAATAACTTCTGATTGCCAATCAGGATTTCCATCGCCATTCAAATCTTGAGGAATGACACGGTTAACCCCTGAGACAACTCCTTGTGTAACGGAGCCAGAAAATTGAAGGCCTAGCGGGTTTCCGATAGCAATTACTGGTTCACCAGCTTTAAGCTTATCCGAATTTCCGAAGGTAGCCACTTTTGTCACGTGGCCTGCGTCAATTTCAAGAACTGCTAAGTCCATTAAATCATCGCTGCCAAGAATTTTAGCCGATACCCTTGTACCGTTACTGAAGCTCACTTCAATTTCGTTAGCGCCTTTAATGACATGATAGTTTGTCACAATATAAGCTTTATTGCCTTGCTTTTTGTAAATAACACCTGAGCCCGTCCCGGCATCAGTTCGTTCATCATTCCAAAAGCTTTCAGAGTTCTGAATGTTTACAACTCCTACAACTGCTGCATTGGCTTCAGAAACAGCTTTTGTGACGGCCGTAGTGACGTCAAGAGATACTGACTTTTGGATGGTAGATCCTGTTTGTTCATCTCTATTTTCATCCGTCATCCATCCATCTGGCAAAATCCCGTTCCTCACCAAGGCTGGCATAAGAAGCAGTACAATAAGTGCACCTATAATTGCTCCAATCAGAGCAGAAGCGAAATATCCTCTGCGGCGTTTAGGCGGCCGACTATTTGGCTCTTGGCCTTCATCATAATGTTCCACACTATCACCGAACCCTTCATTTATCATCGTGAATGTCTGCATTCACGTACTAAATGAAGTTATTTTTCGCTTCCTTTCTGGAGACTATACATAAACAATATCAGTTGGTCTTTTTGGATCTGTATCACATAGAAGAATATTGTCCTCTACATTGATGTCTTTTTGTTGTAACACTTGCGCAACAGACATGCGGGCAATTTCCTTCATGTTATTGTCTTGACTCAAATGCGCTAAGTAAATGCGTTTGGTTTGATCTCCAATCACATCTGCCATTGCAAGAGCCGCGTCTTCATTTGATACATGTCCCACGTCGCTTAGAATTCGTCTTTTAATGCTCCAAGGGTAACGCCCCATTCTCAGCATTTCAACATCATGATTGCTTTCAAATACGTACATATCGCTATTTTTAATCGTACCTTTCATGCGGTCACTTACATAGCCGGTATCCGTAATAAGGGTTAATTTTTTAGACCCTTGATGAAAGACATAAAACATAGGCTCTGCAGCATCATGCGAAACACCAAAAGACTCCACTTCCAATTGACCAAACGATTTCGTTTGGCCAATTTCAAAGTGAAACTTCTGTTCCATATCAATGTTACCGATCAACCCATCCATTGCTTTCCACGTTTTTTCATTTGCGAAAATAGGGAGCTTATATTTACGTGCCAGAACACCTAGTCCTTTAATATGGTCACTATGTTCGTGAGTCACTAAAATTCCTGATAAATCCGGGATATTGCGATTTACTTGTTGAAATAGAGCTTCCATTTGTTTTCCGCTCAGCCCTGCATCAACTAGTAAGGAATGTTCTCCATCACTTACTAAAATCGCATTTCCTGTGCTCCCACTCGCTAGCACGCTGAAATGCAGGCTCATTTATCTCACTCCAAATACTTATTTATTTCCTTTTTTAATGATCTGCCCTTCAAAGGCATTTACAAAATAACTCGTATCTCCATTTACAACAATGTGCCAAGTTGGTGCTAAAACTTGAGAATTTAGTAACGGCAGATCAAACGTATAGTATCCAAACTCTACGTCTGTCACTTTATCTTTCTTTTTCAATTCGTCCTTCAAAAACAAATTTTCTAAGGCTTTTAAAGGAGACAAAACATCCTGCTCATCATCCAACGTTTTCACAGAACCTAGCATCGTTTGTTCATATGAAACAATTTCACCTTTATCATTTAAATGAGCAATAATCATGCCATTTTCATTGTCATAGATTTTGTGCTTCTTATATTGTTGAAAGAATGTAACTGTTTTTTTCTCTTTATTAACATTCCATAGCTCATAATCTTCACCCGAGAGCACATATCGTTTTAAAAATTGACTTAGCTTTGCTTTTGTATTTTTTTCAGGCACTGAAAAAGGTTTGTCTAATACGCTTCGAATTGTTTTTTCCTCAAGCAGCGCTGCTTTTTGTTCTTTAAGCTTTTTTAAATCTTCATCTTTAAACAGTTTGCTTTTAGCATTTAACGACGAAGCTTCCTTCACATCTGTAGGTAAATGTTTATATTCAATGCCTTCACTCGTTAATTGTTCTTCAACGCTCGACTCTACAAATAGAGAGTACTGATCTTCTTGATGAGTTTTAAAAATTTGATAGCCTAAGTAAATATTAAGAATCAAGAAAGTGAAAATAAAGATGGTTTTTGTTCTATTCCAATCCATCGTTATCGCCTCCTTCGGTCGGCGGTGCAATTCGATACCATTTGCTATTATAATAATAGAACCAAGAAGGAACGAGTTTGACAGAATTAGAATTAAACTCAACCGTCTTTTCACCGGTTTTCGGCTGCTGTGACACTTCTTCTAGCTGATAGCCTATTGAAATATCTTTTAACAGATTCGGGTCAAAGTTTTGGTGTTTTTCAATTAATTGAATCACCTTTTGAGATGACTGCAGCTTTTCTACACTCGAATCCTGTACTCTTACAAAACGATAAAGAGGACGACGGTAATTTAAAATCTCCGCATTTCCCCATCTCTGATATATTTCAGTCATTCCCTGATTGCTGTACACTGGATAGTTATCTTTATAATAACGATAGCTAATTTCTTTTGTAATACGATTCCAGCTGTTGAACCTGTAATTAGATTCCGTCCAGCCGCCGTGGTCATTAACGAAGCTAAAGCTGCGATTTATTAAATTATAATCTTCCATTACCTCGGTCGTGGAATTTACAAGATTCACATATTCCATCACATCTGTCTTCGTATTGACATTAATCACTTTTGTACCTTCGGTGTAGACATCTCGGTTTGTAGACGTTTCTTTCCGTGCATAGTCTGGGTTGTTAAAAAGCGCTTCTTTATATTTTTCAATATCTAAATGCCTCATGCTCGTATAGTAGACTTCACTATTCATCGTGATATTATTTTCCGGAAGGAAGATATACCGATTTTTGTTTTCTTTATATACAAAGCTCGGGGCATACGTACGTTTCATTTTATCTTCTAATTCTTTGATATCATCTTTGGCCAAATTCTTGACTGTAACCGAATAAATCTTTTTTTGCTCATAATTCACAAGATACACGCTCACGAAAAAGGAAGGTGTACGCTTAATTTTAATGAGTACACGGTCAAATGTTTGATTAGGCAAAGACGTTTGAGAAAATGAAAAAAGCTGTTGAAATGTTTTCAAAGGTAGCGCGCCTGGATACAACACTTCAATAGAATTACTTCCATGGACATAATTTAAAAATCCATCAGGAGAAATAGCATCCGAAACGTCCGTCACATTCGAAAATTTCCACTTTTTCATTTCATTTACCCATTTGTTTACATCATCTTCGTCGTGAGACATGTAGTGATTATCATTTCGATGATAGAGAACTTCTGTTGGAAGAATATGATCTTCTATTTTACTTTTTGAACTCACTTCAACTTCCTGCAAATGTTGATTTTTTGAAATGACCTTATAAGAAGGCTGATACGTCCATATATGATACGTCATAATTAAACTGGAAGCGACGAGAACAACTAAGATGGCCGTTTTGATATGTTCATATCTCATTCCCATTCGTCATCATTCTCACTTTCAATCGGAAGAGTAAAGTAAATCGTTGTTCCTTTTCCTTCCTGACTATCTGCCCAAATGCGTCCATCATGTGCTTCAATAATTTCCTTGGCAATAGCAAGCCCTAATCCTGTTCCGCCTAATTTACGCGTTCGTGCTTTATCTACACGATAGAAGCGTTCGAAAATTTTAGCTAAATTTGATTTTGGAATTCCCATACCTTGGTCTTTAATGCTCACAACAATTTCATGCGTATGCTGAGCAATTGAAAATGTAATGGTTCCGCCTTCAGGTGAATATTTTATTGCATTGGAAATAATGTTATCTAATACTTGTGTAATTTTATCTTGATCGATAGCGACATAGATTGCTTCATTTGGCAAGTCGCGCACGAACGAAATACCTTGTTCAATTGTCATTTCAAAGCGATCAATGATGTAATGATAGAACTTCACAAAATTGATTGGGTCACGACTAAATCGGTAGTCTTGGCTATCTAGCTTAGATAATTGAAGCAAGTCGTTAACGAGACGAATCATTCGTTCTGTTTCCGTTTGCGTTACATTTAAAAATGTTGGAGCTAAGTCCTTATCTTGCCATGCTCCTTCTGCAAGCGCATCTAAATAACTGCGCATCGTTGTTAACGGCGTACGCAATTCATGTGAAACATTCGCTACAAATTCTCGGCGATCCTGATCAATTTTCTCCTGCTCTGTAATATCATGCAAGACAATGATAATCCCGTTAATAAAACCGGTCTCTTTTTGAATAGCGGAAATGGTAGCTCTTAAAATAAAGGGATCCGATTTTGTACTAAAGTCCAAAATTAATGACTCTTGATTAGCGAGCAAGCTTTCAAACGTATGCGTTTCTTCAAGATCTAATAGGGAAACAACTGGATCAGACAAAACCGTTTCACGTGAAACATTTAGCATAGCTGCGGCTGGATCATTAATTAAAATTACTCTTCCCTTTCGATCCGTCGCAATAACGCCGTCCGTCATATGAGCTAATACCGAACTAAGCTTACGGCGCTCCCCTTCTGTAGTTGCCTGTGCTTCTTGAAGCTTTCTTGTTAAGTTGTTGAATGTGAGAGCTAGCTGACCAATTTCATCATACCCGTATACCTTAGCTTTTCTCGTAAAATTCCCTTTGGCCATCTCAAGTGCTTGTTTTCTCATTTCAGACATTGGACGAGTAATGGTCTGAGCTAAAAACACGCCTAAAATAGCTGTAATAAAAAGAGCAATCACCGTGCCTGCTTTAAAGATCTGATTGATATTACTCATTTGATCGTAAACAGGCTCCATGGAAGCTGTTAAGTAAATAGCACCTAAGATTTCTTCGCTAGACTGAACTTTTCCATTTTTATTAGTTGAATTTGATTGACTGGCACCTACTTTATCCTGTAAACGAATAGGCTGTATCATAACTCTGATTCGCTGTCCGCTTTGATCAACAAATACATTATCAGAGTTCGTTCCTGCTAACAACGCATTTGTAATCGCTAAATCATTAGTCTTTTTACCTATGATCTGTTGAGGATTTGAGTTCGATGTAGCAATGATTCTTCTATTTTGGTCAATGACTCTTACTTCAGAAATGTCATTCATATCATTTGAAGCTAAATTGGGTCTTGAAGCAAAATCTCGTAAAATAGTCTTTAAGTCTTCCTCAAGAGTGGGTGAATCATCATCACGATTTTTCACCATTTCTTGTCCAATATTATACGTCAGCAAGTCTGTCCGCTCTTGAAGAGACGTTCGAAAGTTGTTAACTAATTCTTTTTCTAATTGTCGTGCAAAATAGACCCCAATAATTTGCATCGCAATTAAAATGAGCAGCACATAAATCAATACAAACTTTAAATGAATAGATTGCAGGAGCCTTACTTTCTTCATCTAAAATTACTCCTGCTCTGGGCTGCGTAAATAATAGCCTACTCCACGTCTTGTTACAATCCACATTGGATGGCTTGGATTATCTTCAATTTTTTCACGTAATCTTCGAACTGTTACATCTACCGTACGCACATCACCAAAATAGTCATAACCCCATACAGTTTGAAGCAAGTGTTCACGCGTCATGACTTGTCCAATGTGCTTCGCTAAATAATGCAGCAGCTCAAATTCACGGTGAGTCAGTTCAATCGTTTCTCCGCGCTTAGACACGATATAAGCATCTGGGTGAATAACAAGTGCTCCAATCGTAATTTCATTCGTTTCGCTTTCTTCCGTTGGAACAGCTACCTGCTGATGTCTACGTAAATTAGCTTTTACACGTGCTAATAATTCACGCGTACTGAACGGCTTAGTTACATAATCATCTGCACCTAATTCTAGACCTAAAACTTTGTCAATTTCAGAGTCTTTTGCTGTTAACATGATAATTGGCATATCATATTTTTTGCGCACTTCTCGGCAAACTTCCATTCCATCTTTCTGAGGAAGCATAATATCTAATAAAATCATTTCAGGCTGTACTTCTTCCACTTTTTCAAGTGCTTCTACGCCATCATAAGCACAAAATACTTCGTAACCTTCTTTTTGCAAATTAAACTTTAAAATATCTGCAATCGGCTTTTCGTCATCTACGACTAAAATACGTTTATCCATGATCATCGTTCTCCTTTATTAGTTGAAGCAAAATATAAAAGATAGTATTCATACTGTTTGAATACCGTAGTTTTATTATACTTGATAACCCTTGAAACGTCACAAGTTCATCCTCTACTATACATGAAGATATATGATTTTCAACCATCCCTAAATAAAAAAGTAATATATTACCATAAAAGAGATACAAAGCAAATAACGTTTTCTTTTAAATGTAAATAAAAGAAAAAAGCATGACTTTAAATAAAGTCATGCTTTTTGATGGCTCGGGACGGAATCGAACCGCCGACACAAGGATTTTCAGTCCTTTGCTCTACCAACTGAGCTACCGAGCCAAAATGGCGGTCCCGACGGGAATCGAACCCGCGATCTCCTGCGTGACAGGCAGGCATGTTAACCGCTACACCACGGGACCTCAGTCTATATGCTATGTATTAAAAATATTAAAAATGACCCGTACGGGATTCGAACCCGTGTTACCGCCGTGAAAGGGCGGTGTCTTAACCGCTTGACCAACGGGCCACGTTGTAACAAAAGTGAGCCATGAAGGACTCGAACCTTCGACCCTCTGATTAAAAGTCAGATGCTCTACCAACTGAGCTAATGGCTCATGTTATATCTCTTAGCGACGCTTATTATAATAACATGATATTTCATATGAATGCAATAGTTTTTTTAAAACTTTCTTTTTATTATTAAGCTTTTTTTATATCTTGTTAACAAAGCACCAATTATAAATAAAAAAGGTTAGCTCACGAGGAGCTAACCTTTTTTATTTAGCTATATACACCACGTAATACATTTGTTTGTGTACGATCTGGACCTACAGAGAAAATAGATAAAGGAATACCTGTTAATTGAGACACGCGCTCTAAGTAGTGGCGAGCGTTATCAGGTAACTCATCTAATGTTTTCACACCCGTAATATCTTCTGTCCAACCTGGAAGCTCTTCATATACAGGTTCGCATTCTGCAAGTGTTTTTAAGCTAGCAGGGAATTCTTCCATAACTTCCCCTTTATAACGGTAAGCTACACAAATCTTTAATGTCTCAATTCCCGTTAATACATCAATTGAGTTTAAAGATAAATCTGTGATTCCGCTAACGCGACGAGCATGACGTACAACTACACTGTCGAACCAACCTACACGGCGAGGACGACCAGTTGTTGTACCATATTCACGTCCTACTTCACGGATTTGATCACCGATTTCGTTTGTTAATTCAGTTGGGAAAGGACCGTCACCAACACGAGTTGTATACGCTTTTGATACACCTACAACGTGTTTGATTTTAGATGGACCTACACCAGAACCAATTGTTACTCCACCCGCTACTGGGTTTGAAGATGTAACAAATGGATATGTTCCTTGATCGATATCTAACATAACACCTTGTGCGCCTTCAAATAGTACGCGACGTCCTTCGTCTAACGCATCATTTAATACTACTGATGTATCAACAACATATTTTGCAACTTGTTGACCATACTCATAGTACTCATCTAAAATTTCTTCTAATGTAAAGCCTTCTACTTCATACATTTTTTCAAGAAGGCGATTCTTTTCAGCTAAGTTTTGTGTTAATTTTGCTTCAAATACTTCACGGTCTAGTAAATCGGCAATTCGAATACCAACACGTGCTGCTTTATCCATATAAGCTGGTCCAATACCTTTTTTCGTTGTACCAATCTTATTTTCACCTTTACGTTCTTCTTCAACTTCATCTAATTTTAAATGATATGGAAGAATCACATGAGCTCGGTTACTAATACGTAAGTTTTCTGTTGTTACACCGCGATCATGTAAGTATTTTAATTCTTGAACAAGCGCTTTTGGATCGACAACCATACCGTTTCCAATTACACACGTTTTGTCATTATAAAAAATACCTGAAGGAATTAAATGTAACTTATAAGTTTCACCATTAAACTTAATTGTGTGACCTGCATTGTTCCCACCTTGGTAACGTGCAATCACTTCTGCATTTTCTGATAGGAAGTCTGTAATCTTCCCTTTTCCTTCATCTCCCCATTGTGTTCCTACTACAACGACTGAAGACATATCTTAAGCACCTCCGCTTAGTAAGCAACAGCTCACTACGACATAATTTAACCATGGATAAGTGTATCAATTTATCACGCTAAAGTCAATTAAATCCGAACGATTTAACAAAAGTTATTACAAATATATCGTATTTTGCGGAACGAATGCGATAACAATAAAATAAAACCTCTCATATTGAGAGGTTTTATGCACCAGGCGGCACTCCTGCGTCATCAAAGCGCCGCTCGAGATTAACGAATTTATTGTACTCTTTTACGAAAGCAAGCTGTACGGTTCCAACTGGACCGTTACGCTGCTTGGCTATAATAATCTCGATAATATTTTGATTTTCTGTATCTTTTTCATAATAGTCTTCACGATATAAGAAAGCTACGATATCAGCATCCTGCTCAATACTTCCTGATTCACGGATATCAGACATCATTGGTCGCTTATCTTGTCTCTGCTCTACCCCACGGGAAAGCTGTGATAAGGCGATAACAGGAACTTCTAATTCACGAGCTAAAGCTTTTAACGCACGAGAAATTTCAGATACTTCCTGCTGTCGGTTTTCTCCGCTTCGTCCATTTCCTTGAATAAGCTGTAAGTAGTCAATTAAAATCATCCCAAGCCCGCCTTCTTGTTTCAAGCGACGACACTTAGAACGAATTTCACCTACTCGGATACCCGGTGTATCGTCAATATAAATCCCTGCATTGGACAAAGATCCCATTGCCATAGTGAGCTTTCCCCAGTCATCAGCTGTAAGCGAACCTGTACGCAGCCTTTGTGCATCAATATTTCCTTCCGCACACAGCATCCTCATAACAAGCTGCTGAGCACCCATCTCTAAACTGAAGATGGCTACGTTCTCATCCGTTTTCGTTGCAACGTTTTGCGCAATATTTAAGGCAAAAGCCGTTTTACCTACCGATGGTCGGGCCGCTACAATGATTAAATCATTTCGCTGGAACCCTGCTGTCATTCTATCTAAATCACTAAACCCGGTTGGGATACCTGTAATGTCACCTTTTCGATTATGAAGAACTTCGATATCATCGTACGTTTGTACAAGTACATCTTTGATATTTTGAAACACACCGCTGTTTTTACGCTGTGCTACTTCTAAAATGTTTTTTTCCGCTTCATTTAATAAAACTTCTACTTCGTCTTCCCTTGCATATCCTTCTGAAGCAATATGCGTTGCAGTACGAATTAAACGGCGTAAAATCGACTTTTCTTCTACGATTTTACCGTAATACTCTACGTTTGCAGCCGTTGGAACAGAGTTAGCTAAATCACTTAAATACGATACGCCGCCAACTTCTTCTAAGATTTTTTGGTCAGCTAATTCAGACGTTACCGTTACCAAATCAACCGGTTCACCTTGGTCAGAAAGTTTCAGCATGCATGTAAAGATTTTCTGGTGCGATGCCCGGTAAAAATCTTCAGGTATTAGCAGTTCAGATGCTAAGGTTAAAGAAGAAGGCTCTAAGAAAATGGCCCCTAATAGCGCTTGCTCTGCTTCAATATTCTGAGGCGGAAGACGATCAGCAAAAAGATCACTCATATTTCTATGCCCCTCTTATATTCTTTCAGTATTTTCTTTCATCATAAATGTTGGCGCGAACAAATACAAGTCCGCGCCAACCCTTTATATTATTTACTTATTTCTCAATCTTACGTTTATTTTTGTTCAGTCACGTGTACCTTTACAGTAGCCGTTACTTCCGGATGTAATTTAACCGGTACATTTGTGTAGCCTAATGCGCGAATTGCATCATTTAATTCAATTTTACGCTTATCTACTTTAATTTTGTGCTTTTTCTTTAATTCTTCAGCAATTTGTTTGCTTGTGATAGAACCGAATAAACGGCCACCTTCACCAGATTTTGCTGTTAATTCAACTGTCAGTTCTTCAAGAGTTGCTTTTAACTCTTTGTTCGCTTGAAGTTCTGCAGCTGCATCTTTTTGCTCTCTATTTTTTTGTGCTTCTAATACTTTCACATTACCGCCTGTAGCTTCAACAGCATAACCATTTTTTAATAAGAAGTTATGTGCATAACCGTCTGAAACATTTTTCACTTCACCTTTTTTGCCTTTTCCTTTTACATCTTTTAAGAAAATTACTTTCATGATTTTTTACCTCCATCTAAGTACTCATCAATTGCTTGTTTAAGCCGTTCTTCAGCTTCATCCAAACTAATGTCTTGAAGCTGAGTAGCAGCATTCGTTAAGTGGCCTCCGCCTTGGAGGCTTTCCATAATAACTTGTACATTGATATCTCCAAGCGATCTAGCACTAATGCCAATTAGATTATCCCGTCGCTTAGAAATAACAAACGAAGCAACCACTCCGCTGATTGAAAGCAGCGTATCTGCAGCTTGCGCAATTAACACTTGATCATACATTTTGTTTGGTTCAGCTCGTGAAATAGCAATACCTGCTGTATAAATCTCTGCATGTTCAATAAAGCGTGCTCGCTGTACATATTGCGTGATATCTTCTTTTAAAAACTTTTGAACAAGAACCGTGTCTGCGCCTTGAGAACGTAAAAAGGACGCTGCATCAAACGTACGAGATCCCGTGCGTAATGTAAAGCTTTTTGTATCGACAATAATACCGGCTAAAAGTGCTGTTGCTTCTAGCATATCAATTTTAAATCGTTTTGGCTGGTATTCAAGAAGCTCAGTAACGAGTTCTGCTGTCGAGGAAGCATATGGCTCCATATAGACAAGAAGAGGATCTTCGATAAAGTCTTCTCCTCGTCTATGATGATCAATGACCACGACATTTTCAATACGATTTAATAACCTTTCTTCAATAACGAGCGATGGCTTATGCGTATCTACTACTACTAAAAGAGTATCATCGCTCACAAGATTTAAGGCTTCTTCAGGCGTAATAAATCGTTCCCACAGGCCTTCTTTCTTTTTAATTTCTTCTAGCATTCGCTGAACGCCTGTATCAATATGATCAGGATCTAATACGATAAAACCGTCTTTCTGATTTACTTGCGCTACTTTTAATATCCCAATAGCAGCTCCTACAGCATCCATATCCGGATACTTATGACCCATGATAATCACTTTTCCACTCTCTGTAATGAGCTCTTTTAACGCGTGAGAAATAACTCTTGCACGCACGCGCGTCCGTTTTTCCATTGGGTTTGTCTTGCCCCCAAAGAATTTCACTTTTCCATTCGGCTGTTTAATCGCTACTTGATCTCCACCTCGACCTAAGGCCAAATCCAAGCTAGATTGAGCTAAAGCACCCAGCTCAGGTAAATCAGCAGCACCAGCTCCGATACCGATGCTCAATGTAAGCGGTATATTTTGTTTAGACGTCTCTTCTCGAACTTGGTCTAAGATAGAAAATTTGCTTCGCTCTAAATGAATTAAGATTTGTTCATTCATAATCGCAATAAATTTCTCAGAAGACGTACGTTTAATAAAAATACCGTATTCTTGAGCCCAACTATTTAACATAGAGGTTACTTGGCTATTCAAGTTACTTTTAACTTGATCATCCATTCCTTGCGTTAGTTCATCATAATTATCTAAAAAGATAATACCTAAACTTGTTCGTTCTTCTTCATACAATTTTTCGATTTCTATTTGCTCTGTAATATCAAAGAAGTACAGTAAGCGCTCGTCTCGTTTAATCACCACTTTAAATTTCCGATCATGCAACGTGACAACTTCTGTTTCCACTTCTTGTTTGATCAGTGGAATAATACTTTCGGCTACATCGTATAATGATCTTCCCACTAGTGTGTCTTCACCCAGACAAGATGCTAGAAAAGGATTGGTCCATTCAATTTGATATTCATCATTAAACAGCATAATCCCAATCGGCATTTCCATTAATGCCTCTTCGCCTACTTTTTTCAGCCGATGAGACAGCATTGAAATATAAGTTTCAAACTCATCGGACAGCATTCGCTCCATTCTCATGTATAGAAAAAGACAGGCTAATAGTAATATAAAGCCTATCATTCCTATGATCCAATTATGATAGGTCACGATACCTACTAAAATCAGAGCTATACTATACAATGAGTAAAATGGATAGCGAATGACGTTCTTTTTTGTAAAGACAGGCATCCATTTCAGCTCCTACTTTTTTAAGTTCCACAATATCTACTTTTTTGTGTCTAATTGTTTTCTTAAATTAAATCCTAAATCAATTATACCTAAGATGCGCACAATTTGAAGGATAATTGGAATAATTAATGCTAAAATTGTTACAACAATTGGAATTGCTTTGGCATACCCTTTTTGATGTGAGAAATAGAAAATAAAAGAGATCCCTTGTAACACTACTAGCATTTGCAGTCCCATCACGATGTTGATAATAGCTATGTACATAAATGTACCTTGTTCAATATTAAAAGATGGGAAGGATAAGATTAATGCAATCAAATAATACCATAGAATACTTTTAGGAAGTTTAAATTCACGAAAAGGCGGGAATGCTTGCACCTCATAACCTGTTCTTTTAAGAATAGGCGTAGCAATAAACTGAGAGAAAAAGGCCAGAATAACTCCGCCCATAACAATTAATAGAGGCAACAGATTTTTAAACATATCAAATGCATCTCTCATTTGGTCAATTTGAGATTCCTTAACGTCTTGTCCTAAACTTTTCATCATTTCAATACTTTGATTAATCGATTGATCTAAAGCATTATTTATTTGCTCCATTAAATTAACATTAAAAATGACATTTGCTCCTACGAACAATAAAAGTAAACCTAAACTAAATGCAACCGTGCCGCCTAGTAAAATGGTATACCTTTTTTGTTTTTGTCGGTAAAGCATTCCTATTGCTAATCCACCAATACCAAATACAAATGTAAAAGGAAGAGTCAACACATTTCCAAATAACAAAGTCAATAACAACCCTACTACTAAAAATAATATTGCCTTTTTCCACCCATGACGAACGGTATACACAATAAATGGAACAGCTAGCGCTAGTTGAAAAATGGTTCCCACAACAGGTATGTATAGTGAAAAAAGCAACAGCGCCACAAACAGCGCTAAAAGAGCTGCTCCTTCTGTAATATATCGAATTCCTTTCACAACTTCACCTCGTTGATATAGACTATTATTTATTTTATCGATTCAATTCATAAGAAGCAACTATTTGGCAAAAGAGCACCTATGTAATGTAAAAAGAGGCAGTAAGGGAATCCTTACTGCCTCTTTTTATACCGTTCATTATTCACCAGAAACATATGGTAATAATGCCATTTGACGAGCGCGTTTGATAGCGATCGTTAATTTACGTTGGTATTTAGCGCTTGTTCCAGTTACACGACGAGGTAAAATTTTACCACGCTCTGAAACGAATTTTTTAAGCATATCTACATCTTTGTAATCGATGTGAGTGATGCCGTTTGCTGTGAAGAAACAAACTTTACGACGTCTGTTGCGTCCACCTTTACGTCCACCTGCCATTTTGATACGCCTCCTTCCGCTTAAAAGTTTCTATAAAATTTTATACTCCGGATAATCTACTGCGAATTAAAACGGTAAATCGTCATCTGAAATGTCAATTGTCTCGCCATTATTTGCAAATGGATCATCATCAACGCGAGTATAACCTTGATTACCTGAGTTACGGTTCTGATTATCTCCAAATGGAGAGCCTTGTCCAGATCCTCCAGTGTTAGCAAAGTTACTGCGTTGCGTATCCCCACCGCCACTTTTCGGCTCTAAAAATTGCACACTTTCCGCTACAACTTCCGTTACGTATACGCGACGACCGTCTTGTCCTTCGTAACTGCGAGATTGTAGTCGACCATCAACACCAGCTAAACTTCCTTTTTTAAGGAAATTCGCTGCATTTTCAGCCTGACGACGCCATACAACACAGTTGATGAAGTCAGCTTCACGTTCACCTTGCTGATTTGTAAATGTGCGGTTTACCGCTAAAGTGAATGTTGCAACCGCTGCTCCACTCGGGGTATAACGTAATTCAGGATCTTTGGTTAAGCGTCCTACGAGAATTACGCGATTCATCATCAGAACCACTCCTTAAGGAAATAAAACCCATTTATTTAAACGTTTAATTATGCTTCTTGTTTAACAACGATATGACGGATAATGTCTTCGTTGATTTTCGCAAGACGATCAAATTCAGAAACTGCTTCTGAAGTAGCCGCCACGTCAAGAATCATGTAGTAACCGTCACGGAAATCATTGATTTCGTATGCTAAACGACGTTTACCCCATTCTTTAACATTTGCGATTTCAGCACCATTATCAGTTAATACGCCGTTGAAGCGCTCAACTAATGCTTTCTTTGCTTCGTCATCAATGCTTGGACGGATGATGTACATTACTTCATACTTTCTCATCACTGTCACCTCCTTTTGGTCTAACGGCCCGAAACGGGCAAGGAGCAATAAAATATTACTCACGAATTAAAATTATAGCATACTACTATAGGCAAAGCAATATGCATTGCGGGCTGTTTCGTAAATATACGCTAATATTTTCGCCAACGACAAAAGCCGAAAGAAGATATCTTCTTTCGGCTTTTAATCTTATACGTTAAAGCGGAAATGCATAACGTCTCCGTCTTTTACGATGTATTCTTTTCCTTCTAAACGTACTTTTCCAGCTTCACGAGCTGCTCCCATTGTTTTGGCAGCTAATAAATCCTCGTATGACACCGTTTCTGCACGAATAAACCCACGTTCAAAATCTGTATGAATAATACCTGCACACTCAGGAGCTTTCATACCTTGTGTAAACGTCCACGCGCGTACTTCTTGCTCACCAGCTGTAAAGTACGTAGCTAATCCAAGTAAATCGTACGCTGCACGTACAAGCTGATCTAGACCTGACTGTTCAATGCCTAGTTCTTCAAGGAACATTGCTTTTTCTTCTCCTTCAAGTTCAGCAATTTCAGATTCAATGCGTGCGCAAACAACAATTACTTCTGCACCTTCACTTGCCGCATACTCACGCACTTTTGCTACATATTCGTTAGCAGATGCATCGGCTACTTCATCTTCAGAAACGTTTGCTACATAAAGAATAGGTTTGATCGTTAGCAAATGAAATTGTTTTACTAATTTCATTTGTTCTTCTGTAAATGATACAGCACGAGCTGGCTGATCACTTTCAAATGCATTCTTTAGTTTCTCTAGAATTTCGTATTCATACATTGCTTCTTTATCTTTTTGTTTAGCCATTTTTTGAACACGGCCAATACGCTTCTCTACCGTTTCTAAATCTGCTAAAATCAACTCTAAATTAATTGTTTCAATATCTGAAATAGGATCTACTTTTCCTGAAACGTGCGTGATGTTTTCATCTTCAAAACAACGCACAACGTGACAAATTGCATCTACTTCTCGAATATGAGATAAGAATTTATTTCCCAGTCCTTCACCTTTACTAGCACCCTTTACGATTCCAGCGATATCTGTGAATTCAAATGCTGTTGGAATTGTTTTTTTAGGTTTTACAAGCTCTGTAAGTTTTTGAAGACGATGATCAGGTACTTCTACAATACCTACGTTAGGATCAATCGTACAGAAAGGGTAGTTCGCAGATTCTGCGCCCGCTTGTGTAATTGCATTAAATAATGTTGATTTTCCAACGTTAGGAAGACCAACAATTCCAGCTGTTAAAGCCATATATTTATTCACTCCTCTTTATATATCCGAAACAAGTTAACCTGTCACAATTATAGTGAGTCAACTTTTGAAATACAAGTTTGATAAAGAACCTTTAACCGCATGGCGTTAAGGTGCTTCATTTTGTCCCACCTTACAGTATAAGGCATAAACATAGAAAATGCATGAGGTTATTCCTCATGCTTTACAAGAATTTTTTTCATTTTACGTGCAAAATCACGTCTTGGAATCATTACGCTATGACCGCAGCCTTCACATTTAATACGAATATCCATTCCCATTCGAATGATTTTCCATTCATTTGTACCGCAAGGATGAGGTTTTTTCATTTCCACAACGTCATTTAAACCAAATTCTTTTTCCGTCATCAGCTCTCTCCTCCTTATTTCCCTTTCAACGTCGACGAATGCTGTGCTTCTTCTGTACGATTATACATAACCATACGAGGAAATGGAACTTCAATGCCATGTTCATTTAGCCTTGTACGCACTTCTTTACGAATCATACGAGAAATATGGAAATGTCTCATTGGTTTTACTTCGCTTGTAATCCTCATTGTGACTTCAGTTGCATGGATATTTTGAACCCCCAGCAATTCAGGAGTTTTAACCATATCTTCATAGCGGCTTGGCAATTCTTCTAAGAGCTCTAAAATCACTTGTTCTGCTTTTTGTATGTTTTCTTCATAAGAAATGCTTACATCAACGAAAGCTACGCTGTTATGTAAAGAAAAATTAGTGACCTCCACAATACTGCCATTGGGCAAAATATTAATTTCGCCGGTCCAACTCTTAATCTTTGTTGTTCGCAACCCAATTTCTTCCACAGTTCCTTCAAATGTTCCTACTCGAACATAATCGCCAACGGAGAACTGATCTTCAAAGATAATAAAAAACCCCGTGATGATGTCTTTCACTAAGTTTTGAGCACCAAACCCTACCGCGAGCCCTACGATTCCAGCCCCCGCTAGCAATCCACGGACATCTACCGATAATGTTTCTAAAATCATAACTCCCGCAACGAAATAAATAGCATAAGAAAAAACATTCTGAAGCAAGCGGACCATCGTAGCTTCTCGTCGCTCAGAAATACGCAGAGGGCTATTTGTGCGAACCTCTACAAATTTATTTAACGCTTGCTTTCCAATCCGAATTAAAAACATGGAAATAAGCAGAATCAACAGAATTTTTATAAATCCCTCTCCAATATGTGCCCACGTTTCTTCTTGAAAAAATGGCTCAAACACGTTCTTAAAAACTGACTTCAACGAATTCATACTACATGTAGCTCCTATCGTAACATAATCTACATACGAGAAAGTTTTAATCTATTGTAGCAAGTTTCTACGAACTTTTGTAGCGATTTCGAAATGGATACAATAGAACGGCTGTTACTAAAAATAAATTGACGATTCCATACATTGGATACAAAACGGCAATCAAAGTAGAAAAACCTAACTTTGTAAAGGGAATCATTAAAAGTAGCCAGCAGGCTGCCAGTTTCCAAAGAGATTGCACCTTTTCAGTATGAAAACGCGCGGTCAGTCCTAAGATTCCCGATACGGCTGTTGTATAAATTGCAATGAGCAAAACAATGCTCATTAAAAACAGCATCGTATAAGGGAAGTCTTTAAGAATGGCGAATAATGGAATTTCATAAGAGGAAAGAAGGCCTGAAACTTGAATAAGCGATTCATTATAAATAAAGGAGAGCCCTCCTAATAAAAAACCACTGCCAACACTTGCAATATAAATCTCTTTTTTGCTTTTAATTTCCTTTCCAATTGTAGATAATACCGCGACAAGAGGAAGAATATTTAAAGCCGTAAAGGTAAAAGCAGCAGGCCAATTATGCTGAAGATGCCAATCAGTTACTCCAGGATGACGTAAAACAAATGTAAGAAGTACGCCAGCTAGTCCAATCATTAAGATTGGCATAACGAAAGAATTGATAGAAAGAAGCCCATTTAATCCTCTTGAAAAAACAAAGACGATAAACGCACTAAGAGCGCCAATTCCCCACCAGTAAGGAACATGCCACATTTCCAATGTCGCCCCACCGCCCGCGATCATAATCACCGTCGTCGTGAACAAATAAAAAACGATTAAAACATCGTAGGCTGCAGCCCATCTCTTTCCTATTAATTCAATTAGTACTGGGTAAAATTGATTGGTTCGGTAGCGATAGCTGATTTGCATAATCACATTGCAAGAAATCGCAAAAATAATAGAAAATAGAAAAATAGCAAGTCCGCTTTCTTCGCCAAAAAACTGCCATAGCTCCCTCCCTGAAGCATATCCAGCGCCTATCATGGTTCCCATAATTAAAAATATCCATTTACATCCTGCTCCCCACATCGATTTTCCCCCAATCCATGAAATATATGTATAGAATCTTCAAAATCTTCGTATACTGTTACTATTATGTATAAGGAGTGGACCCTATGAATTTAAAATCTCCCTTCTTTGAGAAGACACAACATTCAACCCGCGTATTTCATGATGAAGAATCTGCTACAAAGAAGCTGAGTACACAGTTACTATCTTTACTTCCAGCACAGAAAGACAGACCAATTGTTTTTGTATGTATTGGAACGGACCGTTCAACTGGGGACTCATTGGGTCCATTAGTCGGAACGAAACTGAATGAAAAAAAGGTTTCATCTTTTCACATTTTTGGAACGTTAGAAGAGCCTGTCCATGCTGTTAATTTGAAAGAAACGTTAAAACATATTCAAAAGCTTTTTCCGAATCCTTTTATTATTGGAATTGATGCTTGTTTAGGTCGTATGAAAAGCGTAGGCTCTGCATCACTTGGAATAGGACCCGTTAAACCAGGAGCAGGAGTTAATAAAGAATTGCCGCCAGTCGGGGATATTCATATAACAGGGGTTGTCAACGTGAGCGGATTTATGGAGTTTTTCGTCTTGCAAAATACGAGACTTCACCTCGTTATGTGCATTGCCGATTTAATTGCGAAAAGTATTGAGACTGCGCACAACGAACGAGAGAAAGAGTTTAATGCTTCTTCGGTTTACCAAACTGTAAGACATTATAAACAATAAAAAAGGTTGTCCTAAAACTAGGACAACCTTTTTTATACAGAAGATTTGTTAGTCTCAGAAAGATCGTTAAATAATTCAAGAAGACGGTTTAAATCTTCTTTAGAGAAAAATTCGATTTCAATTTTTCCTTTTTTCTTGCTTTGTGTAATGTGAACGGAGGTACCAAAACGCTCACGAAGCTGTGTTTCACTTTGTTTTATAAATAAATCTTTATCTTTTTTAGTTTTTGATGTTTCACGTGGAACGGCTTTATTTAAGTGGGCAATATAAGCCTCTAGCTGTCTGACATTCAATTGTTCCTTGCGTATTTTTTCAACGACTTTAGGTAGAAGAGCTTTATTTTTTAAACCGACTAGCGTACGCCCGTGGCCCATAGATAATTCATTAGTAGAAATGAGGGTTTGAATTTCCTCAGGCAGTTGCAAGAGGCGAACATAGTTAGCAATATGAGGTCGGCTTTTTCCCAGTCGTGTAGCAAGTTGCTCCTGTGTCATATCGAGCTTATCCATAAGCAATTGATAAGCGGTTGCTTCTTCAATTGGCGTCAAATCTTCACGCTGTAAATTCTCTAACAAAGCTAGTTCCATCATTTGCTTTTCTGAAAAGTCTTTTATAATGACAGGAACAGTAGCAAGGTCGGCTTCTTTAGCAGCTCTAAATCGTCTTTCACCCGCTAAGATTTCATAGCCTTTAATGCTTTTGCGAGCTACAATAGGCTGTAAGATGCCATGATGTAAAATGGATTGCTTTAACTCATTAATTGCTTCTTTATTAAACGTTTTACGTGGTTGATAGGGGTTGGGTCTGAGTTCGTGAATAGCAACTTCCTGAATTGAATCATCAGCCTGTGCATCTAAGCCTGAAAATAAGGCATTAATTCCTTTCCCTAATCCTTTCGCCATTATAAATCACTTCCTTTGCAAGTTCCGTATAAACTGCGGCCCCTCTAGATCTTGCATCATATAAGATAATTGGTTCACCATGACTAGGCGCTTCGCTCAAACGAACATTTCGAGGAATAATCGTTTGATAAACGCGATCCTGAAAGTACTTCTTCACTTCTGCTGTTACCTGCAGTCCTAAATTTGTGCGTGCGTCAAGCATAGTCAGCAATACACCTTCGATACGCAGTTGATTATTCAAATGTTTTTGGACTAATCTAACGGTATTTAGCAATTGACTTAATCCTTCAAGCGCATAATATTCACACTGTACAGGTATTAAAACAGAATCAGCTGCCGTTAACGCATTTAATGTCAGTAAACCAAGAGAAGGGGGACAATCAATAATAACATAATCAAAGTGATCTTTCACCGTTTCTAAAGCTCTCTTAAGTCGAACTTCACGTGAAATAGTCGACACTAATTCAATTTCTGCACCAGCTAATTGAATGGTCGCGGGAATGATTGACAAATTTTCGACAGCTGTTGAACGCACAACGTTTTTGGCTTCCATATCTTCCACTACTACATTGTAAATACATTCATCTACATCTGCTTTATCTATGCCAACTCCACTCGTAGCGTTACCCTGTGGATCTCCGTCTACAAGTAGAACCTTTTTTCCTTGTTCAGCTAAACAAGCTCCTAAATTAACAGCGGTTGTTGTTTTTCCAACTCCGCCTTTTTGATTCGCAACTGCCACAATTTTCCCCATGTTGTCACCTACTTTCATTTCCATCCCATTTGTCCAGACAGTTTAATTGTTCATTGAATTTTCTGACGAAAAACTTTGATAAAAAAGCCTCATCAAAAAAAGATGAGGGCTATTTCTTTATTTTTTCGGAATCTTAATAGTAAACTGAAAATATTCATCAAACTCTTCTTCTTCCGTGTTTAATGAAATACCGCTGTCACTAACCATTGTCAAGGATTGACGAATTGTATTCATTGCGATACGCGTATCTTTACTAAACGCTTTTCTTTTTGCTTTTGGCTTTTTAACCTGCGTTTCTAACAATTTAACTACTCGATCTTCCGTTTGTTTTACATTTAATTGTTTTTCAATAATCTCAGCTAATACTTGAAGTTGTTTTTCTTGATTTTTGAGGGGAATGAGCGCTCTTGCATGTCGCTCTGTAATCAATTTTTGTTTGATTGCTTCTTGTATTTCAACAGGAAGCTTTAACAAACGAAGCTTGTTTGCAATTGTGGATTGGCCTTTTCCTAAACGTTGAGCTAATGCCTCTTGGGTAAGATTATGTAACTCAATTAACTTTGCGTAGGCTAGTGCTTCTTCGATAGCCGTTAGCTCTTCACGTTGTAAGTTTTCTATTAAAGCCACAGAGGCCGTTTCTGTATCGTTAAAATGTTTCACAATTGCAGGAACCGTATCCCATCCTAAGCTTTGTACAGCTCTCCACCGGCGTTCTCCAGCAATTAATTCGTATTCTTCGCCCTCAGTCGGTCGAACCACAATAGGTTGAATAATACCGTGTGTATGAATAGTAAGAGCTAGCTCTTCAATTTTTGCTTCATTAAACACAGTACGCGGCTGATAACGATTCGGAATAATACTTGAAACCCTAATTTGTTTTACTTCATCTCTTAAAACTTTTTCGACATTTTCATCTTGGACAGTTTCAATCTCTACATGAATATCCTCATCTTTTTCTTTTAAATTAAAAAAACGTGAAAAAGCAGATTTCATAGTCCCACACCACCTTCAGGAAAATCCCGCCTTAAACTAATTCGATGTTTTTTAATCATATCCTGCTTTCTAAACAGAAAATATAGAGAAGAAAATGTTTCATATGAAACATTTTCTTCTCTATCTATTTAATGCCTACTCTAGTGGAAGCTTAACTGGGGTACCAGGTTTTCTAGGATATTTTTTAGGCGTTTTCTTTATTTTGTCTATTAAAATAATGTAACGTTCACTTTGCTCCAAAGGCAATTGGAAATGTTCAATCGACTTCACTTTTCCACCTAATACTTGGAATGATTTTTCTCCATTTTTTAATTCCTCAGGGGCAGAAGCACCTTTCATTGCTAAAAAGCGTCCTTGTTCTTTAACAAGCGGTAAGCAAAATTCATTAAGAACGGAGATACGTGCCACGGCTCTTGCCGTTACAAGATCGAATGACTCGCGAATCGTTTCTTTTTTACCAAATGTTTCAGCTCGATCATGACATAGTGTGACATTGTCTAGTTCAAGCTCATTTACAAGATGCGTTAAAAACGTAATACGCTTTTGTAACGAATCAACGATTGTTACATGCAAATGCGGGAAGCAAATTTTTATCGGAATACTTGGAAATCCTGCTCCTGCACCTACATCACACATGGATTCAATTTCTGTAAAGTCTTGAAAGAAAGCAGCTGAAATAGAATCGTAAAAATGCTTCTCATACACTTCACCGTGATCAGTGATAGCAGTTAAATTCATTTTTTCGTTCCATTCCACTAAAACTTGATAATACTTTTCAAATTGATTCAGCTGTTTAGAAGAAAGAGAAATTCCCTTTTCTTCTAATAGCTGTTGAAACTGTTGAATATTCATTGAGTTTCCCTTTCTTCGCGCCTAAGAGTTTTAATCATTTGATACTTTAGCGATGCGCCCTTGTTCAATATAAACAAGCAAGATTGAAATATCAGCTGGGTTGACTCCAGAAATACGTGAAGCTTGCGCTACCGTTAGGGGACGCACTTGGTTTAATTTTTGACGTGCTTCTGTAGCTAAACCGTTAATTGCATCGTAATCGATATAATCAGGAATCTTTTTGTTTTCTAACTTCTTCAAGCGTTCAACTTGTTGAAGTGATTTCTGAATATATCCTTCGTATTTCACCTGAATTTCTACTTGTTCAGCTACTTCAGGATCTACCGTCTCATCAGCTGGTGCTAATTGATGAATATGAGTATATGTCATTTCAGGGCGGCGAAGTAAATCTGTCGCACGAATGCCATCTTTTAATTCGCTGCCGCCAGCTTCTTTAATCAGTTTTTGAACAGTTTCATTTGGCTTAATAATAAAGGAGAAAAGACGTTTCTTCTCTTGCTCGATTTCCGCTTTCTTTTGTTCAAATTTAGCATAGCGCTCATCGCTGATTAATCCTAGTTCACGACCAATTTCAGTGAGACGTAAATCAGCGTTATCATGACGAAGCAATAAACGATATTCTGCACGAGACGTTAGTAGACGATACGGTTCATTTGTTCCTTTTGTTACTAAATCATCCACCAATACACCGATGTAAGCATCAGAACGTCCTAAGATGACTTCTTCTTGTTCCAGCGCTCTTCTTCCCGCGTTAATTCCAGCAAGAAGACCTTGGCCTGCAGCTTCTTCATAACCAGATGTTCCGTTAATTTGTCCAGCCGTATAAAGATTTTTAATTTTCTTCGTTTCAAGCGTTGGCCATAACTGAGTCGGAACAATTGCATCATATTCAATAGCATAGCCCGCACGCATCATTTGGACTTTTTCAAGACCAGGAATTGTCGCAAGCATTTGACGCTGTACGTGCTCAGGAAGGCTTGTTGATAGTCCTTGAACATATACTTCTTGCGTATTTCGTCCTTCTGGCTCTAAGAAAATTTGGTGGCGCGGTTTATCATTAAAGCGCACAACCTTATCTTCAATAGATGGACAGTAGCGCGGTCCAGTACCTTTGATCATCCCAGAATACATAGGAGATAAGTGGAGGTTGTCATCAATAATTTGATGAGTTTGTTCACTTGTATATGTTAACCAGCAAGGCAATTGATCTGTAATGTACTGTGTTGTTTCGTATGAGAAAGCACGAGGCACATCATCCCCAGGCTGAATCTCCGTTTTGCTGTAATCAATAGTTGAGCTATTAACACGAGGTGGAGTTCCTGTTTTAAAACGGACCATGTCCAGTCCTAACTCCTCTAAGTGTTCAGAAAGCTTAATAGCCGGTTGTTGATTATTAGGACCGCTTGAATATTTTAGTTCACCTAAAATAATTTCCCCTCGTAAGAATGTCCCTGTCGTAATAACAACTGTTTTAGCTTTATACACAGCTCCCGTTTGAGTGACAACGCCCGTACATACACCGTCTTCTACGATTAACTGTTCTACCATGCCTTGCATAAGCGTTAGATTTTCTTCATTTTCTAACGTTTTTTTCATTTCATGCTGATAAGCAAATTTATCTGCTTGAGCTCTAAGTGCTCGAACGGCTGGACCTTTTCCCGTGTTTAACATTCTCATTTGAATATGAGTTTTATCGATATTTCTACCCATTTCTCCGCCAAGAGCATCAATTTCACGTACGACAATACCTTTTGCAGGACCGCCTACAGAAGGGTTGCAGGGCATAAACGCCACCATGTCTAAGTTGATGGTCAACGTTAACGTTTTAGCACCCATACGCGCAGAAGCAAGTGCCGCTTCACAACCTGCATGACCTGCTCCAATGACAATAACATCATATTGTCCACCTTCATATTGCATAATAGTAGCCTCCTTTAATAATCTATTTTCCTAAACAGAATTGAGAGAACAACTGATCAATTAAGCTTTCGTGAACAGCATCACCAATAATTTCACCTAATAGTTCCCACGTTCTTGTTAAATCAATTTGGACAATATCGATTGGAACACCACTTTCAATGCCTGTGATGGCCTCATCGATAGCTCCTCTTGCTTGCGTTAAAAGCGCAATATGTCTCGTATTAGATAAATATGTTAAATCTTGAGATTCAATTGTTCCTCCAAAGAAAAGAGCTGCGATTGCTTCTTCAAGCTGATCTACTCCTTTTTCTTGAAGAAGCGAAGTCGTCACTACTGGATGATCACCAGCAAATTGCTGCACTTCCTCTAGATTAATTTTTTGCTCAAGATCTGTTTTATTCACAATCACGATAACGTCCATGCCTTTTACAGCTTCAAATAGCTTTTTATCTTCGTCCGTTAGTTCTTCATTGAAATTCAACACAAGCAAAATTAAATCTGCTTCTTTCAAATACTGACGGGAGCGTTCCACACCAATTCGTTCTACAATATCTTCTGTTTCACGAATTCCAGCTGTATCAACTAATCGCAGAGGAACTCCTCGCACATTGACGTACTCTTCAATTACATCTCGCGTCGTTCCAGGAATGTCTGTGACAATGGCCTTTGCATCTTGCACTAAACTATTTAGAAGAGAAGATTTCCCTACATTAGGACGTCCAATAATAACCGTAGCCAATCCTTCTCTTAAAATTTTCCCTTGATGAGAGGTTTGAAGAAGCTTATCAATTTCTTGGCGTACATTTGAAGCTTTTTCGATCAATACTTGGTGAGTCATTTCCTCTACATCGTCATATTCTGGGTAGTCAATGTTTACTTCTACATGGGCAAGTGTTTCGAGAATTTCCTGCCGTAAATGACGTACTAGCTTGGACAAACGCCCTTCCATTTGGCCAATCGCCATATTCATCGCTTTATCTGTTTTGGCACGAATTAAATCCATCACAGCTTCTGCTTGTGATAAGTCTACTCGACCATTTAAAAATGCTCGTTTTGTAAACTCACCCGGCTCAGCTAAACGGGCACCATTTGCAATAACTAACTGCAGCACACGATTAACGGATACAATTCCTCCGTGACAGTTAATTTCAATAATGTCTTCTCTGGTAAATGTCTTGGGACCTTTCATAATGGAAAGCATCACTTCTTCAACGACTTGCTCCGTCTTGGGATCTACGATATGACCGTAGTGAATGGTATGAGAAGCTACGTCTGTTAATCGTTTATTCGAAACGCTTTTAAAGATACGATCTGCAATCGTAATTGCTTCTTCACCACTCAGGCGGACGATGGCAATAGCTCCTTCTCCCATTGGTGTAGAAATGGCCGCAATTGTATCAAAATCTAGCACCAACTTCACCTCATTTCATTTTATAAACCTTTTATTTTAAACGATGTTATATACTATCATCGTTAACAATTTTCCACGAACAAAAACATCTATTTTAAGGCCCATGATTTGTATGAACCAAATAAATAGGATACCACAATTCACCGATTTGGAACATCTCTAAGGTTCTTCTGTTATGCACAGCAAGAAAAACAGGCAGTATGTACTATTTTAACTTATCCACATGTGAATAACAACGTATGCATCTTGATTTTTTTGAACGCTGGATCGATAAAAATAAGCACATAAAAAAGCACTAGCTTATTTTGCTAGTGCTTTTTGGCAACTGGCTGAATCAAAATACTTCTTTTGGGTTCTTTGCCAACGGATTGTGTCTCAACTAAAGAATTTTTAGCTAACGCTTGGTGAATCATTTTTCTTTCATGAGAAGGCATTGGTTCTAGTTGAACAGATCGATTCGTTTTGATCGCCTGATTAGCTATTTTTAATGCCAGTTTTTCAACCATTTCTTTTCGTTTTTCTCGGTAGCCTTCTGGATTTAATACAACATTTAAAAATTGCTGACTGTATCGATTAGCTACCAGTTGTGTGAGAAGCTGGAGCGCATTGAGGGTTTGTCCATGTTTTCCAATCAACATTCCCGCTGAATCGCTACTAATCTCAATTATGCAGTTTCTCGAGGTTTTTTTGACGTTCGTATGAATCGAAATCCCCATTTCACGGCTAACATTTGTAATAAAATGAACCGCTTCCTCTACAGGGTCAACTATTTTTGTAACTTTTACAACTGCGGGTTTTCCCTTAAAGATTCCTAAAAATCCTTTTTTGCCTGGTTCAATTATTTCTACATTTGTTTGATTTCGCTCTACTTCTAAAGCATCTAATGCTTCTTGAACAGCAGCTTCAATCGTCTGGGCCGTAATTGTGATTTCGTTCATTTTTTAACCCCTTCAATATTCGCTTGTTTTAAGTCTGGCCCTTTAATGAAGTAGGTTTGAATAATCATAAATAGATTTCCCACTACCCAATAAAGAGATAAGGCGGCTGGAAAATTGATTGCAAAAACCACAATCATGATCGGCATAACCCAAAGCATCATAGCCATTTGAGGATTTTGATTTGCATTTCCGGCCATCATCATCTTTTGCTGAATAAACGTTGTGATGCCGGCGACAATTGGTAAGATAAATAGCGGATCACGCGCACCTAAATCAAACCATAAAAAGCTGTTGTTTGCGATTTCCGACGTTCGTGTAATCGCGTGGAAAATCCCAATAAGAATGGGCATTTGAATTAGAATTGGGAAGCACCCAGCTAAAGGATTTACTCCGTAAGTTTGGAATAATGCCATCGTTTCTTTCTGCAATTGCTGTTGCGTCTGGGCATCTTTTGAACTGTACTTCTCCTTTAACTTCTGCATTTCGGGCTGAAGCATCTGCATTGCTTTCGTGTTTCTCATCTGTTTAATCATAAGCGGTAGAATAAGTAAGCGAATCAGGATTGTGACAACGATGATCGCAACTCCATAGCTTTTAAATACCTCCGCCAGATACGTAATGACTAATGACAGCGGATACACAACATACTCATTCCAAAAACCTTTACTATCATCTGTAATAGGTTGGTTAATTTCCGTACAACCCGCTAAAACAGTTAATAGAAAGATAAGCGTTATCCCTAAAAACAACTTCTTCTTCACCTGTTTTTCCTCCTTCTACATGTTCACCTTTCAATTCTGAAAGTGCGTCAAAATCCATTATATAAGGATGCGGTAGAAAAACAACAGCTATTAAAGGCTTTTCTTCTATTGTTTATTAATCGTTTTGTCTATGTGTAAGTAATTTGCCACGCTTAAAGACATGCTGCAAGCTGCTTTTAATTTCTTCATAGCTCATTGTTGCAGCAGGCTGCCTTGCAATTACAATATAATCTTTGTCTTGCTTTAAATACGGTGTGAATTCAAACATAATTTGTTTAGCAAGGCGCTTAACTCGATTACGAGTCACGGCATTTCCAATCTTTTTACCCACGGAGAATCCTACGCGGAAATGTTCTTGATCCGGTTTGTCTAGAACATACAAGACAAATTGGCGATTCGCTACGGACTTGCCCTTTTTAAAAACTGTTTGAAATTCATCATTCTTTTTTATACGATATCTTTTTTTCATTTTTAACAACTCCTGCCCTTTTTCAGGTCATGCTTTTATGTAGTCCCTACAGGAACAGAGGTGATTTTAGCCTTATAAAGCGAAAAAAGACCACTGGCGTCAGTGGTCTATTATGCTGATAATACTTTTCTTCCTTTACGACGACGACGAGCTAAAACTTTACGTCCATTCGCTGAGCTCATACGAGCGCGGAAACCGTGTACTTTACTGTGCTTACGTTTGTTTGGTTGGTAAGTTCTTTTCATCTATAAACACCTCCTCGAGGAATAACTGAAAAAGACAGTCCTTGCAATTATAATGAAAAGACTAAGAAGATGTCAATGTTATTTAAAAAATAAAATTTTCAATCTCTTGGTTTCATTATCTGTTTTACTCAATCTTCTTCATTCTAATATCTTTATAACCCAATTGTCTATACCTAATCAATAAAATTCATTGATTTATTAAAGAAAAAAATTTTCCTTTTCATCTCTTTTTCTTTCTCTACCAGCTGCGATCGCATCGTTACTGAACAAAACTACAACAATACATGTTATAAAAAGCCTCTTTTTTATTCAAATTCTTCTCTTAAACCTTTGTGGATAAGTTTTTTCGACATTTTTCTACTTTTCCATTTCTTATCGACAACTCATGCACACTATCTTGTGTTGTGGAAAACTTTTCTCCACAAGGTGTAGTGATTGTGGATAAGTTTCGAAAATTCATTGCATCATGCCCAATTCTTTGATATTATATTTTTGTTTTCACTCTTAATTACTTTTCCACAGTTGGTTTTTATCCACAAACTGTGGACAACTTGTGGACATCATTTCCACTATCACTGTATAAAGTTATCCACACCATGTGGAATCTGTCGAATAGTCGGCTTTCTTCTATAATATATATTTACCCACATAATAGCAATTGTATAAATATAAATTTTTTATGCATAAGGTTTTGTACAGGTTGTACAAGAGTTGTACAAAGCGCATAAAAGCTAGAAAAAGGAGGGATTGCTCG